>NZ_JBGCAQ010000008.1:0-322046 GCF_041261405.1 Streptacidiphilus sp. EB103A | reverse complement strand
GGGCACCCGCCGCTCCGTCGGGCCGGGGGGGTCGTTCTTTTGGGGGGGGGGGGCAACTGCGCGACCAACCCGCTACGAAGGTGCATGGTTGGCAGCGCAGTTCCCCGCGCCCCTGAAAACCAAAAGCCCGTCAGTCCTGTTTCTTGCGCCGGGTGCCGAAGACGATCTCGTCCCAACTCGGCACCGCAGCCCGCCGACCAGGGCGAACGCCGTCCGCCTCGGCCTGGCGGTCCGTGCTTCCGATCAGTCGGTCACGGTGCGGCGCCGCCGCCCGCGGCATCAGGATGTCCGCATACGCGGCCCCCGCGCCGGCGGCCGCGGCCGGCTCGGCCTGCTCCGCCGCCGGTTCCACCGGCTCCGCGGCCAGCGGTGCCGGCTGCGGCGTGGCCACATCCAGCAGGCTGGTCAGCGAGTCCCGGGCCTCCGCCACGGCCGGCGCCGGCGCCTGCGGCGCCTCCACCGGGACCGGAGGCCGCTCCGGACGTTCCGGCGCCCGCATCGGCGGCCGCTCGGGCGCCATCGGGCGCATGCCCATACCGCGGTCGGCCCCGGGGAGACGGGCGATCCTGGGCTTGAACGGGAAGGTCGGCTCCTCCTCGACCCGCTGCGGGCTCTCGCCGATCAGCGAGCGGGCCTCGTCGTCCAGCGGCTGCACCAGTCGGCGCGGCGGGTCGTAGGTCCAGCGGGCCTGCTGCGGCTGGCCGCCGACCCGGAAGACCAGGACGATCTCCCAGGTGTTGTCCTCACGGCGCCAGGAGTCCCAGCTGTCGCTGTCCTTCTCGGCCCCGCGCAGCAGCAGCCGCTCGGCGACCGCGTCACCGAGCTGGGGTCCGGTGCTCTCGCCCTGGCGGCGTACCGAGGTCTTGCGGGCGCGCTCGGCCATGAAGGCGCGCTCGGCCAGGACCGGACCCTCGAAGCGACGGACCCGCTCCACCGAGATACCGGCGAGCTGGGCGACCTCCTCGGCGCTGGCCCCTGCCCTTATCCGGGCCTGGATGTCGCGCGGACGGAGGTGGCTCTCGACGTCGATCTGGCCCAGCCGCGGGCGGTCACCGCGCACAGCGGCGCGCAGCCGCTCGTCAATCGGAAGGAAGTATTCCGTCGAGTCGGCGGCCTTGAGCACCAGTCGTGAGCCGTCATTGCTGACGGCTACGACACGCAGTTCGGGCACGGTTACCTCCCGGGTGGTGCCTGCCGACGTCACCTGCGTCGCTGCTCCCGTAACGAGTGTGACCTGCCGACGGGCGGCCGACCACAACATTGCAGAGTTACCCGGTGCGTCGGCCCCTATCCGCGACTCACCGGTATGGCACGGTAATCTTTCCCAGCCTCTGGCTCCGGAATGTCTCCGGAAGCCGCCTCCGCCCCCGGAGTTGATCCCGACAGGATCGATTCCAAGAACGGCACGCCGAGGTGACCCGCAGTCGGGTGTCACGAACACTACTCCATTCGTGAGTCCCGGGTGTCGCGGCTCGCTGCCCAAGTCTCCCCTGAATCACGGGATTCTCAAGGGTCGCCACTCCGATGGCGGTCGACCGAGTGGCGGACGGTGATCATCTTCACACCTTCGCACTGGCTGGAACCTGTTCGTGTCTTCGAACGGTCGTACCGTGTACAGGTCGGAGGAAGGCGCATAAAAGGGGCGTAATGCAGGAGCAGGACCAAAGGCCGGACCAAAAGCAGGGGACCAAGGGACGAAAGTCCCTGGATCTGAGCCTCATTCAGGTGGCGGCCAGCGCGCTGGCCGCCGTCGGGGCCGCGATCCTGGCGTCCAGCCTGGGCGTGGCCGGGACGATCATCGGCGCTGCCGTGGTCAGCATCGGCGCCACCTGCGGCAGCGCGCTCTTCCAGCATGTCTTCCACCGCACCGGCGAGGAGATCCGCAGCCGGGTGCCCGCGGTGGTCGAAGCCGGACGGACGCCGGAGGAGTGGACGGCGGCGCGCAGGGCCGACGCGGAGGCGGCGTTCGGCATGGACGCTCTCACCAAGACCGCACCGTTCGACCCGTTCGACCCCGGCGGCGAGCACACCCGGATGATGGCGCAGATCGCCCCGCCGCCCGAGAACGAGTCGGTCACCGTCTACAAGGGCCGGAAACCGGCGCGAAAGCGGACCTGGAAGTTCTACACCCTGGTGAGCAGCCTGGTGTTCGTGCTGGCGATGACCCCGATCGCGATCACGGAGTTCGCCACCGGGCAGACCGTGGGCACGACCGTCTGGGGCGGGAGTAGCAGCAGCGGTTCCGGGTCCTCGGACGGCGTGGTGAGCCAGAGCTCCTCGCCGACCTCGAACCGGGGCGTCTCGGGATCGGCGACGCCGTCCAGCGGCAGTACCGGATCTGCAGGCTCCTCCGCCGCGCCCAGCAGCACCCCCAGCAGCTCCGCTGCCGCCGGCACGCCGAGCCCGTCGGCCTCGGCGAGTGCGAGCACCGCCCCCTCTGCCTCGGCCACGCCGTCGGCAGGTACCAGCGGTACCGCCGCCCCGGCGGCCGGCTCCGGCGCCACGGCGTCCTCCACCGCGACGCCGTAGCCCTCAGGCGCCGAGCACCCGGCGCAGGTAGTCGTTGCCGAAGCGGCGCTCGGGGTCGACCTTGTCCCGCAGCGCGGTGAACTCGGTGAAGTGCGGGTACACCCCGGCCAGGTACTCGGCGTCGCGGGTGTGCAGCTTGCCCCAGTGCGGGCGCCCCTGGTGTGTCGTCATGATCTTCTCGACCTCGGTGAAGTACCCGGGGTCGACCGTCCCGCGGTAGAGGTGGACCGCGATGTACGCGGTGTCGCGGCCGTTCGCCGTCGACATCCACAGGTCGTCGGCGGGGGCGACCCGCACCTCGACCGGGAAGCTGATCCTCCAGCCCGAGCGGTCGACCAGCGCCTTCAGCTCGCGCAGCACGGTCGTCGCGGCCTCGCGCGGCACCGCGTACTCCATCTCCACGAAGCGCACCCGGCGCGGGCTGGTGAACACCTTGTAGGAGACGTCCGTGTAGGTGCGCTCGGACCAGGCCTTGCTGGCGATCTTCGCGATGCCCGGGATGGTGCCGGGGAAGCGTCGGCCGACCCGGCAGGCGCCCTCCCAGACGGTGTTGGAGACGAACTCGTCGTCCAGCCACTTCCTGAACGGCGACAGCGGTGCCGCGGGCCCCTCGCTGCGGTTGTTGCGCTTGGTGGAGCAGCCCTCGGTGTGCGGGAACCAGTAGAACTCGAAGTGCTCGTTCTCGGCCACCAGCTCGTCGAAGCGCCCGGTGACCTCGTCGAAGGACATCGGCTGCTCGAAGGCGGTGAGCCGGAACGCCGGCTCCACCCCGAAGGTGATGGCGCTGACCACGCCCAGCGCGCCCAGCCCGAGCCGGGCGCCCGAGAACAGCTCCGGGTTCTCGGTGGGGGAGCACCGGGTCACCGTCCCGTCGGCGAGGACGATCTCCAGCGCCTTGATCTGGGCCGCCAGCGAGCCGGAGGCGCGCCCGGTGCCGTGGGTGCCGGTGCTGGTGGCCCCGGCGACGGTCTGCACCATGATGTCGCCCATGTTGGTCAGGGCGAGGCCGGCGTGCTCCAGCAGGAGGTTGAGCTTCTCCAGCGGCAGGCCCGACTCGACGGTGACGGTGCCGCCCTTGTGGTCGATCTCCCTGATCGCGGTCAGCCTCTCCGGGCGGACCAGGACGCCGTCGGTGGCGGCTATGGCGGTGAAGGAGTGGGCGCTGCCGACGGCCTTCACCGGTAGTCCGTCCTCCGCCGCGCCGCGTACGGCGGCGGCCAGTTCCTCCACCGAGGCGGGGGCGACCGTGCGGCTCGGCTGCGCGGTCTGGTTGCCGGCCCAGTTGCGCCAGGGCGCCGGGGCAGCGCTGGTGGCGGCCGGGCTACCCGGGTTGGTGCTGCCGCTGGTCGTCGACATGTGCGAGCTCCTGCTGTTCCGGTGCCGATCTGAGCCGGCGT
This sequence comes from Streptacidiphilus sp. EB103A, assembly GCF_041261405.1. Classification (NCBI taxonomy): domain Bacteria; kingdom Bacillati; phylum Actinomycetota; class Actinomycetes; order Kitasatosporales; family Streptomycetaceae; genus Streptacidiphilus; species Streptacidiphilus sp. EB103A. The sequence goes on along the minus strand of NZ_JBGCAQ010000008.1, from coordinate 318,120 downwards.
GACCCGAGGAACGCCGTGGCGGCGGCGATGCCGCCGGCGGTGACGGTCACCCAGTAACCGGCTGCCGCGCCCGCGCCGTCCACCACCCACCCGGCCGCCGAGGAGCCGAGCGCGACGCCGACGGCGAGGCCCGTGGTGGTCCAGGTCATCCCCTCGGTGAGCTTGGAGGCGGGGACGATCCGTTCCACCAGCCCCATGGTGGTGACCATGGTGGGGGAGATGGACAGCCCGGCGACGAACAGTGCCGCCGCCAGGGCCACGAGGTTCTTCACGAATAGGAGGGGCAGCATACTCACCGCCATGGTGAGGATCCCCAGCAGGAACCTCCTGGACAAGGGCCCGTGCAGCTTCAGCGCGCCGAAGACCACGCCGGCCAGGCAGGAGCCGAGGGCGTAGACCGACAGCACCACGCTGGAGAGCGCCTTGTGGTGCAGATGGTCGGCGAAGGCCACGGTGACCACGTCCACCGAGCCGAAGATCGTTCCCACTCCGACGAAGGTCAGCACCAGCACCCACAGCCCCGGGGTGCGCAGCGCCGAGCCGGACCGCTGGACGGAGACCGGGTGCAGCGGCGGCTCGGTCCCGCGCTGGACCGAGAACAGCAGCACGCCGGTCGCCAGCAGCACCGTCGCGACCAGCGGGCCGGCCTCGGGGAAGACCGCCGTGCAGAGCCCGACCGAGAGGATCGGGCCGATGATGAAGACGATCTCGTCGACCACCGACTCGAAGGCGTAGGCCGTGTGCAGATTCGGCGAGCCCCGGTAGAGCAGCGCCCAGCGGGCCCGGACCAGCGAGCCCATGCTCGGCATGCAGCCGGCCGGGACGGCCGCCGCGAACAGGGTCCAGGCCGGTGCGTCGAAGCGGGCGCAGAGCAGCAGCACCCCCATCGCGGCGAGGGTGACCCCGGTGGCCGGGAGGATCACCCGGGCCTGTCCGTACCGGTCCACCAGCCGCGACACCTGCGGTCCGAGCGCCGCGGCCGACAGCGCCAGCGTCGCCGAGACCGCACCGGCCAGACCGTAGTCACCGCGCAGGCTGGAGAGCATGGTGACGATGCCGATGCCGGTCATCGACAGCGGCATCCGGGAGACGAAGCCTGCGGCGGAGAAGGCCAGGCTCCCGGGGGCGTCGAAGATCCGGCGGTAGGTGGACAGCACGGTGCTCAACTTTCCGAAGACCCGGTAAGGGTTATGGCGACCTTACACAGCTTACGGGGGTGGTCAATCGAATAACCACCGACCCTCTAGTGGCAGGATCGGACCCATGTCCGATGCGCGTACCAGTCCTTATGACGCCCTGTTGCTGCTCTCCTTCGGGGGTCCTGAAGGCCCCGAGGACGTGGTGCCGTTCCTGGAGAACGTGACCCGGGGCCGCGGCATCCCGCGCGAGCGGCTCGCGGAGGTCGGGCAGCACTACTTCCTCTTCGGCGGGGTCAGCCCGATCAACGCGCAGAATCGCGAACTGCTGCAGGCGCTGCGCACCGACCTGGCCGACCAGGGGCTCGACCTGCCCGTCTACTGGGGCAACCGGAACTGGTCCCCCTACCTGGTGGACACCCTGCGCGAGCTGGCCGCGGACGGCCGGCGCCGGGTGCTGGTGCTGGCGACCAGCGCCTACGCCAACTACTCGGGCTGCCGCCAGTACCGGGAGAACCTGGCCGCGGCGCTGACGCAGCTGCGCGAGGAGGGCGCGCCGGGCGCGGCCGAACTGCGGCTGGACAAGCTGCGCACCTTCTACAACCACCCGGGCTTCGTCCAGCCGATGATCGACAACACCCTGGCCGCGCTGGCGGAGCTCCCGGAGGGCGTGCGCGACGGCGCGCGGCTGGCGTTCACCACCCACTCGATCCCCAACGCGCTGGCGGACACCTCGGGCGCCCCGGACGATCCGGCGCGGGGAACTCCCGGCGGGGCGTACGTCGCTCAACATCTGGAGACGGCCCGGCTGGTGGCCGAGGCGGTGGCCAAGGAGACCGGGGTGGCCGAGCGGGAGTGGGAGCTGGTCTACCAGAGCCGCAGCGGCTCCCCGCAGACCCCCTGGCTGGAGCCGGACGTCTGCGACCACCTGGAGGCGCTGCACGGCGCCGGCGCCCCCGCCGCGGTACTGGTGCCGATCGGCTTCGTCTCGGACCACATGGAGGTCGTCTACGACCTCGACACCCAGGCCGCCGAGAAGGCCGCCGAGCTCGGGCTGCCGGTCTCCCGGGCCCGTACGGTCGGTGCCGACCCCCGCTTCGCCGCCGCCGTGCGCGACCTCGTGCTGGAACGCGCCGCGAGCGCGCGCGGTGAGCGCCCGGCGCGCTGCGCACTCGGCGCGCTGGGCGCGAGCCATGACGTATGCCCTGCGGACTGCTGCCCGGCGTTCCGCAATGCCCTTCCGGCTGCGGCCGGTGCCGACTGGAAGGACTGACTGACCATGGATGACCTCAAGGACCTCAAGGACCTCAAGGCAGAACTGCTCGACCTCGCTCTGGAGGCCGCGAGCCGGGCCGGGGCCCTGCTGCGCGACGGCCGCCCGGACGACCTGGGCGTTGCCGCCACCAAGTCCAGCTCGGTCGACGTCGTCACCGAGATGGACCTCGCCGCCGAGAAGCTGATCACCGAGCTGATCACGGCCCGCCGCCCCGAGGACGGCCTGCTCGGCGAGGAGGGCGCCTCCCGGGCCGGCAGCACCGGCGTCCGCTGGGTGATCGACCCGCTGGACGGGACGGTGAACTACCTCTACGGCCTCCCCGCCTGGTCGGTGAGCATCGCCGCCGAACTGGACGGACAGACCCTGGTCGGCGTGGTCGAGGTGCCGCCGCGCCGCGAGACCGTGCAGGCGGTCCAGGGCGCCGGAGCCTTTCTGAACGGCCGTCAACTGCACTGCGGCAAGGCCCCGGAGATGGGTCAGGCGCTGGTCGGCACCGGCTTCGGCTATCTGCGCGAGCGGCGGGTCCGGCAGGCCGACGTGGTTCGCGAGCTGGTGCCGAGGCTGCGTGACATCCGGCGGGCCGGCTCCGCGGCGATCGACCTGTGCGACGTCGCTGCGGGCCGGCTGGACGGCTACTTCGAGCGCGGCCTCAACCCCTGGGACCATGCGGCGGGGGTGCTGATCGCCACCGAGGCGGGCGCGCTGACCGGCGGCCGTCCGGGCGATCCCGCCTCCACGGAGCTCACCGTGGCGGCCCCGTTCGGCCTCTTCGAGCCGTTGCAGCAGCTGTTGGAGGAACTCGGCGCCTGGCACGACTAGTGCATGGCTTGTCGCGCAGTTCCTCGCGCCCCTGGGGGGCTGCAACTGAACCGCTGAGAGTCAGTTGCAGCCCCCAGGGGCGCGAGGAACTGCGCGACCAACCATGCAGGTGCCGCACCCGTTAGAACACCAAAACGCCCCGGACTGGTGCTGCTGTCCGGGGCGTCGCTGAGGTCTAGGGGCGAGGGTGGGTGGTGGGCGGGTGGGAGGGCAGAGCGCAGCGTCAGGCGGCGTGCGCTTCGGGCCGCGACACCGAGATGCCGTGCTCCGCGGCGAGCCGGTGCAGGTCGTCGAGTTCGGACTGCTCGACCTCGGCCAGGAAGTCGTCCCCCGACTCCTGGGCGAGGTGCAGGTCCATCTCGGCGTTCCTTATGCGCTGAAGGATGCCGGCGGTGAAGGCGTCCATGAGGCAAGACCCCCTTGCTCTTGTTCGGGCGACCCCGGGCGAAGCCCGGTGCGGAAGGTCGCACGGACGGGCGGGTGCGAGCTCGCGTTGCGGTGCGAGCGTGATCGCGGGTGTACAGACCGTCCTCCCCCCGCCCGAACTCCGGGAAACCTCGCCGATCCTGGCAATTACCGGCCTTTTTCGGCGATCTTCCCGGGTGCTCTGCCACCCCTGGAGCGGGTGGCTCCGATTCCTGTGCATTCCTCCGCGAGGGGGTCCGCCGGTCCGGTTCAGGGCCCGCTTACCGCTGCTTTACCGCCGCAGCAGGCAGGATGGAGCGTTGTGAGCGGTGCCCCAGCAGGGGCGTCGCACGGATGTGCTCTTTGAAGGGACCACTGCGTTGCGGGTTCTTGTGGTCGAGGACGAGCAGTTGCTCGCCGATGCCGTCGCCACCGGCCTCCGGCGGGAGGCCATGGCCGTGGACGTGGTCTACGACGGCCAGGCGGCCCTGGACCGGGTTGCGGTGAACGACTACGACGTGGTCGTTCTCGACCGCGACCTGCCGCTGGTGCACGGCGACGACGTGCTCAGGAAGATCGTCGAGGAGGGTCAGCCGACCCGGGTGCTGATGCTGACCGCCGCCGGCGACATCAGCGACCGGGTCGAGGGACTGGAGCTGGGCGCGGACGACTACCTGCCCAAGCCGTTCGCCTTCAGTGAACTCGTCGCCCGGGTACGCGCCCTGGGCCGGCGCGCCACCACCCCGCTGCCGCCGATCCTGGAGCGGGAGGGGATCAGCCTCGACCCGGGCCGTCGCGAGGTGCTCAGGGACGGCAAGCCGGTGGCCCTGGCGCCCAAGGAGTTCGCGGTGCTGGAGGTGCTGATGCGTTCCAACGGCGCCGTCGTCTCGGCCGAACAGCTGCTGGAGAAGGCCTGGGACGAGCACACCGACCCGTTCACCAACGTGGTCCGGGTCACCGTGATGACGCTGCGCCGCAAGCTCGGCGAGCCCGCGGTGATCATCACCGTGCCCGGTTCCGGCTACCGGATCTGAGCCATGACCGAGCCCGCCCCCACCCCTGCCGCCACCCCGGCTCCGCCCCCGCCGGGAGTCCCGGCCCGCTGGCCCGCCCTGGAGCCGGAGCCCTCGCTGCTGCCGTTCCGCCCCACCCTGCGGATCCGGCTGACCATGTTCTACGGCGGGATGTTCCTGCTGGCGGGGCTGGTCCTGGTGCTGGTGATGTACCTGTTCGTCGACCAGGCGTTCAGCATGGCCACCCAGATCCCCACGATCACCACGGGTCAGGGCGTCACAGTGACGCTTCCGGACGGGAGCAGCATCTCCGGCGACCGGCTGGGTCCCTACATAGCCGCCTACCAGCACCAGCACACGAGCAGCGCGCTGCACACCCTGATCCTCAAGTCGATAAGCGCCCTGATAGCGCTGCTGATCCTGGCCGTGGTCTTCGGCTACGCCATGGCGGGCCGGGTGCTGCGCCCGCTCGGCCGGATCACCCGGACCGCCCGCCAGGTCGCCAGTTCGGACATGCACCGCAGGATCGAGCTGGACGGCCCGGACGACGAGCTCAAGGAGCTCGCGGACACCTTCGACGAGATGCTGGAGCGCCTCGACCGCTCGTTCGAGTCGCAGCGCAAGTTCGTCGCCAACGCCTCGCACGAGCTGCGCACCCCGCTGGCGATCAACCGCACCCTGCTGGAGGTCCAGCTCTCCGACCCGCAGGCCTCACCCGACCTGCAGCAGCTCGGCAAGACCCTGCTCGCCACCAACGAGCGCAGCGAGCAGCTGGTCGAGGGGCTGTTGCTGCTGGCCCGCAGTGACAACGAGCTGATCGAGCGCCGTCCGGTGGACCTGGCCGAGGTGGCCCGGCAGGCGCTGGAGCAGACCAGGGCCGAGGCCAAGACCCGCGGAGTACGGCTGACCAGCGTCGTGGAGCCGGTGGTGGTGCCGGGCAACGGGGTGCTGCTGGAGCGGATCGTGCTCAACCTGATCCAGAACGCGGTGCGCTACAACCGGCCGGAGGACGGCTGGGTCGAGGTGTCGGTGGGCACCTCCGAGGGGGCCGGCGAGATCGTGGTCACCAACACCGGTCCGGTGGTCCCCGGATATGAGCTGGAGCACATCTTCGAGCCGTTCCGGCGGGTGAAGGGCAAGGAACGGACCCGCAGCGACAAGGGTGTGGGTCTGGGCCTCAGCATCGTCCGCTCGGTGGTCCGCGCCCACGGAGGCACCATCGAGGCGTCTGCGCGCCCCGATGGCGGCCTGCTGATGCGGGTTCGCATCCCCGGGAGCTGACGCCGCCGCCAGGGCCGCAGCGGGCCGTACGCCCGGTCCCGCCGATCTTTCTCCAGGTCGGCGGGGCTTTTCCTTACGCGGCTCACACCTCGCGGACCCCCCTTGCCATCGGGCGCCAACTCAACCTACGGTGGCGTAACCTACGGAGGCGTAGGTGTATGCCGTACCGAGAGTTGGATGCCGTGACCATCGCCCCCACCCGCCCCGCCGGCTCCGCCACGTGGAGCGACGCCCAGCTGCTCCACGCCCTGGAGGAGGTGGTCGAGCGCGAGCTCAACCGCCACCTCGGCGTCGCCAAGGAGTGGATGCCGCACGAGTACGTGCCGTGGAGCCTGGGCCGCGACTTCGACGGGATCATGGGCGGCGAGGCCTGGGCCGTGGACCAGTCGCCGGTCACCGAGATCGGCCGGATCTCGCTGGTGGTCAACCTGCTCACCGAGGACAACCTGCCCAGCTACCACCATGAGATCGCCACCATGTTCGGCCGTGACGGCGCCTGGGGCACCTGGGTGCACCAGTGGACGGCCGAGGAGGGTCGGCACGCCATCGTGATGCGCGACTACCTGCTCACCACCCGCGCGGTCGACCCGGTGGCGCTGGAGCGGGCCCGGATGACGCACATGGCCGAGGGCTTCGAGTCCGACAACAACCACTCGATGCTGCACTCGGTGGCCTATGTCGCCTTCCAGGAGCTGGCCACCCGGATCTCGCACCGCAACACCGGCCACAACTCCGGCGACCCGGTCTGCGACCGGATGCTGGCCCGGATCGCCACGGACGAGAACCTGCACATGGTCTTCTACCGCAACCTGCTGAAGGCCGCCCTGGAGATCGCCCCGGACCAGGCCATGCGGGCCGTCGCCGACGTGGTGACCGGCTTCCGGATGCCCGGCCACGGGATGCCCGGCTTCGAGCGGGCGGCCGCGCAGATGGCCATCGGCGGGATCTACAACCTGCGGATCCACCACGACGACGTGCTGCAGCCGGTGCTGCGCCACCTCAAGGTCATGGAGGTCTCCGGGCTGGGCCCCGAGGGCCAGACGGCCCAGCAGGAGCTGGGGATCTACCTGGACGGCCTGGACGGCATGGCCAGCCGCTTCGACGAGCGCCGCGCGGCCCTGCTGGCCCGTCGCGCCGCCGCCGCGGAGAAGCGCGGCTAGCACCGCCGGGCGGCGGGAGACGGGCCCTTCGACGGGGTGGGTTTTACGGGTAAGTCCGGACTTTTCAGAACTGTGATGAACATCACAATTCAAGCCATTCGGCGACGGGTTCCGGCCGATCGCTCTCCGTCACGGATCCGGTTCCGGTGACGCAGCGTGTGCGCGAGTCCGCTGCTCCGCCAAGGTTTCCGCTGGTCATGATCACGGTAAGTGCTCAATGGGACGGCATGCAGGCCCGGTCGTCCGGTATGCGCGAACACCCCTCGGATCACCTCTTTGGGGGGCGAGTCGGGTGTCGATTGAGTAACGGGCCTTGAAGTAAGGCAAAATCTCGCCCTCGGGTCGGGCACAAGTCCGGCTTCCCGCGCGTTACCTGCGCTGGAGATACCCGCAGACACCCAAAGGGGGCCCGCGACACCATGGCAACTGACTACGACACCCCACGCAAGACCGATGACGACCTCAACGAGGACAGCATCGAGGAACTGAAGGCCCGCAGGAACGAGAAGTCGACCAGCTCGGTCGACGTCGACGAGTTCGAAGCGGCCGAAGGTCTCGAGCTGCCCGGCGCGGACCTCAGCAACGAGGAGCTCTCCGTCCGGGTGCTGCCCCGTCAGGCCGACGAGTTCACCTGCATGAGCTGCTTCCTGGTGCACCACCGCAGCCAGCTGGCGAGCGAGAAGAACGGCAATCCCATCTGCCGGGACTGCGCGGCCTGACGCGTTTTGGGGTAGGGAGGTCTTCATGAGGCCGTTCCGACAGCGAAACAGCACCAAGCCGAGCATCAACGGCAGCAGTTCCGATCGAACCGCCGGGGACGCGTCAACCCCGGCGGTCGGCGGCGACGACAGCGAGGACGATCTCGTCCGGATCGCCGCCGAGCTGGAGATGTGGGACGGATCCGCCCCCGCGGCGGTCGTCCCCCAGGGCGAGCGGGGCCGACGCATGGCCTCGCTCGCGGACTCCCTCAAGGGCACCCTGACCGCCGGCTGGACCAAGGGCAGCTCCCTGGTCGGGTCCGGTACCAGGAGCGGTGCGCTGCACCTGGTGGACCGGCTGGTCGACGCCGCACCCCGAATCCCCGTACGTGACCTCGCCACACTGCGCGCCCAGCACCCGGACGCGCGAAACGCCGAGGACCTCGCCGACAGCATCGCCTCCGGGGCCGTGAAAGCCTCCGCCTCCGTGGGCGCCGGCGTCGGCGCCGTGGCCATGCTCCCGGTGCCGCCCGCGATGGCGGTGGAGATCGCCACCGAGCTGCTCGCCGTGGCCGCCGTCGAGGTCAAGATGATCGCCGAGCTCTACCAGGTCTACGGGCAGCCGCCGAGCGGCACCGCCTCCCAGCGGGCCGGCGCCTATCTGGCCGTCTGGTCCCAGCGGCGCGGGCTCGACCTGTCCAAGCCGGGCAGCCTGGTGGCCCTGGGAACCGGCGCCGAGCTGCGCCGACAGCTGCGCAAGCGGCTCACCCGCACCGGGCTGCGCAAGCTGCCTTCGGTGGCGCCGCTGATGGTGGGGGCGCTGGCGGGGGCGACCCTGAACCGAAGGGACACCGCCAAGCTCGCCCTGGAGATCCGCAAGGACCTGCGCGGGCGCCCGCCGGTCGAGAGCGGCTACTGGGAGGCGGCGCTCGCCCGGCCGGAGGACCCGAAGGACTGAACCCCCGTACGACTGAACCCCCGTACTGAGCCTCCGTCGGCTGTCGGTCCGTCAGGCCGCCTTCAGGGCCTCCTGCTTGGCCGAGTCCAGGGCGGCGGCCAGCCCTTCGGGGTCGCGGGTCGACAGGTAGAGGTAGGGGGTCGGGTCCTGCGGGTCGGTGACCTCCACCCGCAGTGCCGTCGGGATGTAGGAGCGCAGCAGCATGAACGCGCGGGCGTTGGCCTTGCGGGTGCGCCAGGCCAGGGCCTCCGCGCGGTCCAGCGGATGGGCCGTCCCCAGTGCCTCCACCGGGATCCGCGCGTCGCCGGCCACCAGCAGCCCCTGCACCACCCGGATCCGCGCCGAGCCGTAGGAGCTCAGCAGCACGGCGGCCGCGGCCGTCCCCGCGACCAGGCCGAGCAGTCCGGGCACGATGCCGAAGAGGTAGAAGACCAGCCCGAAGGAGATGCCGCTGCCCGCGGGGAACAGCCACAGGGAGAGCGGAGCCGTGAGGCGTTCGTCGTACATGGCTCCATTGTGGGCCGCGGCCGCAGGCGATCTTGCACAGGGCCTCGGTTCCCGTTCCACCGGGGTTGTTCTGTAGGGTCGCGAGAGTGAGCCAGCACACCTCCCGTCCCTCCCTGACGCCACCACCCGGCGCCGGGGCCCCGGTCAGGCACCCCGAGGCGCCCGCGCCCGGCGTGCTGATCGACCCGCACTACGAGCACTGCTTCGGCTGCGGCCCGCGGCAGCCGCACGGACTGCACCTGGCCGCCAGGGCCGGCGAGGGCGTCGAGGTCCTGGCCGAGTTCACCGTCGCCGCAGGGCACCAGGGCGGCCCCGGGCTGGCCCACGGCGGGGTCCTGGTGACCGCGATGGACGAGGCGCTGGGGACGCTCAACTGGCTGCTGCACACCGCCTCGGTGACGGCCAGGCTGGAGACCGACTTCGTCCGCCCGGTGCCGGTCGGCGCCACCCTGTCCATCCACGCCTGGGTCGACGCGGTCGTCCGGCGCAAGATCTACTGCCGCGCCGAGGGACGGCTCGACGGCCCCGAAGGACCGCTGGCGATATCCGCGCGAGCCCTGTTCGTCCAGGTCGAACTGGACCACTTCGTCAACCATGGCCGCCCCGAGGACATCAAGGCAGTCATGGACAACCCCGATGTCTTCAAGCGCGCCCGTGCCTTCGAGGTGAATCCTTAGCCATGACCCACCCCCCTGTAGACGTCCTGCTGCGCCTGCTGGACCCGGAGCTGCCCGCCCCCTCGTACGCCCATCCGGGCGACGCCGGGGCCGACCTGCGGACCACGGTCGACGCCGAGCTGGCCCCCGGGGAGCGGGCGGTGCTGCCCACCGGGGTCGCTATCGCACTTCCGGACGGATATGCGGCCTTCGTGCATCCGCGCTCGGGTCTGGCGGCCCGCTGCGGTCTGGCGCTGGTGAATGCCCCGGGAACTGTCGATGCCGGGTACCGTGGTGAGATCAAGGTGATCGTCGTCAATCTCGACCCGCGCGAGCGGGTGGTCTTCCACCGCGGGGACCGGATCGCCCAGCTGGTCGTCCAGCGGGTCGAGAAGGTCCGCTTCCACGAGGTGGCGGAACTGCCGGGATCGGCACGTGCCATCGGTGGCTTCGGGTCGACGGGCGGCCATGCCGCGGTTAGCATTCCCGCGGCCGGGCAGGAAATCTCTTCGGTACCCGACCGGGAAGGACAGTGACCGTGTTCCGTCGTCGCGCCAAGAGCGAGGACGCTGTCGATCAGATCGAGGGCGAAGCGGCCTTCGAGGACAGCGAGGACGTCGCAGGTGTGGACTCCATGGAGGAGGACGACGCCGAGGACGCCCGGGTGGGTCTGCCGCCCGCGCCGCGTCCCGACGGCCCCTGGGACTCCACCGAGGTGGATGACGCGGCCGAGGGCCGTGTCGACCTGGGCGGCCTGCTGGTCCCCGGGGTCGACGGCATGGAGCTGAGGGTGGAGGTGGCCGGCGACTCGATCGTCGCGGCGACCCTGGTCCTCGGCAGCAGTGCCATCCAGCTGCAGGCCTTCGCTGCGCCCAGGTCCGAGGGGATCTGGGGCGAGGTCCGCCAGGAGATCGCGTCCGGCATCACCCAGCAGGGCGGTGTCGTGGACGAGGACGAGGGCCCGCTGGGCTGGGGCCTGCGGGCCCAGGTCCCGGTGCAGCTCCCGGACGGCACCCAGGGGGTGCAGCTGGTCCGCTTCGTCGGCTGCGACGGGCCGCGCTGGTTCCTGCGCGGTGTGATCTCCGGCCAGGCGGCGGTGCAGCCGGAGTCGGCCGGTGTGCTGGAGCAGGTGTTCCGGGAGACCGTGGTGGTCCGCGGGGAGACCCCGATGGCGCCGCGTGACCCGATCGTGCTCAAGCTCCCCGAGGACGCCCAGATGGTGGCGGACGGGATGCCGCAGCAGCAGTCGGCCCCGGCCAACCGCTTCAGCGGCGACCCGATGAACCCCTTCGACCGCGGCCCGGAGATCACCGAGGTCCGCTGACGCACACGGCAGCGCCGACAGGCCCCCTTCGCGGGGGCCTGTCGGCTTTCTGATCCATGAGTCGTTCGGGGCGGGAGCGGAGTGAGCGTCAAGCGGGACGAGGGTCTGATCGTCTGCGAGAACCTGGTCCGGATCTACCGCACCGAGGGCGTCGAGGTGCAGGCGCTGCAGGGCCTGGACCTGGCCGTGGCGCGGGGCGAGATGGTCGCGGTGATCGGCGCCTCCGGTTCCGGCAAGTCCACCCTGCTCGGCATCCTCTCCGGCCAGGACGTCCCCACCGCGGGGTCCGCCGAGGTCGCCGGGCACGACCTGCTCACCATGAAGCGCCGCGACCGGCTCGCCTACCGGCGCGGCACGGTCGGCTTCGTCTGGCAGCAGACCTCCCGCAATCTGCTGCCCTACCTGACCGCGGCCGAGAACGTCATGCTGCCGATGACCTACGCCGGGGTGAAGCGGTCCCAGCGCCGGGCCCGCGCCGCGGAACTGCTGGACCTGATGGGGATCGGCCACTGCGCCGACCGCGGCCCGGGCGAGCTGTCCGGCGGCGAGCAGCAGCGGGTCGCCATCGCGGTCGCCAACGCCAACCGGCCCCTGGTGCTGTTCGCCGACGAGCCCACCGGCCAGCTGGACTCCGACACCGGCCGCGCCATCATGCACCTGCTCCGCGCCGTGGTCCACAGCGAGGGCGTAACCGCCCTGGTAGCCACCCACGACCCCCAGCTCATGGAACTGGCAGACCGAGTCCTGGACCTGAAAGACGGTCGGATAACCACCGGCGAGTAGCCCCACAGGGGCGCGAGGAACTGCGCGACCAGCCACGCAGCCCCCCGCACCCTCCGTCAAACCCCCTCCACCACCCCCAACTCAGTCAGCAGCACCCTCCGCAACTCCGCTTCCCCCACACCGTGGGAAGGCCCAAGCTGCCCGTCAGTCAGCACAATCACCCGATCCGCCAACGCAATCGCCTCGTCCACGTCATGCGTGACCAGCAACACCGCCGGTCGGTGCTTCCGGCACAGCTCCCGCAGCAGCGCATGCATCTTCAGTCGCGTCAGCGCGTCCAGCGCCCCGAACGGCTCGTCCAGCAGCAGCAGTGCCGGGTCCCGTACCAGCGCCCGCGCCAGCGCCGCCCGCTGGGCCTCCCCGCCGGAGAGCGTGATCGGCCAGTCCCGGGCCCGTTCGGTCAGGCCGACCTCGGCCAGTGCACTGAGGCCGGCCTCCCTCGCACCGGCCCGCGGCAGCCCCAGTACGACATTGTCGAGCACCCGCTTCCAGGGCTGCAGCCGGTGGTCCTGGAACACCACCGACCTGCGCTCGGGCACCAGCAGCTCGCCGGTGAAGTCGGGGTCGAGCCCGGCCATCGCCCGCAGCAGCGTGCTCTTGCCCGAGCCGCTGCGGCCCAGCAGCGCGAGGAACTCGCCCTGGTGCAGCGTCAGGTCGACCCTGGCCAGCACCTCGCGGCCGTCGAAGGAGCGGTGCACCCCGGTGGCGCGGACGGCCAGGGGGGCCTCGGTGGTGGTTGCTGTCGTCATGGTGGTCAGGCTCCGTTGAATCCGCGGCGCCAGACCAGCAGGCGCCGCTCCAGCAGGCGGACGAGCGAGTCGGCGAGCAGGCCGAGCACGCCGTAGATCAGCAGTCCGAGGACGATGATGTCGGTGCGGTACCAGGCCTGGGCCTGGTTCATCAGATAGCCGATGCCGCTGGTCGCGTTGAGCTGCTCGGCGACGATGATCACCAGCCAGGCGCTGGTCAGCGCGAACCGCAGGCCGACCAGGAAGCCGGGCACGGCTCCGGGCAGGATGACGTGGCGGATCAGCCCGAGCCGGTTGAGCCCGACCACCCGTCCGGCCTCGACCAGCCGGTACTCGACACCGCGGATGCCGGCGTAGGTGTTGATGTAGACCGGGCAGGCCGCGGCGAAGGCCACCAGGGCGATCTTGGGTTCCTCGCCCACGCCGAACCAGATGATCACCAGTGGCAGCAGCCCCAGCACCGGCAGGGCCCGTACCACCTGCATGGTGGAGTCGATCAGCTCCTCGCCCAGCCGGAACAACCCGGCCAGCACCGCGAGCAGGACCCCCAGGCCGACCCCGATCAGCAGCCCGGTCCCGACCCGTTGCAGCGAGGCCAGCAGATTGCTCTCCAGCTCGCCGTCCTTGGCCAGGTCCCAGGCCGCCTGGGCGACCTGGGCCGGTGTGGCCAGCACCCGCGGGTTGATGTTGCCGGTCGCTCCCAGCAACTGCCAGACGGCGACGACCAGGGCGGGACCGGCCAGCCGCCGCAGCCAGCGCGGCAGCGGCACCCAGGTGCGGTTCGGACGGCTCAGCGTCGCGGCGTCGATCAGCACCGGCGAGTCCGGCGGGCTCTCCGGTACGGGTGGTGCGGTGACGGTGGTCGCCATGGCTGGTCCCTCTCCTAGGACTACGGGTTCCGTTGCGGCTGACAGATCAGGTGACAGATCAGGTGACAGAAGGGGTGACGGCCGGTCAGGCGGCGGTGACCACGCGGTGGTCGGCGGTGAACGGCCGCCCGGAGACCAGCACGGAGCTGCGCCCGTCCGGGCCGACCGGGACGTCGCCGATCAGGGTGACCCGGTGCAGCCGGCGCTCCACCTCCAGGTGCTCCAGGTCGCGCGGGGCGAGATGGGCGGTGGCCCGGTTGTCCCAGAAGGCGACGTGGCCGGGCTCCCAGCGGAAGCGCACGGTGTACTCGGGCCGGGTGATCTCGCCGTAGAGCAGGTCCAGGATCTGCTTGCTCTCGCCGGGGCTGACATCCACGATGTGGCTGGTGAAGCCCGGGTTGACGAACAGCGCCCGCTCCCCGGTCTCCGGGTGCACCCGGACCACCGGGTGCACCGCGACCAGCAGGTTCTCATTGATCCGCTTGGCATACTCGCTGTCCCCGGCGACCTTGCTGCTGCCGCCGTAGCGGTGCTCGGCGCGCAGGGTGTCGACGAAGGCGCGCAGCGGGGCGGACAGGCCCTGGTAGGCGGCGACCAGGTTGGTCCAGGTGGTGTCGCCGCCGAACTCCGGCACCCGCTCGGCCCGCAGGATCGATCCGGCCGGCGGGTTCACCGCGGCGGTGACGTCGGTGTGCCAGCCGTCGAAGTAGCTGTACTGGCGCTTGCGGTACTCCTCGCGGAAGCCCTTGCCGTAGCGCTCTTCGAACCGGGTGGGGTCGATGGTGAAGATCTCCGGGTGGTCCTCGGGCGGAGCGTCGTCGTGCGGGTGGGCGTAGGTCAGCTCGCCGAACTGCCGGGCGAAGGCGATCTGCGCGGCGTGGTCGAGCCGCTGACCGCGGAAGAACACCACCCTGTGGCGCTGCAGGGCCTCCTTGACCTGCTGGACCTCGGTCTCGGAGAGGGGCAGGGCCAGGTCGACGCCGTCGACGTCGGCGCCGATGTGCCCCGCGACGGGGCGGACGGTGAGTGTGCGGACGGACACGGTCATGGTGGTTCCCTTCAGAGGAAAGGGGAGGCTGCTACTGCTGGTTGGGTGCGACGACGGCGCTGAACTCCGTCTCGACGTCCGACGGGAACTCGGTGGTCACGTCGACCTTCCCGGGGACCTGCTGGTTGGCCAGGAAGAGGTCTGCCTGCCGCTGCTGGGCGTCGACCACGGTCTGGTCCAGCACGGCGAACCTGGTCTCGCCCGAGTTCTGCCAGACCAGCTTCCCGATCGCCGGGGTCTGCTTGTTGACCTTGACGTAGTAGGCGTCGATCCACTGGTCCGGGTGCGTCCTGGCCCAGCTGTAGGCCTTGATGATCCGGCCCACCAGGTCCTTGACCGCGGTCCGTTCGGCCGGATCGGCCAGGGCCTTCTGGGCGGCCAGGTAGAAGGCGTAGCCGGAGGACACCTGCCTGCCGGTGATCAGCTTCACCGCGTCCGGGTGCGCGCTGGTGTAGTTGACCAGGTCCTGCGCGGCGACGGTGGCGGCGTCGACCGTGCCCGACTCCAGCAGGCTGCCGACGTTCTGCAGCGGTACGTCGACCGGGGTGACGTCCTGCTGCTTGAGGTTCACCGTGGCCAGGGCCTGGATCAGGAAGCCCTGGTTGGCGGTGCCCTTGGAGTAGGCGACCTTGCGGCCCTTGAGGTCGGCCAGGGTTTTGATGCCGGAGCCGGCCCTGGCCAGCAGGGTGTAGCCCGGGCCGACGGTGTGGCTGGCGGCCACCACGTCCACCGGCAGCTTGGCCGCCGCGGCGAAGATCGCCGGGGTGTCGCCCATGATGCCGACGTCGACGACACCGGCCGACAGCGCCTGGTTCACCAACGGGCCGCTGTTGAACTGGTCGAACTGCACTGTGTAGTTGGGGAGGCTGTCCAGCTCGCCCGAGGTCTTCAGCAGGGTGAGCAGAGTCTTGCCCTGGTCGCCGAAGCGCAGGGTGACCTGGCCCGAGCCGGCCTTGGCCGCCGAGTCGGTACTGGCCGAGGCCGCCCCACCGCACGCGGTGGCCAGCGGGAGCAGCAGAGCCGCGAGGGCGGGCAGGACGAGAGCGGTTCTCTTGCGCATGGGAGCTTCCTTGAGGTGGTGTCAGAGAGGTGGTGTCAGACGGCGACGGAGGTGTACTTGCTCGCGGGCCTCGGCAGCCCGTAGTGCTCGCGCAGGGTCCGGCCGGTGTACTCGGTGCGGAACAGCCCGCGTTCGCGCAGGATCGGCACGACGTGCTCGGTGAAGAGCTCCAGGCCGTCGGGGAGGATCGGCGGCATGATGTTGAAGCCGTCCGCCGCGCCATGGGTGAACCACACCTCGATGTGGTCGGCGATCTGTTCCGGCGTTCCCGCCAGCACCTGGTGCCCGCGTCCGCCGCCCAGCCGGCCCACGAGTTGACGCAGGGTCAGTCCGTCCCGTTCGGCCAGGTCGCGGACCAGTTCGAAGCGGCTCTTGGCGCCGTTGATGGCCGCGACCGGCGGCAGCGGCGGCAGCGGGGCGTCCAGGGGGTGGTCGCTGAGGTCCACGCCGAGCAGGGTGGACAGCGTGCCGATGGCCCGGGCCGGGTCGATCAGGTCGTCCAGCTCCTGGTCCAGCGCCTTGGCCTCGGCCTCGGTCGAGCCGAGCACCGGCACGATGCCGGGCAGCACCACGATGCCGGCCGGGTCGCGGCCCAGGGCGGCGGTGCGGGCCTTGAGGTCGCCGTAGAACTCCTGGCCCTTGGCGAGGGTCTGCTGCGCGGTGAACACCGCTTCGGCGTGCCGGGCCGCGAAGCCGCGGCCGTTCTCCGAGCTGCCCGCCTGGACCAGCAGCGGATGGCCCTGCGGCCCGCGCGGGATGTTCAGCGGTCCCAGCACCTGGAAGTGCTCGCCGCTGTGGTTGATCTCGTGCACCTTGGCCGGGTCGGTGACCCGCCCGTTCTCCCGGTCCAGCAGCAGGGCGTCGTCCTCCCAGCTGTCCCACAGCGCCTGCACCACCTCCAGGTACTCGTCCGCCCGCTGGTAGCGGACCGCATGGTCCTGGTTGGCGGTGCGGTTGAAGTTGCGGGCGGCCCGGTCTCCGGCCGAGGTGACGATGTTCCAGCCGGCCCGGCCGTTGCTGAGGTGGTCCAGGCTGGCGAACTGCCGGGCCAGGTTGTAGGGCTCGGTGAAGCCGGTCGAGACCGTGCCGATCAGGCCGATCCGCTCGGTGCTGACGGCGAGCGCGGCGAGCAGGGTGAACGGCTCGAAGTGGCTGACCCAGGCGTTGGCCCGGGCCGGATCCGGTCCCTCGACCCCGTCGGCCAGGAAGACCGAGTCGAAGGCGGCGGCCTCCGCGGTGGCGGCGAGCCGCTGGAAGTGCGCCAGCGAGGACAGGTCGGCCGGGTCGGTGCGGGGGTGGCGCCAGGCGGCCTCATGGTGGCCGACGCCCATCAGGAAGAGGTTGAGGTGCAGTTGCCTGCGGTTGGATGCGGTCTCGTTCGAAGGCATGCGGAAGCACTCCGGGACGTGGGGCAGCGTGCAGCGGTGTGCACGGTGCTCGGTTCGGATGGGGGTGTGCGGAGACGACGTGCCGTCAGGCCCCGGATCGGTCACGGGGAGGGCGGCACGGTGAGCGGCGGAGCGCTGGGTTAACAGCCGAGTCCGGCGAAGTGGTGCAGGCGGAAGGCGTTCACGGGGTGCCGGCCTGCGGCCTCCCGGATCGTCGCCTTCTGCTGTGCGTCCATACCCCGAGTCTGCGGCCCGGCCGCCGCGGCGACAACGGTTTCTGACGCGCTGGAAATAACCCGGAGCCTCATGCCGACCTCGCCGTGCGCAGCGCCAGCGGATCCCGGTGCACGGCGGCCAGCACCGGGGTCCCGGCGGCGACCGCGAGTGCCTGGGGACCGAAGGAGCTGGGGCGGACCAGCTGCTCCACCGGCTGCCGGGTACGGGCCGCCACCTCCTCGTGCAGCACGCCGAGCAGCTCCGGAAGGTAGAGGGTGACCGCCTCGGTGAGCACCAGGGTGTCCGGGCTGATCATGTCCAGCAGCAGCGCCACGGCCGGGGCGATCTGCCGCAGCCGGGCCCGGCAGAGGTCCAGGGCACGGGCGTCACCCGCCAGCGCCGCGGCCAGCACCAGGGTCAGTTCGGGACGCGGCACGATCCCCTCGGCGACCGCGCGTTCGGCCAGGGTCCGGTCGGAGGCGGTGGCCTGCAGGCATCCGGTCCCGCCGCAGGGGCAGGGCGTCGTGGAGCCCGGCACCGGCAGATGGGCGATGCCGCCCGCGCCGTTGCGCCGTCCTCGCAGCAGCACTCCGCCGGCGGCGATGGCCGCGTCGACGACATTGCCGACGAACAGGTGCACGAGATCTCCCTGCTGACCGGCGCCGAAGAGGAGTTCGGCCTGCGCCAGCGCGCGGGCGTGGCTGTCCACATGGATCGGCAGCCGGGTCGCGGACAGCAGCGTCTGCCGCAGCGGTACGTCGCGCCAGCCCAGCGCGGAGTTCTCGACCAGCACTCCGGACTCCGGGTCCACCCAGCCGCCGGTGACCACGCCGAGGCCGAGCACCGAGCGTCCGCCTGCGTGCCTGCGCAGAAAGCCGGGCAGCAGCGCGGCGACGTCCTGGAGCACCGCCGCCGGGGTCGCCCGCCGGGGCGCGCGCTCCTGGGCGACCACCCGGCCGCGCAGATCGGTGAGCGAGAAGGTGAGCTGCGGTATCGCGATGTGCACCCCGGCGGCGAGATGCCGCCCGGTGTCGATGTCCAGCGGGATCCGGGGGCGCCCGGGGCGGGGCGCGGAGGGCTGCTCCCTGGGCTCGTACACCAGGCCCAGGGCCATCAGATCGGCGGCGTGCCGGGAGACGGCCGCCGGGCTCAGTCCGGTCTCCCTGCTGATCGTGGTGCGGGCCAGGGGCCCGCGGCGCAGGGCGGCGCGGAGCACGGCGGCCGCACCGTCGGGTCGGTCGGGCACGGGCGGCGGCGCGGGTGTGGCGATCAGCGCGAGCGGCATCGGCGGAGTCCTCGGTCGGCGGGGGTTCGGATCGGCTAGCGGCCGCCGGGACAGGTCGAGGAGGTCATACGCGCATCGTCGCAACGCTGTTCGGGAGGGTCAATGGACGCATGTTGCAGCCGTGTGGCTTTTCTGCGACACGATCCGGAAGCGCGGGGCTACCAGAGCGCGGGCTTGCGGTGGGCCCACGGGCGCATCCGCTCCAGCTGTGCCGAGAGCGAGATCAGGGTGGCCTCGTCGCCGTAGCGTCCGCCGAGCATGACGCCGATGGGGAGGCCGGCCTCGTTCCAGTGCAGCGGGAGGCTGACCGAGGGCTGTCCGGTGGCGTTGTAGAGCGGGGTGAACGGGGTGAACTCGGTGAGGTTGTCGAACTCGTGGGCCGGGTTCTCGTCGTCGCGCAGGGCGCCGACCAGGGCCGGGGGCCTGGCCAGGGTCGGGGTGAGGATGACGTCGTACTCCTCCTGCAGGGCGGCGACCAGGGCGCCGACGGCGCGGAAGGTGTAGAGCGCGGTGGCGAAGTCCGGGCCGGAGACCTTGCGGCCCTCCTCGCGCAGGTGGCGGGTCAGCGGCATCAGCAGCGACTCGTCGGCGACCGGCTGCTGGGTCGCCATCACCGCCCAGACCTGCTCGAACACCCGGCGCAGGGTGTCGTCGGCGGGCAGTTCCAGCGGTTCGGTTCGGTGGCCCAGCGAGGCCAGCAGTTCGGCGGCGCTCTCGGTGGCGTCGATGCAGTCCTGATGGACGGTCAGCCCCGGGACCGGCGGGGCGGTGAGCACGGCGACCCGCAGGCTCGCGGGCTCGCGCGCCGCGTAGGAGGCGAAGGTCTCACCGGGGGCGAGGGAAGGGGCGCTGCAGCAGTCGCCGGGCATGGTTCCGGCGAGCACGTCCAGCAGCGCGGCGGCGTCCGCGACGGTGCGGGCGATCGGGCCGTTGACGCTGAGGCCGCTGACGTCGTACAGGGTCGGGCCGCTGCTGACCCGGCCCCGGCTGGGCTTGATCCCGAACAGCCCGCAGACCGAGGCGGGGATGCGGATGGAGCCGCCGCCGTCGCTGCCCTGGGCGATCGGGGCGAGACCGGCCGCCACCGCGGCGCCCGCGCCGCCGCTGGAGCCGCCGGCCGAGTACTCCAGATCCCAGGGGGTGCGCGCGGGCGGGGCGACCTGGTTCTCGGTGTAGCAGGGCAGCCCGAACTCGGGGGTGTTGGTCTTGCCGAGCAGCACCGTGCCGGCCTGGCGCAGCTTGGTGACGATGTGGTCGTCGACCGCCGGGATGTGCTCCGCGCTGGCGGCCGAGCCCTGGGTGGCCCGGACCCCGGCCACGAAGTTGAGGTCCTTGACCGGGACCGGGACCCCGTGCAGCGGGGAGAGCGGCGCGCCGTCCCGGTCCCTGACCGCCGCCTCGGCCTCGGCCGCCTGGCTGCGGGCCAGCTCCGGGGTGACCGTGATGTAGGCGCCGAGGGATGCGTTCAGCCGGTCGATCCGCTCCAGGTAGTGGTCGGTGAGCTCGACCGGGGAGAGCTTCCCGGTCGCGATCAACTCGCCCTGTTCCAGCGCTGTCAGGTCGTGGAGCTGCGTCATTGCGTTCTCCTCGGACGGGTGCCTCGGACGGGTGCCGCGTCCGTCGTGGCGCGGCCTCTGCCTGCCGATCCTCGCACCGGCCGGTGACCCGGAACAGCCCCCGGTGGACTCGTCAAGATGTCGCTAAAGCAGCTTTCAGGGCGGCGCTGAGCAGCGGAACGGGAGCGCGACTCGCGTACGCTCAACGGGGAAGTACGACGTCAGAGGACAGGTATGCGCGGCAGGCTGCGGATCTATCTGGGGGCCGCCCCCGGAGTGGGCAAGACCTGCGCCATGCTGGGTGAGGCGCACCGGCGCCGGGACCGCGGCACCGACGTGGTGGTCGGCTTCGTCGAGGACCACGGACGCTCGCACACCGCCGGGCTGATCGCCGGTCTGGAGGTGGTGCCGCGCCGGTCCATGGAGTACCGGGGGGCCGCCTTCACCGAGATGGACGTGGACGCCGTACTGGCCCGCCGTCCCGCCGTCGCCCTGGTGGACGAGCTGGCGCACACCAATGTCCCCGGCTCGCGCAACGTCAAGCGCTGGCAGGACGTCCAGGAGCTGCTCTCGGCCGGCGTCGATGTCATCTCCACCGTCAACATCCAGCACCTGGAGTCGCTGGCGGACGTCGTCGCGGGCATCACCGGGGTGCGCCAGCAGGAGACGGTGCCGGACGAGGTGGTCCGCAGGGCCGAGCAGATCGAGCTGGTCGACATGGCCCCCGAGGCCCTGCGGCGGCGGCTGGCGCACGGCAACGTCTACGCCCCCGAGAAGGTCGACGCGGCGCTCTCCAACTACTTCCGGCCGGGCAATCTGACGGCGCTTCGGGAGCTGGCGCTGCTGTGGACCGCCGACCGGGTCGACGAGTACCTGCAGCGCTACCGGGCCGAGAACCGGATCAGCGACACCTGGCAGGCCCGGGAGCGCATCGTGGTCGGCCTCACCGGCGGCCCCGAGGGACGGACCCTGATCCGCCGGGCCGCGCGGATCGCGGCCAAGGGCTCCGGCAGCGAGATCCTGGCCGTGTACGTCGCCAAGAGCGACGGGCTGACCGGCGCCTCGCCGCAGGAGCTGACGGTGCAGCGGGCCCTGGTCGAGGATCTCGGCGGCAGCTTCCACTCGGTCCTGGGTGACAACGCCGCCGAGGCGCTGCTGGACTTCGCCCGGGGCGTCAACGCCACCCAGATCGTGCTGGGCAGCAGCAGGCGCAAGGCCTGGCAGTGGATACTGGGCCCCGGGGTCGGCGCGACCGTGGCCCGGGAGTCGGGCGACGTGGACGTGCACATCGTCACCCATGAGCACGTCGCCCGGGGCCGGGTGCGCCCGATCCGGCGCATCGCCCGGCTGGGGGCGGCCCGTACCGCCGTGGGCTGGGTGCTGGGCGTCGGCGGGCCGCTGCTGCTCACCTGGATCCTCGGCGGCACCCGCTCCGGCAGCACCGACATGCTGCTCTACCTGGGCCTCACCGTGGCCGCCGCGCTGACCGGCGGGCTGTTCCCGGCGCTGGCGTCGGCGGTGGTCGGCTCGCTGCTGATCAACTGGTACTTCACCCCGCCGCTGCACACCCTGACCGTCGCCGATCCGCAGAACATCGTCGCCATCGCGGTCTTCCTGGCGGTGGCGCTGGCGGTGGCCTATGTGGTGGACCTGGCCGCCTCCCGGACGGCCGAGGCGGCCCGCAGCCGCGCCGAGGCGGAGACCCTGAGCTTCCTCGCCGGCAGCGTGCTGAGCGGCGAGAAGGCACTGCCCGCCCTGCTGGAGCGGGTCAAGGAGACCTTCCAGATGGAGTCGGTGGCGCTGCTGGAGCGGGCGGACGACTTCGGCCCGTGGACCTGTGCCGGGTCGGTCGGGCCCGCGCCGGTGGGCCGCCCCGAGGACGCCGACGTGGACGTCCCGGTCGGCGAGCGGCTGGCGCTGGCGCTGTCCGGCCGGGTGCTCCCGGCGGGGGACCGCCGGGTGCTGGGCGCCTTCGCGGCCCAGGCGGCCGAGGTGCTGGAACGCCGTCGGCTGAGCGAACAGGCCGCCGAGGCCCGGCGGCTGGCCGAGGGCAACCGGATCCGCACCGCGCTGCTGGCCGCCGTCTCGCACGACCTGCGCACACCGCTGGCGGGCATCAAGGCGTCGGTGTCCTCGCTGCGCACCGAGGACCTGCGGTGGAGCGCCGAGGACGAGGCCGAACTGCTGGCCGGCATCGAGGAGGGCGCCGACCGGCTGGACCATCTGATCGGCAACCTGCTGGACATGAGCAGGCTGCAGACCGGCACGGTGGTCCCGCTGGTCCGCGAGTTCGACCTCGACGAGGTCGTCCCGATGGCCCTGCGCGGGGTCCCGGACGGCACGGTGCGGCTGGACGTCCCCGAGGACCTGCCGATGGTGGAGGGTGACCCCGGGCTGCTGGAACGGGCCCTGGCGAACGTGGTCGAGAACGCCGTGAAGTACCAGGGCAAGGGTCAAGTCCTGGTCTCGGGAAGTGTGCTGCGGCTGGCCGGGGAGCCGGACCGGCTGGAACTGCGGGTCGCCGACCACGGCCCCGGGATTCCCGACGAGGCCAAGGACAAGGTGTTCGAACCGTTCCAGCGCTACGGCGACGCCCCCAGGGGCGCCGGGGTCGGCCTGGGCCTCGCCGTCGCCAGGGGCTTCGTCGAGTCCATGGGCGGCCGCCTCACCGCCGAGGACACCCCGGGCGGCGGCCTCACCATGGTCTTCACTCTCCGTACCGATCAGTCGGACCGCATCACGCAGCAGGGGAAAGGCAGCCCGGAATGACAGGTGCGACCAGGGTCCTGGTGGTCGACGACGAGCCGCAGATCGTCCGCGCGCTGGTGATCAACCTCAGGGCGCGCGGCTACGAGGTCGACGCCGCCCACGACGGGGCCTCCGCACTGGAACTGGCGGCGGCCCGGCACCCCGACGTGGTGCTGCTGGACCTCGGTCTGCCGGACATGGACGGCACCACGGTCATCCGCGGGCTGCGCGGCTGGACCAAGATCCCGGTGATCGTCCTCTCGGCCCGGCACGCCTCCGACGAGAAGGTCGAGGCCCTGGACGCCGGCGCCGACGACTACGTCACCAAGCCCTTCGGCATGGACGAACTGCTGGCCCGGCTGCGCGCCGCGGTCCGCCGGGCCGCCCCGGTCGGCACCGACCCCGACGAGGCGGTCGTCACCACCCGGTCCTTCACCGTCGACCTCGTCGCCAAGCGGGTGCAGCGGGAGGGCGCGGACGTCCGGCTCACGCCCACCGAGTGGCACCTGCTGGAGGTGCTGGTGCGCAACGCGGGCCGGCTGGTCAGCCAGAAACAGCTGCTCCAAGAGGTCTGGGGACCGGCCTACGGCACTGAGAGCAACTATCTGCGCGTCTACATGGCGCAGCTCCGCCGCAAACTCGAGGCCGACCCGGCACATCCGCGGCACTTCATCACCGAGCCCGGAATGGGGTACCGCTTCGAGCAGTAGGCCTACGGAGCGGTACGGAGCGGTACTCTTCGGCTATGAGTGGTGACACCCGAATCGACCGGCAGCAGGGGCGTCTGCGCCGGATGCTCAACCGCCTGGCCGCGAGCAGCGAGGAGCTCCAGGCCGAGGAGCTGCGCCAGGACGCCGAGGAAGCCGGCTGCATGCCCATCGCCTCCTGCCAGGACCGCCAGCAGGTCACGGTGACGGGCACGCTGCGCGCGGTGACCCTGCGCCCCCGGGCCGGCGTCCCCGCCCTGGAGGCGGAGCTCTTCGACGGCACCGACGCCCTGGACGTGGTCTGGCTGGGCCGCCGCTCCATCGCCGGGATAGAGCCCGGCCGCCGCCTGGTGGCCCACGGCCGGATCAGCCATGCGCGAGGCCGCCGGGTGCTCTTCAACCCGCGGTACGAGCTGCGCCCTGTCGGATCGGAGTAGCACTCGCGTGAGCCCCAGTCACAAGCTGGACCCCGCCAAGGCGGACACGGACGCCACCGAGGTCGACACCTCGCTCATCGACACCTTCGGCGGCGTCCGCGGCATGGTCGACATGACCGTCCCCGGCTTCGTCTTCGTCCTGCTCTACACGATCACCAAGAATCTCGGCGTCTCCGCCTGGTCGGCCGTCGGTGTCACGGTGCTGCTCGCCGTGGTCCGCCTGGTCCGCAGGGAGACCCTGAAACATGCCTTCGGCGGCGTGCTGGGCGTGGCCATCGGCGCGTTCATCGCCATGAAGTCCGGCAAGGCCCAGGACTTCTACCTGCCGTCGATGATCTACGGCGTGCTGCTGGGCGTGCTCTACGCCGTCTCGGCGCTGGTGCGCTGGCCGCTGCTCGGCGTGCTGCTCGGCCCGATGCTGGGCGAGAACATGACCTGGCGCACCCAGAACCCGGGCCGTCTTGCCGCCTACACCAAGGCCACCTGGGTCTGGGTCGCCCTCTTCGCCATCCGCGCGGCGATCCTCTTCCCGCTCTACTGGGCCGGCAACGTCACCTGGCTCGGCGTCGCCAAGATCGGCCTCGGCGTCCCCCCCTGGCTGGTCGCCATCTACCTCTCCTGGCTCATCCTCTCCAAGGCCCCGCCCCCCATCAAGGTCGCCGTAGAGGAAGAAAAAGAACCCGCACCCGACCACGCAGAGGTCTAGGCAACGCCTCAGGGGCGCGAGGCTGTGCTTGTTTAAAAGCGTGCGCGGCCAACCATGCACAGACGTGCACGCCGACCGAACAGCAACCCCGCGCCCCGAGTGGAAGCGTCAGCTCTCCTTGGACAGCAGCTCTTCGAGCTCCCGTTCCCGCTCCGCCGTAGCCACGAACAGCAACTCGTCCCCACCCTCAAGACTGTCGCTGCCGCTCGGAACGAGCACACGACCCTCGCGGATGATGGTGACCAACGCAGTGTCCTGCGGCCACTCCACATCACTCACCCGCAGTCCCACAGCCGTGGCCGTCCCCGAGAGCGTGATCTCCACGAGATTCGCGTCGCCCTGGCTGAACCGCATCAGCCGCACCAGATCGCCGACGCTCACCGCCTCCTCGACCAGGGCCGACATCAGCCGCGGCGTCGAGACGGCCACGTCCACCCCCCAGGCCTCGTTGAAGAGCCACTCGTTCTTGGGGTTGTTCACCCGCGCGACCACCCGCGGCACGCCGTACTCGGTCTTCGCCAGCAGCGAGACGACCAGGTTGACCTTGTCGTCCCCGGTCGCGGCGATGACGACGTTGCAGCGCTGCAGCGCCGCCTCGTCCAGCGCGGTGATCTCGCAGGCGTCCGCCAGCAGCCACTCGGCCTGCGGCACCCGCTCCACCGAGATGGACTTGGGGTTCTTGTCCACGAGGAGGACCTCGTGCCCGTTCTCCAGCAGCTCGCCCGCGATGGATCGTCCCACCGCACCGGCCCCGGCAATGGCTACCCGCATCAGTGCTCCTCCGGGCCCTTCGCGAACACGGCCTCGACGGCCTCGAGATCTGCGATGCGCATCATCATGTGCACGAGGTCGCCCTCCTGCAGCACCATGTCGGCGGTGGGCAGGGTGCCCACGCCGAGACGGCTGACGAACGCCACCCGCACCGCCGCGGCCTGCTCCAGCTTGCTGAGGCGGTGGCCGATCCATCCGGACGCCACCGGAACCTCGGCGAGCTGCACGGCGCCGCTCGGGTCCTGCCAGTTGGGCTCGGAGCCGCTGGGCAGCAGCCGACGCAGCATCTGGTCGGCGGTCCAGCGGACCGTGGCGACGGTGGAGATGCCCAGCCGCTGGTAGACCTCGGCGCGGCGCGGGTCGTAGATCCGGGCCGCGACGTTCTCGACGCCGAAGTTCTCCCGGGCCACCCGCGCGGCGATGATGTTGGAGTTGTCGCCGCTGCTGACCGCTGCGAAGGCCCCGGCCTGCTCGATACCGGCCTCGCGGAGCGTGTCCTGGTCGAAGCCGACCCCGGTCACCCGCTGGCCGGTGAAACCGGAACCCAGACGGCGGAACGCCGTGGGGTCCTGGTCGACGACAGCGACCGAGTGCCCCTGCTTCTCGAGGGTGCGCGCGAGGGCAGAACCCACGCGGCCGCAGCCCATGATGACGATGTGCACGCCCGTCCTTCCGGAGTGATGTCCCGGCTCGATCCTGGCACCTTCTTAACCGGTGCCTGCACCAGGGTCGCACCCTCGCGCGCCGATGACACAACCGCAGTACCCGCGCAACCCGGGTCGTCACACCCCGGAACGCCCTCGGATCCAGGAGTCAGCTGGGAAGCGGCCTATGGACCGGGCCGAAGCCGGGCAAGGGGAATAAGGGAACTCACACCTTCCCGATACCGATCCGCAACATTCCGGGGGTGCGGCGAGTGACGGTGCACGCATTTCGGGAGGGGCGTTAAGAACGCGTCAAGCTCAGGCTCTACGATCCTCGTCGTGTCCAAACTCACCGATGTACCCAAGCGGATCCTGATCGGCCGCGCACTCCAGAGCGACAAGCTGGGTGAGACGCTGCTGCCGAAGCGGATCGCGCTGCCGGTCTTCGCGTCCGACGCACTGTCCTCGGTGGCGTACGCGCCCGAGCAGATCTTCCTCGCGCTGGCGGTCGCTGGCATCTCCACCATCCACTTCTCCTGGTGGGTGGGCGGTGTGGTGGCGCTGGTGATGCTGGTCGTCGTCGCCTCGTACCGGCAGAACGTGCACGCCTATCCCAGCGGCGGCGGCGACTACGAGGTCGCCACGGTGAACCTGGGCGGCAACGCCGGCCTGACCGTGGCCGCCGCGCTGATGGTGGACTACGTGCTCACCGTGGCGGTGTCGACCACCTCCGGTGTCGCCAACGTGGTCTCCGCGGTGCCGTCGCTGCACGGCCACGAGGTGGGGATCTCGGTCACCCTGGTCGTGATTCTGATGGGGATGAACCTGCGCGGGGTGCGCGAGTCGGGGTCGGCCTTCGCCGTCCCGACCTACGGCTTCATGATCGGCATCCTGGGGCTGATGGCTTATGCGGCGGTCCGGCACTTCCTGCTGGGCAATCAGATGCACGCCGCCAGCTACAGCTTCGACCTGGTCCCGGCGCATGGACACGAGAACGTGGCCGGGCTCGCGATGGTCTTCCTGCTGCTCAAGACCTTCTCCTCGGGGTGCGCCGCGCTGACCGGTGTCGAGGCCATCAGCAACGGCGTCCCGGCCTTCAAGAAGCCCAAGAGCAAGAACGCCGCGACCACGCTGCTGATGATGGCGATCATCGCCGTGGTGATGCTGATCGGCATCATCTGGATGGGCAATCTGACCGGGCTGAAGATGTCCGAGGACACCGGACAGCTGATCGGCGCCCCGGCGGACTACCACCAGAAGACCGCGCTGGCGCAGATCAGCCAGGCCGTCTTCAGCAACTTCACCCCGGGCTTCTACTTCATCGCCGCCGTCACCGGGCTGATCCTGGTGCTGGCCGCCAACACCGCCTTCAACGGCTTCCCGGTGCTCGGCTCGATCCTCGCCCAGGACCGCTACCTGCCGCGCCAGCTGCACACCCGCGGGGACCGGCTGGCGTTCTCCAACGGCATCATCATGCTGGCCGGTGTCGCGATCGTCTTCATCATCGGCTACGGCGCCGACCCCAACCGGCTGATCCAGCTCTACATCATCGGCGTCTTCGTCTCCTTCAACATGAGCCAGACCGGCATGATCCGGCACTGGACCCGGCTGCTGAAGACCGAGACCGAGCCGTCGGTGCGCCGCCGGATGATGCGCAGCCGGGTGATCAACAGCGTCGGTCTGGCGTGCACCGCGTGCGTCCTGGTGGTCGTCCTCGGCACCAAGTTCCTCTCCGGCGCCTGGATGTCCTGCCTGCTGATGGTGGTCTTCTTCGTGATGATGAAGGCGATCAGGAAGCACTACGACCGGGTCTCCGCCGAGCTGGTCGCGGCCGACGAGCGCCCCGACGAGGCGGTGCTGCCGTCGAAGGTGCACTCGGTGGTGCTGGTGTCCAAGCTGCACAAGCCCACCCTGCGGGCGCTGGCGTACGCGCAGCTCTCGCGCTCCGCGCACACCTCCACGCTGGAGGCGGTCACCGTGGACGTGGACCCGGCGGACACCGCGGCGCTGAAGGCGGACTGGGAGCGGCGCGGGATCGAGATCCCGCTGAAGGTGCTGCACTCGCCGTACCGCGAGGTCACCCGTCCGGTCGTGGACTACGTCCGGCAGCTGCGCAAGGACAGCCCGCGCGCGGTGGTCACCGTCTACATCCCCGAGTACGTGGTCGGCCACTGGTACGAGCAGCTGCTGCACAACCAGAGCGCGCTGCGGCTCAAGGGCCGGCTGCTGTTCACCCCGGGTGTCATGGTGACCTCGGTACCCTGGCAGCTGGAGTCCTCCGAGCGCCGTCGCAAGCCGGTGGAGTGGAACGCCCCCGGGCAGATCCGTCGTGGAGACCTCCTCCGTGTGCAGAAGCGCGCGGGCGCCGCCGAGGGCACGGAGAACGGCACGGGCGGTGCTGGGACCACCGACAGCAAGGACAGCAGCGCGTGACACCCCCTGGCAGGACCCGATCCGAGACCGCCGCCGCCGAAGGCGAGGCGCCGTCCCTGGTCGGGCAGCGGTACGAGGTCGAGGTGGGCCCGGTCGCCCACGGCGGCCACTGCGTGGCCCGGCACGAGGGCCGGGTGCTGTTCGTCCGGCACGCCCTGCCGGGCGAGCGGGTGGTCGCCGAGGTCACCGACGGCACGGCGACCTCGCGCTTTCTGCGGGCGGACGCGGTCGAGGTGCTGCAGCCGTCCAAGGACCGGGTGGAGCCGCCCTGCGCCTTCGCCGGACCGGGGAAGTGCGGTGGCTGCGACTGGCAGCACGCGACTCCGGGCGCGCAGCGCAAGCTCAAGGTGCAGGTGCTGACCGAGCAGTTGCGGCAGCTGGCGAAGCTCGACCCGGCCGGGGCCGGCTGGGACGGCAGCATCGAGCCGGTCGGCGGCAAGCTCCCGGTCGGCACGGTGCCGCAGTGGCGGACCCGGGTCCAGTACGCGATCGACCCGGACACCGGTGAGGCCGGTCTGCGGCGGCACCGCTCGCACCGGGTGCAGCCCATCGACCGCTGCCTGATCGCCTCGGCCGGGGTGACCGAGCTGGGCGTGGAGGCGCGCGACTGGGAGGGCATGGCCACGGTCGAGGCGATCGCCGCGACCGGGTCCTCGGACCGCCAGGTGATCCTGACGCCGCGGGCCGGCGCCAGGCTGCCGATCGTGGAGCTGGACCGTCCGGTGTCGGTGATGCGGATCGACGACCACGGGGGACTGCACCGGGTGCACGGGCGCTCGTTCGTGCGGGAGCGCGCGGCCGGCCGCACCTGGCGGGTCAGCGAGGGCGGTTTCTGGCAGATCCACCCGGAGGCCCCCGACCTGCTGGTCTCGGCCGTGCTGGAGGGGCTGGACCCGCAGGAGGGCGAGAACGCCCTGGACCTGTACTGCGGTGTGGGCCTGTTCGCCGGGGCCCTGGCCGACCAGCTCGGGGAGACCGGCGCGGTGCTCGGCATCGAGTCGTCCAAGCAGTCGGTGGCCGATGCCCGGCACAACCTCGGCGACCTGATCGGCGAGGGCCGGGTGCGGATCGAGTGCGACCGGGTGGAGCGGCTGCTGCCGCGCACCGGTATCACCGAGACGGACCTGGTGGTACTCGACCCGCCGCGCTCCGGCGCGGGCCGTGACACCGTGCGCCACCTGGCCGGGCTCACGCCCCGGCGGATCGCCTATGTCGCCTGCGACCCGGCCGCCCTCGCCCGTGACCTGGGCTTCTTCTCCTCGGTCGGTTACCGTCCGGTCAGCCTGCGGGCCTTCGACCTGTTCCCGATGACCCAGCACTTCGAGTGCGTGGCGATCCTGGAGCCCGTTTCGGGTTGATTTCCCGTGACCTGTTCCGCTCTTGGCGGGTTCACCCGCTGGGTAGTGCTCTTCTTATGACCCTTGCGTGCTAGCAGAATCGCGCTAGCTTGGAAGTATGACAAAGAAGCAGCTCAATGTCCGGGTGGACGCCACCACGGCCGAGATCGCCCGCGCCAGGGCGGAACAGGAGGGGATCAGCATGAACCAGTACATCGAGAAGCTGGTCCAGCAGGACATGGGAGAGACCGGCAGGTCCTTCGTGGACGCCGCCGCGCAGTTCATGAAGGAGTACGAGGCGGCCTTCCTCGCCGAGTTCGGTGAGCACGAAGGAGCGGGACAGCGCCGTTGAACGTCGAGATCGACCTGTCCTGGCTGCTCATGGTCGCCGAGCAGTACACCCCGGGCGACCCCCGGGTCACCGACTACGGCTCGCTTGTCGCCGCGGTGACCCGGCACCAGGCGGAGATCTTCGACGTGCTCGTCTACCCCGAGCCCGAGGACCGCGCCGCGGCGCTGATGCACCAGCTGATCCGGGTGCCGGCGCTGGAACGCAACAACGAGCTCTTCGCCACCGCTGTCGCCTTCGCCTACCTGGTCTCCGGCGGCGCCAACGTGGCCACCACCACCCGCGAGATGCGCGCCCTGGCCCGTGCCGTGCGCGACGGCCGGCTCGGTGTCGACGGCGCGGCCCAGCGACTGGCGGGCTGGATCGTCGACCAGCTGCCCGAGGCCGACGGGGAGTCCGAGGGCGACGGCGGGACCGACTAGTCTGACCTGCTGGTTCAGTTGACACCGCAGGGACCGCAGGGAGACGGACGCGTGCTGCAGGACGTTGTGGAGTACCTGGTCTGCCCGCACTGCGGGCAGGGTCTCGCGGCCGGTCCCGGCGGCGGGGCACTGCGCTGCCCCGAGCGGCACACCTTCGACATCGCCAGGCAGGGCTATGTCAGCCTGCTGCCCGGCGACGCCCACACCGGCACCGGCGACACCGCCGCCATGGTCGCCGCCCGTGACGCCTTCCTCGGCGCCGGGCACTACGCGCCCGTCGCCGAAGCGCTCGCCGCGGCCGCCCCGGCCGACGCCCGCTGCGTGGTCGACCTCGGCGCGGGCACCGGCCACTACCTCGCCGCGGTCCTCGACGCGCTGCCCGGGGCGCACGGAATCGCCCTGGACATCTCCAAGTTCGCGCTGCGCCGCGCGGCGCGCTCGCACCCCCGCGCCGGGGCCGTGGTCTGCGACGCCTGGCGTCCGCTGCCGATCCGGGACGACGCCGCCGACCTGGTGCTCAATGTCTTCGCCCCGCGCAACGGCCCTGAGCTGCGCCGGGTGCTGCGGCCCGGCGGCACCCTGCTGACCGTCACCCCGACGCCGCGTCACCTGGGGGAGCTGGTCGAGGAACTGGGCCTGCTCGGAGTGGACGGGCGGAAGGAGGAGCGGCTGGCGGCGACGCTGGGACCGTATCTGGACTCCGCGGGCGGCAGCGAGCACGACTTCACCATGCTGCTGGACCACGAGGCCGTCCGCACCGTGGTGGGCATGGGCCCCAGCGCCTGGCACACCGACCGGGCCGCCCTGGCCGAACGGATCGCGGGGCTGCCGGACCCGGTGCCGGTGACGGCGTCGGTCACCCTGAGCAGGTTCACCAACGGGCCGGTCGCTCGTTGAATCCGGTGTGAGCGAATCTTCCCCGCGCCGGGCCACCATCGGCGAACTGCGCCTGGTGGCGTTCAAGTCCCATGTCGGCACCGTGCTGCCGCTGGCCCCGGTCACGCTGGTGCAGGGCGTCTCCGGCAGCGGAAAATCCAATCTGCTCGATGCGCTGGCCGCCCTGTCCGGCCTGGCCGGTGGTGCCGACCTGGCCGAGGCGCTGGCGTCGGTCCGGGGCGGTCTGCGCGGCTGTGTGCCGCACGGCCGACAGGGGTTCCGGCTCGGCTGCAGCGTGGAGACCGCGCGCAGCGGAACGGTGAGCCTGGAAGTGGCGGTGCGGACCGACGGCGAGCCCAGGATCGTCGCCGAGCGGATCACCGGCAC
Organism: Streptacidiphilus sp. EB103A; assembly: GCF_041261405.1. Classification (NCBI taxonomy): domain Bacteria; kingdom Bacillati; phylum Actinomycetota; class Actinomycetes; order Kitasatosporales; family Streptomycetaceae; genus Streptacidiphilus; species Streptacidiphilus sp. EB103A. The sequence goes on along the minus strand of NZ_JBGCAQ010000008.1, from coordinate 286,116 downwards.
CCTGCCGGGGGCTCCGTCCCGGGTACTGCTCGCCACCGGGGAGGAGGACCGCGCGCGGGGCCGGATCAACGCGGTCTGGCACAGCGACGGGAGGCAGGGCGACATCCGCGCCCCGCTGGCGGCCGGCAGCCTGCTGGCGGCCCAGCTGCCGCTGCGGATCGCCGGGGCCACCGCCGGCGAGCAACGGGTGCTCACGGCGGTGGAGGACCTGCTCACGGCCCTACGCGAGGTGTTCCCGGTCGACCCCGTGCCCGCACTGATGCGGGGCTGGGTCCCGGTCGGGGACGACGCCAGGCTGCGGAGCACGGCGGCGAACCTGTCGGCGGTGCTGGCGCGGATCCAGTCCGAGTGCCGGATCAGGTACGGCAAGCTGCTGCAGAGCGTCAGGACCGGCAGCCCCTACCCGGTCCGCGAACTGGGGGTGCTGCGCAGCGACGACGCACGGGTGCGGGCGGCCCTGTGGGAGGGGGAGGGCGCGGTGACCGGGGCCGAGTCGATGAGCAGCGGCCTGCTGCGCTACCTGGCCTTCGCGACGGTGCTGCTGACCGGCCCCGGAGTGCTCCAGATGAGCTCGGCGGAGGTTCCCCAGGTGGACCGGCTGCTCACGGTGCTCGCCGAGGACCTGGACGCCGGGCTGGCGGAGGGGCAGGTGGCGGAGCTGCTGCGGCTCGCCGGGGAGGTCGTCCGGCACGGTCACGCCCGGCTGCTGGCGACGCTGCGGGACGGGGCGGCGGGAGCGGCCCCGGAGGCGCTGGTGCTGCACTGCCGCCGTGATCCGCGGACCGGGTACAGCGTGCTGGAGCCGTCGTCGGCCCCGGCCCCGGTGCCGGCCCCCGCACTGGCCTGCGCACCGGCCCTTGCCCAGGTGCGGGCGGGGGTCGGCGGCCGGGGAGAATGGGCGCATGACTGATCGACAGCTGGATGTCCCGCTGCTCCAGCAGCGGTTGCGCGAGTTCGCCGCGGCACGGGACTGGGGGCAGTACCACACGCCGAAGAACCTGGTGGCGGCGCTCAGCGTGGAGGCGTCCGAACTGCTGGAGATCTTCCAGTGGCTGACCCCGGAGCAGGCGGCTGCGGTGATGGAGGACCCGGTGCGGGCGCACCGGGTCGAGGACGAGGTGGCCGATGTGCTGGCCTATCTGCTGCAGTTCTGCTCGGCGCTGGGGGTCGACCCGCTGGCGGCGCTGGCGGCGAAGATCGAGCGCAATGAGCACCGCTTCCCGGCAGGGGCCACCCCGCCGCTGGACGGGTCCTGACGTCAGTCGCCCTGACCTCTGTCACCCCTGAGGGTGACGGAGTTCTGCACACCCCCCGAGTTGTCCACAGCTGATGATCGTCGGCGTCGCTCCGTTCCCTTTCTGTTCCAGGCTGGACCCTGACGGACAGTCCGTCGGAGGAACCGGGAGCACCAGGGGGTCGCGGCCATGGACGCGCTGAAGCTGATCAAGTCCACCAGGCACGGGCTGACCGAGGCGCGGAGCGTGCCGCAGGTGCTGGCGGAGTGCTGGCAGGCCTGCGCCCTGGTCGAGGCCGTGGCCGCCGTGGCGGCGCTCGAACTGATGGAGCGTGAGCTGCTGGACGGCGGCGGTTGCGGGAGCGGCGGGGCCTCCGGGATCGCCCGGGCCGTGACCGAGGCGGCGGGCCATGCGGCCGTCTGCGTGGGGCGGCCCCCGGACGACGGGGGCGGCCCCAACCGGGCCGAACGGCTGACTGTGCTCACCGACACCGCGGTCACCCTGCGCGAGTTGTGCCGTCTGGTCCAGGAGACCGCCGAGGCCCTGATCGTGCTCGCCTGCGGCGCCGGCGAACAGGAGCTGTACTGGCGCTGCATCGACTCGGTGGACGCGGTCGCCGAATGCCAGGATCTGGCCGCGCAGCTGCTGCGCGCCGTCGACCCGGGCTGCCGTGAACTCCTGCCGGTGGGCGACTGGCAGCCGGGGGAAGGCGGTGCGTCATGACTGTGGTGTCGGGCGTACTGGCCCTGCTAGGACTGGTGGGTGTCTGTGTGGTGCGGGGGTGGCGTCTGGAGGTCGGCGTCCAGACGCACCAGGTCGGCGTTGAGCGCGGCGAGCATCTGCTCCATCTGCGCGAGCAGGCTCTGCGGGGCGGCGGGAGCGGGGGAGGAGGTGCTCTGGCCCTCCGGTACGACGGATGCCTCGGACATGGTGCTCCAATTCTTCGGGGAGCGACCCCCCGAACCCCCACGCAACCCGCAGGTGGTCAACGTCGCCGAGACGGAACCCGCCGGTTGAGGCCGAGTGGACGTGCCCCTCCTGGGTGCGGCGGACAGGACGGCGGGCAGTTGCCGTTCCCGAGCGGGCAAACGAGCCGCGCCGTGGCCCGGTCACTGACCGTCACACCCACGGGGGATGCGAGGCCTGCGCCGGGCCTGACCTGACCGATCCCGTCGAGCGGGAGTTCGAGCGGGCCGCCGTCTCCTTCAGGGCGTCCGCCGGTGCGTCCGTCGGTACGTCAGTTGTGCGCGTGCAACTCGGCGTTGAGTCCGCCCCAGGAACCGGAACGCGCGATGACCTCGACCGCGCCGGTCTGCGAGTTGCGGCGGAACAGCAGGTTGTCCTGCCCGGACAGTTCCACGGCCTTGGCGACCGTGCCGTCCGGGAGGGTGAGCCTGGTCCCCGCGGTCACATAGAGCCCGGCCTCGACCACGCAGTCGTTGCCCAGCGAGATCCCGATTCCGGCGTTGGCGCCCAGCAGGCAGCGCTCGCCCACCGACACCACCTGCTTGCCGCCGCCGGAGAGGGTGCCCATGATCGAGGAGCCGCCGCCGATGTCGCTGTGGTCGCCGACGACCACACCGGCCGAGATCCGTCCCTCCACCATGGACGTGCCCAGGGTGCCGGCGTTGAAGTTGACGAAGCCCTCGTGCATCACCGTGGTGCCGACCGCGAGATGGGCGCCCAGGCGGACCCGGTCGGCGTGGGCGATGCGCACCCCGCTCGGCGCCACGTAGTCCGTCATCCTGGGGAACTTGTCGAGGCCGTACACCGCGAGCTGGCCGCCCTCGGCGCGGACCGCGAGCCGCGCGGCCTCGACGTTGTCCACCGGAACCGGGCCGATGCTGGTCCAGGCGACATTGGCGAGCAGGGCGAACAGGCCCTCCAGGTTCTGGCCGTGCGGCCGCACCAGGCGGTGGCTGAGCAGGTGCAGGCGCAGATAGGCGTCGTGCGTGTCCAGCGGCTTCTCGTCCAGGGAGGCGATCACGGTCCGAACCGCGACGACCTCCACGCCGCGGCGCGGGTCCTTGCGCAGGGCGCCGGCCACGCCGGCGCCGAGCTCGGCGGTGGCCTCGGCGGCGGACAGCCGCACCGTGCCGGCCGGTCCGGGTTCCGAGGTCAGCGAGGGAGCGGGAAACCAGGTGTCCAGCACAGTGCCGTCGTCGGCGATGGTGGCCAGGCCTGCGGCCACGGCGCCACGGGGGGAAGGGGAAGCGGATTCGTTCGTCACCCCGTCACGGTAACGAATCGCCCGACGGGCCGCGCAACCGTACCGCTGCGCGGACAGCGCCGTCGGTGTGACCGGATCGGTCCGCCCCGGGACTCGATCGGGTCTGGCCGCACCACCCTGACCAGGACAGACTTGAGTCCATGAGCCGAGCACTGATTGTCATCGACGTCCAGGAATCCTTCCGCGCCCGCACTCAGGAGTGGGCCGAGAGCTACAACCCCAAGATCGCCGAGCCGGTCAACCGGCTGGTCTCGCTGGCCAGGTCCGCCGGTGACACGGTGGTCTGGGTGCTGCACTCCGAACCCGGCTCCGACACCGTATTCGACCCGGCGCTCGGCCATGTCCGGCTGCTGGAGGAGCTGGACCACCAGGACGGCGACCTCACGATTCACAAGACCTCCCACAATGCGTTCACCACGACCAATCTGCAGCAGCAGCTGATGGAGCGGGGGATCACCGAGCTGGTCACCTGCGGCATCCGAACCGAGCAGTGCGTGGAGACCACCACCAGGGTCGCCAGCGACCTCGGCTACCGGGTCACCTTCGTCTCCGACGCCACCTCCACCAGCCCGATCACCCGCAACGGGGTCACTCTCAGCGCCGAGGAGCTGGTCCAGCGCACCGAGTTCGTCCTCGCCGACCGTTTCGCCACCATCGCCACCGTGGACGAGCTGGAAGCCCAGGCAGCCGACCGGGGATGATGGGCCCATCATGAGCCGCGTCCTCTTCCTGCTGGTGCCCGGCGTGCACCTGCTCGACCTCGCCGGGCCCGCCCAGGTCTTCTCCACCGCCGCCGACTTCGGCCACGACTACACCCTCGGGTACGTGGCCGAACAACCGGTGATCACCAGCGCCCAGGGCATCCCGCTGCAGGCCGCCACCGACTGGCCGGCGCTGGGACCGGACGATCTGCTGCTGGTCCCGGGCTGGCGCTCACTCTCCCTGGAGCAGGAGTCCGCGCTCGGCCCGGACGCGCTGCGCAGGCTGCGCGAGCACCATGCCGCCGGCGGCACCGTCGCCAGCGTCTGCGCCGGCGCGGACGCCCTCGGCCGGGCCGGACTGCTGGACGGCCGCCGCTGCACCACCCACCACGACCTCCAGGAGCAGCTGGCCGCCCGCTACCGCCGGGCGATCGTGGTCCGCGACGTCCTGTTCACCCTGGACGACCGGGTGGTGACCTCCGCCGGCATCGCCAGCGGCATCGACCTCGCCCTCTACCTGGTGGCCCAGCGCCACGGCCCGGCCGCGGCGGCCCAGATCGCCAGGGACATGGTCGTCTACGCCCGCCGCAACGGCCATGAGCAGCAGCACAGCGCGATGCTGCGGCACCGTTCACACCTGGACGACACGGTCCACCGCGCCCAGGACGTCATCGACAGCCGCTACGACTCCCGGCTCCCGCTCGCCGACCTGGCCGCCGCGATCGGTGTCAGCGACCGCACCCTCACCCGCCTCTTCACCCGCGCCACCGGCCTCACCCCGCTGCGCTACCAGCAGACGCTGCGCCTGGAGCGGGCCGAGCACCTCATCTCCCACGGCTCCACCGTGGACCACGCCGCCCGCACCGTCGGCTTCGAGGACCCCCGCATGCTCCGCCGCCTCCGCGCCAGGCCGACGACCGTCGCAGTCCGACAGCCCTGATTCCTGCCCTGAGGATCTCCGTAGGACTTCGGTAACGTGGTGATGCGGCATTTGTCCGTCTGCTTCTCATAGCGTTCGCTCATGACAGATTTCCATTCGGGATCCGTTCCAACGGCCGTGGATGTCGTCCTGCCATGCCTGGATGAAGCGGCAGCGCTGCCGTGGGTGCTGGAACGGATGCCGGACGGCTACCGCGCGATCGTGGTGGACAACGGCTCGACCGACGGTTCGGCTGCACTCGCCGGTTCACTGGGCGCGCTGGTGGTCACCGAGCCCCGGCGAGGGTTCGGGGCGGCCTGCCATGCCGGGCTGCTGGCGGCCACGGCCGAGTTGGTGTGCTTCTGCGACTGCGACGCCTCGCTCGACCCGACCGACCTCACCGGCCTGGTCGCCGCTGTCAACCGGGGCACCGCTGACCTGGTCCTGGGACGACGGCGCCCAAGGCCCGGCGCCTGGCCTGTGCATGCCCGGCTGGCCAACGCCGAGCTGGCCCGGAGGGTGCGCGCTCGCACCGGTGCGGGCCTGCACGATCTTGGCCCGATGCGCGCCGCGCGCCGGGACCGGCTGCTGGACCTGGGGCTCGGCGACCGCCGCTCCGGCTACCCGTTGGAGATGGTGCTCTCGGGCGCGGCTGCCGGGATGCGCATCGCTGAGCGGGATGTCGGCTACCGGCCGCGCGCCGGACGCTCCAAGGTCACCGGCACCCTGCGCGGCACCCGGCAGGCGATCCGCGACATGCGCGCGATCCTCGCCGCCCCCCTGCCCACGTTGCTGGTCATCGCTAAATCCCCACGGCCCGGACGGGTCAAGACCCGCCTGTCGCCCGCCTGCTCGCCCGAGCAGGCCGCCCGGCTCGCCGAAGCGGCGCTGGTGGACACCTTCGCCGCCCTGGCCCGAGTGCCGGCCGGACGCCGGGTGCTGGTCCTGGACGGCCCGGTAGGGTGCTGGCTCCCACCCGGATGGGAGGTCATCCCGCAGATCGCCGGGGGCCTGGACGCCCGGCTGGCCGCTGCTTTCGCCGCCGTGTGCGGGCGGGACGGTGGACCTGTCCTGCTGGTCGGCATGGACACCCCGCAGCTGGAGTCCCGGGTGCTCGCCGAAGCGCTGTCAGCGGCGGCCAGGACGGACTCCGACGCCTGGTTCGGGCCCGCCACGGACGGCGGCTTCTGGGCGTTCGGACTGGCCCGACCGGACGCTGCCCTGGCCCGCCGACTGCTGCTCGGTGTCCCGATGTCCAACCCTTCGACGGGCGCGGTGCTGCGGGACCGGCTCGCCGAAGCGGGACTGCGGATCTCCACCCTGCCGGTGCTCAACGACGTGGACACGGTCTCGGACGCCGCCGAGGTCGCCACGCTCGCACCGGGCAGCCACTTCGCGCGGACTTGGCACACCGTCACCGCCTCTGCCACCCGCACCGGGACGGCACAGCCCGCCCCGCAGGGAGCGCTCGGGTGAACCCCCTCGGGAGCCTCGCTCCCGGCCCGAAGCCCCGCCCCTGGTCGGATGGTCCCTACACCGAGGCCCGCAGAGGGCCTGCCTTTCCCTGGGCCCGGCTGGGTGCCCCCGCCACCGTCCGCTGTGCGGCCGACGCTGGGTTCGCCCCGGTCGACGCCCGGACCTGCCGGGGCCGGCACTTCCTCGCCTTACGACGCTAGTCCGGCCCCACCGATCCATTCCGAACTCCTCCGGGCCCTGACCCGGCCTGGGCGTCACCAGCATGGGGAACGCATGTCCATGTCCGTCATCACCCTGCCTCGCTCCATGCCGGGCCGGCCCTCCCCGGATGCTGCTGCCCGGCTGTGCCTCCTGGCACTGGCCGCTCTGGTGGCGGCGCTGGGCGGGACCTTCACCTGTTCGGGCAACCTCGGCGACAAGGACCCGCTGTATGCCTGGTACGCCGCGGATGCCGTGCTGTTCACGCTCGCGGTCGTGCTCGCACGGCGGGTCCCGCCCCGCCGCATCACCGCCCTGGTGCTCCTGGGCAGCCTGGCGGTCGCCCTCACCGGGCTGCTCGCACCGCCTCGGACCAGCGACGATGCCTACCGCTACCTGTGGGACGGCCAGGTCCAGGCAGCGGGCGGCTCGCCCTACGCCGACGCCCCCGTCGCCCCGGCACTGGCCGGCCTGCGCACCCGGAACCCGGCACTGTTCCCGGTCACCGGTGACTGCACCGGCTGGGACCTGCACCAGGCCGGCGGAGTGTGCACACACATCAACCGGCCCACCGTGCACACCATCTACCCGCCCGTCGCGGAGTTCTGGTTTCTCGGCCTGCATGAGGCGGGCCGACTCACCGGCCGGCCGGGGATCGGGACGGCCCAGGCCGGTGGTGCGCTCCTGGCCGTGGCGACCACCGGTGCGCTGCTGCTGGTCCTGCGCCGTACCCGGGCCCCCGCGCACCGGGCCGCACTGTGGGGCTGGTGCCCCGGCGTGGCGGCCTGGGCCGTGAACGACGCACACGTGGACACCCTGGGAGCGCTGTTCATGGTCTGCGGCCTCGGCCTGGCCTGCAGCGGTCGGCGGGGCACCGGCGGGGTGCTGCTCGGTCTGGCTGCCGGGACCAAGCTGATCCCGGCGCTGGCGCTCCCGGGCCTCATGTCGGGCTGTCTCGCGAAGGGCAGGCGCCTGAGTGTCCGAGACGTGATGCCGCCTGCCGCCGCCGGGCTGACCTTCCTGCTCTGCTACGCGCCCTATGCCGTAGCCTCGGGCCTGGGCGTGCTCGGATTCCTACCGGGATATCTCCACGAGCAGGGGTATGACCAGGGCAACGGCTTCGGCCTGCTCACCCTTCTCGGCATCCCCCAGCACCTGCTGCCGCTGGCCTTTGCCGGTGTGCTGCTGGCCGCCGCGCTGTATGTGCTGCGTGCGGGTGATCCGGACGCACCGTGGCGTGGCGCGCTGACGGTCATCGGCACCGCTCTGTTCCTGGCCACGCCCGACTACCCCTGGTACGCGCTGCTGGTGGTGGCCTTGGTGGCTCTCGACGGCCGCTGGGAGTGGCTCGCGCTGCCGGTGGCCGGCGAGGTCGGGTACCTGTCCGCCGGAGCCTTCCAGCAGCAGGGCTACACCGCCGCGCTCTGCCTGGTCCTGGCCGGCGCGGGGGTGCGCCGACTGGCGCGCACCGCCCCGTCACCGCTTCCGTTCAGCGGGCTTTCGCCTGCGGATCCTGCGGGTCCTGCGGGTTTTACGGCTCTCGCGGGCCATGGCGGTCAGCAGACACAGCCCCGAGGCGGCGAAGAGGGCAGCGGTGATCAGCAGCCAGTGACCGAGGAAGCTGCCCGCAGATAGGCCGGTGCTGACCTGGTACCCCGGGACCCGGCGCAGGATCAGCGGGTACCAGACGAGCAGCAGCAGCAAGGAGACCAGCCCCGGGATCCGGACGTAGTTGACCCGGCCGCCGTTCGCCGGGGGCCGGCGGCGGTCCGGGGCCGGGAGCAGGAGTTGCAGTGCGCGGTCGGTCAGGGTGTAGAGCGGGAGCAGGACCAGGTCGTGGAGCAGGGCGGCGCCGACGAACCAGAGCGCGACCCCGACCGGGTCGCCCTTCAACAGCCGCAGTCCGGCGTAGAGGGCCAGGGCGAAGGAGCACAGGACGAGCAGCAGGTGCAGCGGGGACGCGCCGTAGCGGTCGCGCAGAGGTGGCATCCGCGGGCGGTTCATGAGGACGCCCCGAAGGTCAGTCGGGTCACCCATTTGGTGTTGTGCACCCCGGGGTTGGCCGGGACGATGATCCGGGCGGGGTATCCGTGGTCCGGCGACAGGTCGGCGCCGTTGACCCGCAGGGCCAGCAGTGAGCGCGGGTCGTGGACCTGATTGGCCCTCAGTACGGTCGAGCTGAACGATCCGCCGCGCTCCACGGACTCGACGAACACCTCCGGCGCCCGGTCGTGGAAGCCCGCCATGGCAGCCAGGTCCCGCAGCCGCACCCCGCTCCAGTGCTGGTCGTCGGTGGACCAGCCCTCCACGCAGGCGATGGGCAGGGCGGCCTCGAACTGGGGCAGTTCCAGCACCTGGGCCCGCGTCAGGGCGCTTGCGTACCCAGGGCCACGGATCACCAGCCGCCACTGGGGGCCGATGTCGGCCGCACGGATGCCGACGGCTGCGGCGGTCTTGTTGATCTGAAAGCCGTTGGGTCCCCTGCCGGGTTCCCGGCCGTGCGGGGCCAGCAGGGCCGTCCGGCGCAGCGAACCGCCGATGCTCTGACCGGCCGTCACCGCGAACAGGACCAGTGAGCCCAGGCCCACCGTGCCGAGCGCGGCGCGCCGGGACATGGTGGCCTGGGCCGGCCGCGGTGGGACCAGCCCGGTCTCGTCCAGTGGCTCGGGCCGGGTCCCCGAGGCGGGGACGCGCAGTTCGTTACGGAGTCGGCGGCTGCGCAGAGCCCGGACCATCAGTGGGACGCGGAACACGGTGTGGACCACGAAGGCTCCGATGAAGACCCACGCCCCGTACAGGTGCAGGGTGTAGAACGAGCCGGGGAAGATGTAGTGCAGCTGCACGTTCAGCAGCCCGGTGACGAACTCGAACAGCGCGCCGCCGACCAGGAGCAGCAGCGACAACCGCTCCACGGCGTGGGCCACCGACCGGATCGGCGGCCAGGAGAACAGCTTGGGGATGACCGACCAGAGCTTGGCCAGCAGCACCGGGACCAGCACCACGCCGAGCGTGACGTGCACCCCCTGGTTGAGCCGATAGAGCCAGGACGGGTCGGTCGGCCAGGAGAAGAGATAGAAGCCGAGCCAGCCCTTGTCCGGGGTCTGGTCGTTGACCGCTGCCAGGTCCGGGTTGTAGGCGGCGTACGACAGCAGGCCGGTCCCGAACAGGACCGGAATGCCGAACAACAGAACCAGCCCGAACACCGAGGTCAGCCACGGCCCCCGGAGCGGACTGCGCCAGAACTCCGGACGGGCAGGACCGGGCGGCGCTCCGGAACCGAACACGGCCCGGAGCCGACCACTCCTCGATGGGGGGCGGTGAGGCTTCACACCCTGCTGACCTGGGGCCCGGACCGGTGGAACAGGCGGCGGGTCCGCAGGGCCGGCGGGCGACCCTGCGGCGGCATGCGACCCGGTTGCCGGTCGGTCGGGCGCGGAAGGCGGACCATCCTGCTTGCTGTCGTCCGTATCCATGGGTCGATTCCTTGACGAGTGGGGCGCCGGTGAGCGGTCGGACTGGCACGACCGTATGCCCTTGAGGGACATATCGACTGAAGCGACTCATTACGACATCCCGCCGTGAGGAGTCCGACGGGGCATCCCCCGACGAGGTCACGTCCGGGCGGCCCGGCAGCTCGGTCGGCACAGGAGAAAAGTCAGTGGGCTGTGCCGCGCCGTCCGGCGATACTCGTCCGTGTGTTCCTGCGCCTGGGCCTGGCCACGGCCGGACCGCTCTCCATCCTCGACGTCGGCGGTGGCTCCGGAATCACTCCTCGCTCTGGCTCGCGATGAACCCCCAGGCCCGGTCCACACAGCTCGACTGGGCAAACGTCAACCGCATCGCGAAGCGCCTGGTCGCCGAGCACGGCGTCCGCTCGGGGGACGGCTGTCCGGACGGCTCGTTCACGGTCTTCCCCTGTCTGTCCTGGTTCCAGCGCGAGACTTGCTGACTCTCTGTCACTGAACCATTGCGGCGGTGGCGCACCGGGCTCGTTCGGGACTGGCGGCGGCGGGGCAGGCCCCGCCTCCGCCCACGGCGTGGCGACGCCGGCGGCGGTGGTGGCGGGTCAAGCGTCGGCCCGGACGGCAGCACCGTCACACCCGGCGCGCAGGTTGGCAACGGCTGCATCACCATCACCTTCAAGCTCTGCTGACGGACTGTCACTCAGGCGTGGCCCCGGTCACGAGATCCGGGCCCCGGATGGGCGACTCGAGAGTGAAGTTGACCTTCGGTGCGGTGCGCGGGTTGCACTTTCAGGGGCTGGTCGACTCCGGTGTGCTCTCCGGGCGAGCGATCCGGCCTCCTTTGGGCCCGCTCGCCAACTGCGGCGACGTCCGGCGCCCTGGGGTGGCCGACGCCAGTGCTGCCCTGGTGGCGATGTGCCTCGCCACGTACTCGGTGTCCCGGTCGATGCCGCCGATCAGCATGGAGGCGAAGGAGTACTGGAACGGAACTCCGGCGAAGTACAGGCCGGGCTCGGGCGAGACGCCGCGGGTTTGGACGGGGTAGCCCTCGGCGTCGGTCACCGGGAGGCGGATCCAGTCGTAGTCCTGACGGAAGCCGGTGCACCAGATCACGTTGGCGGTCTCGACCATCCGGCTGTCGCCGAGGACCGGCAGGCCTTCCTGGACACCGGTCACCCGGTCGAGCATCCGCTCGACCCCGGCCACCGCGAGATCGGACTTCCGCACCCGCAGCAGCGGTGCGCCGTGGCTGCGGACGGCCTTGCGCATGAGCCGGCCAGGCGGCGTGCGGACAGTCAGCACGTGGCGGAAGACGAACCACTGCACCGGCAGGACCGGCCGCGACGGCCAGGACCCAGGCCGGAACGGCAGCTGTCCGTGGTACCGCCCGCACAGCAGGGTCGGGTGCGTCGCCGCCAGCTCCAGCGCGATGTCCGCGCCCGAGTGGCTGGCCCCGACGACGAGCACCGGCCCGGGACGCAGCTGCCCAGGATTGCGGTACTGGCTGGAGTGCAGCTGCCGGATCCGCGGATCCAGCTGCCGGGCGATCGGCGGGGTGGACGGAACATGGTGCGGGCCGATGGCCACGACCACTTGGTCGGCCTCGAACCGCAGGTCGTTCGCGGTCACCAGGAACCGGTCGTCCTCGCGCCGGAGGCCGTCCACCGAGACTCCGGGGCGGATCGGGAGCGCGAACCGCTCCGCGTAGTCGGTCAGGTAGTCGGCGTACTCGTCGCGGGTCGGGAAGGCGTAGCGCGGGCCGGGGTAGGGCAGGCCGGGCAGGCCGTCGTATTTGGCCGGGCTGAACAGTCGCATCGAGTCCCAGGCCGCGTGCCGCCACTGGTCGCCCACTCGCTGGTTCTCGTCAAGGATCAGGAACTCCTGGCTGTGGCGGGCCAGGTGGTAGCCGACCGAGAGTCCCGCTTGGCCGCCGCCGACGATCAAGGTCCGCACGTGCTCGGTGCCGTTCGTCATCGCTCCTCCTCGGGCCGTGGGCGGCGCCGACCTGGCAGCTGCCCTGGACGGCTTCGAATCTAGGCGGCGTGCGGCGCAGCGGCTTCGGGCAAGCGATGCATCCGTGCGCACCGCGGGCATGCGCAGAACTATGCAGATCCCGGGTACAGGCCGTGCTCGAAGGCGTACGCAGCGGCGGCCGTGCGGGAGGCGACACCGAGCTTGGGGTAGATGTTGCTCAGGTGCCGGGCCACGGTCTTCTCGGACAGGAACAGCTCACCGGCGATGGCGTGGTTGGTCAGACCCAAGGCGACCAGCCGCAGCACCTCGCACTCGCGGGCGGTCAGCGCCCCCGGGCCGCGGCGCGCTCCAAGCAACTCCCGCACGAGCGCCAGGTCCGGTGCCGCACCCAGCCGACCGAAGACCTCGGCAGCCGCGTCCAGCTCCATCGCGGCACCCTCCTCGTCGCCCAGCGTCCGGCATGCCAGGGCGACCAGCACCCGGGCTCGGGCCGCCTCGTACGGCGCGTCCTGGTCCCGCCAGAGCCGCCAGGCTCGCCGGGCATCCGCCAGCGCCGTCGCAGCGGAGTCGTCGTTGGGCCTGCCGGCCAACGCCACCGCAGCGTGCGCCCAGGCGGACGCCGCGAGCAAGGCCGGGGTGCCGATCAGCTCCGCCCGCTCGGCCAGCTCGGCGGAGGCATCGCGCGCGGCCTGCTGATCCTGCGCGGCGAGCAGGATCTCAACCGCTGCGGACAGCAGCGGCAGACGGGCGAGCGGTTCGGCGGTCTCGGCCAGCGCACGCCGGACCGCGACCGCGGCGGCACTGGTTCGGCGTTGGGCCAGCCTCAGTAGGGACAGACCGGGCTGGGTTTCCCAGCCATGCCGGAGCGCGGCGCGGTAGGCCAGCTCGGCCTGCTCCAACCGGCCGCGCAGCCGGTGCAGTTCGGCCAGCTGGTAGTACGCCGCACCGATCACCTGGTGCCCCCCGGAACCGTCGGTGACCTCCCGGCAGACAGCCTCCGCCTCCTGCTGCGCGGTCGCCCATGCGCCGCCGACGCGCAGAACCGCTACCCGGTGCACTCGGCACAGCCCGTGATAGGCCCCGGTGAATTCCGGTTGCCCGCCGTACCAGTCGGCCAGCGCGGCGGTCCACTCACGTGCCCGGTACAGGTCCTGGAGCTCCGAGCACGCCCCGATGGCGCTGCAGTAGACGATGCCGGTGGCGCGCGGGCTCAGCTCTCCCCCGATCACCGCGACCATAGCCTCATCCAGCAGCGCCAGCCCCTCCTCCTGGCGGTCCAACCGGATCAGCGCCCGGCCCAGGGCATGCAGCGCCAACACCCGGAGGTCCGGGTCCCCGCAGCTGCGTTCAAGGTCGACCGCCTGGGCGGCGGTGGAGGCGGCAGCGGCGAAGTCGCCGGCCTCGAACAGACGACGGGTCTGCGCGGTGAGCAGGTACCCGCGCTCGGCGCAGTCCGCACCGTCGCCTACCAGCCGGCCCGCCCGCTCGGCCCACCCGGCGGCACGGGCGAAGGAGCCATTGAACCCCAGGGTGCTCTGCAGCCAGAAGGCGCAGCGCAGCGCCCGGCCCCGCTCACCGGCCGCTTCGTACGCGGTGTAGGCCCGCTGCAGGGCAGCAGCCGCCTCCTCGCCGCGGCCGGTCATGTCAGCCGACTCGGCAAGGCGCTCCAGATCCTCCGGGGCCAGCCCGGACCGCGCGTCCGCCGAGGTGAACCCCGCAAACGCGGACGACCAGGCGCGCCGTCCGTACGCCTGGCGGGCCTCATCCAGCTCCACACCACCGCCCATGACACCTCCCGCCGCGACTTCTCCCATTCCACCCCCGCGCAGGAACGCTGTCATCCAGGGGCGGCCGGCCGGACCACCCGCTTCAAGGTGCATCCGGCCTCTGGAACCTCTCCCCGGGGTATCGGCGACCGCCGGCGGAAGCGGGTCAGAGGTACGGGTCGGTGATTTCGCGGAGGCGTGTGAGCTGGTGGCGCAGCTGGTCCGATCCGCGCTTGCCGAGGTGCTTGGTCCACTCGGCCTCGACGCTCACCTCGACCTCGCGCGCGACGCGGACCACCGCTGCTCCGCGTTCGGTGAACTGGACCAGGCGGGCGCGGCCGTCGGCAGGGTCGGGGACACGGCGGACGTAGCCGGCCTTCTCCAACTGGTCGACCAGGAAGCCCGCGGTCTGCTTGGTCACCTGGGCCTGCCCGGCGAGGTCGGTCACCCGGGAGCCGTTCGGGGCGATGCGGGCGGCGATGCGGCCCTGTGCCACCGTCATGTCGCCGAAGCCGGCGTCGGCGACGGCCTGGAACACCCGGGTCTCCAGGGCCCGGTAGGCGATGTAGCACAGCAGCCCAAGGTTGAGCGCGCCCTGGTCCTCGGGCTCCTCGGTGCGGTCGCTCATGCGGCTGCCATCCCTTGACATAGACAGTCTCTCTGACCATTATTGGTCAGAGACTCATACTAAAAGTCTAGCGGAGGCCCCGTATGCCCCAGACGACGGCCCAGAACCTCGACGACGTGTGGCAGGCCATCGACGAGCAGCGCGCCAGCCTTGCCGACCTCCTTGGCGACCTGTCCGAGCGCGAGTGGGAAACCCCCTCGCTGTGCAAGGGGTGGCGCGTGCGGGAGGTCGCCGCGCACCTGACGCTGTCCCACGCCACGGTGCCGGCGGTGGCCTGGGCCATGATCCGCGCCCGGGGGAGCTTCGACCGCATGGTCCGCGACACCGCACGGCGCCGGGCCCGTCTGCCCGTCGAGGCGTACGCGCAGATCCTGCGAGCCATGGTCGGCTCCCGCAGGAAGGCCCCGGGCGTCACCCCGCTGGAGCCGCTCATCGACGTGCTCGTACACGGCCAGGACATCACCATCCCGCTGCACCGGAACCGGCCCGTCCCACCGCGGGCAGCCGCGCTGGCCGCCGACCGGGTGTGGCCGAACCTCTTCCCGTTCCGTGCCGGACGGCGCCTGGCCGGGATCCGGTTCACCGCCACCGACTGCGACTGGTCCGCCGGGGAGGGCGTCACGGTCGAGGGCCCGATGGGCGCGATCCTGCTCGTCCTCACCGGCCGCCCGGCCGGAACAGCGCAACTGTCCGGTCCCGGGCTCCCCCTGCTTATGAGTCGGCTTCCGGCGCCCGGTCCACCGGAGTAGCAGGCATAAGCACGATGCACGATCGCGAGCGCCAGGGCCGAGAGATCGCGGGAGCAGGTCCGGCACCCAACGCACCGAACCACCAGTACCGAAGGAGTGCACCGTGAACTGCGCGCGGACGGGATGACCAATAGGGCGGTGGCCGCCGAACCGAGATCACGCGCGAGACGGGCGGGCGCTGGCGTGGACGCTTCGCCGGGGTGCGGTTCACTGGGCTGAACGACGAGCCGCGACCCGGTGTACCGCGCTCGATACCGGACGCGAAGGTCGAGGAGGTCGTGGTCAGGACGCTGGAAGAGGTCCCCGAGGGTGCCTCGAAGCGGGGGTCCAGAAGCACTCTCCTGCCTGACCCGTCAGTTGCCGACCGCTCCCACCAACGTGACCATGACTCTGACCGCTTCACGGTCCGCCAACTCCTGCTCCCGGCAGAGCGAACGCCAGGTCGAGAACGCCGCCGCATGGCCGATCACCGCCCGCCGGACGCGGTCAGCCGCCGTCGGCCGCACATCGGCCAGCACCTCGACGTAGCGCCTGCTCCTCGCCTCCCAGGCCTCGCGAATCGGTTCGGGCGCCGCGTGCAGGTCGCGACTCACCAGCGTCAGCATCTGCTCGCCCGCGCGGTAGAAGCGGTAGAGGTCGGCGAGCCCGGCCGTCAGCCGCTCGACCGGATCCTCGATCGCGCCCCACTCCTCGGGTTGGGGCAGCTTCTGCTGCGACAGCCAGTGCCCCGAGCAGGCCTGGAACAGCGCGGTCTCGTCGGGGAAGTGACGGTAGACGGTCAGCCGGGTGACCCCGGCGCGCTCGGCGATCGCCGCGATGCTGGTCGACGCCGGTCCTGCGGTGCCGTGCAGATGCACGGCGGCCTCGACGATGCGCTGCCGTGTCCGGCCCACGGCCTCGGCGCGTTTGCGCATCTCGTAGCCACGCGATTTCGATGAACGCTGCTTCTCACTCACCTGTTGACGCCCTGCGATCCGAGGTGGAGACTTTTTAGGGGAACGCCAGTGTATCTCCAAATTGCTTGGAGGAGTGATCACCATGACAGAGCCGCTGGCCCCGCCGCTCACCATTGTCCGCCCCGGCGAGGGAGGTGAGGGCTACCTCGGCTCGATCGGGGTCGCCTTCAAGCTCTGGGGCGCCGACACCAACGGCTCGGTTTCCGTCGTCGAACACCCCTTCCCGGTTGGGGCGTTGGTGCCGCCGCACCTGCACACCCGGGAAGACGAATACTCGATCGTCACCGAGGGCGAGATCGGCTTCCGTTCCGGTGACCGCGAAGTCGTCCTGGGCGCCGGCGGCTACATCACCAAGCCCCGCGGGGAGCTGCACACGATGTGGAACGCCGGTCCTGTCCCGGCTCGGATGATCGAGATCATCAGTCCGGCCGGCTTCGAACACTGCTTCCGCGAACTGGCCGAGATGCTCGCCGACGGGCCGCCGCCGACCGAGGACGCGATACCAGAGCTCGCCGCCAAGTACGGGCTCCAGTTCGGGCAACCCGACTGGCTGCCCGACGTCATCGCGCGGTACGGCCTGACCTCGCCGTCCGGCGCCCGCTCGAGCCAGTGACCCGGCGGCGGGCCTTGCCACGGCCGTAGACCCTCCAGCGAGGCCGCAACAAGCCTGTTCATCTCAACCAAAAGGCCAAACCGGGCATCACCTGATGGTGCGGAACTCGCTTGCCCCCGGCTTCGCAGGTGGCCGACGATAGGCGCCTATGAGCGCTGTCCAGATCGCAGGCTCCTCCGGCGCCGGGAAGTCCACGGTTGGTTGCCGCCATGTTGGCCGGTCGCGGCATGGTATCCATCGACGCCGACGACGACCCGTTGCTTGCCCGGTTCGTTGATCCTGGCGGCGCCGTGGTGGCGAAACAGCCGACGGCGCCAGACCTGGCCTGGCTTGCCCAGCACTGCTGGGCATGGGATCCGGCCCGCTTGGACGAACTGATTCGGGCCGCCGTGCCAGCGACTCCGTACGTCTGCGGCGGTGCGGACAACCAGCAAGATATTGGCGACCGCTTCACTCATGTGTTCTTGCTGGAGATCGACTAGCCAACGATGCTGGCACGACTGGATGCGCGCCAGGACTACCACGACTGGGGCCGCATCGGGGACACCCGCGAGTACCTGCGTCGCGAACTGCCGGTACTGCATGACCACCTACGCTCATTGGCTGCGATCGTCATCGATGCCAGGTGGTGGACGCGATCCTCTGCCGCACGCTGCCGATACCGCCGCGGTTCCGGCCAAGCTGAGGTGACCCGAACCCGAACCCGGATGAGGGGCTACGAGACGCGTTGAGAGGTCTCGCGGCCCCCGTCGGCTTGAGCAGCCGCAGCCGGGCCGCTCGTCGTAGCGGAGGCCTTCCGTGAGGACAGCGGCGACGATGGACCAGGCCCTCTTGTCTGCCCGTGGGGGCGCGGCGAAGTCGTGGCCGGCGCAGACGAGTTCCCTGCGGCAGCTCGGGCAGAGGTGGCTGTGCACGGGCCAGGGGCAGTGCTTGGAGGAGAGCCTGCACCCGACGCACACGTAGTGGAGTGGATAGGCGTGCATGGCGTAGAAGCACATGGCTCGCCACGGTACGGGACGCCTGTGCGGGATCCCACCGGGTTTCCGCTGTCGCCAGCGATCTGCGGCGCCAAGCGAGGTCCCGAGCTGGTCATGGTGGGGCCCGTGCTGGTGAGGTATGCCCCACGAGGGGTCACTCCCGGACGACCTGGCAGTTTGGCCGCCAGCGGAAAAGCCGGTGGGCTGCGGCGACGAGTCCGGCGATACTCGTCCGTGTGTTCCTGACGATCAGCACCACCGGCGCCCCCGAGCGACCCGCCTCCGACCTGGGCTTTCTGCTGCACAAGCACCCGGGCAAGGCCCAGTCGTTCCCCACCTCGCACGGCCTCGCGCATGTCTTCTATCCCGAGGCCGGGGACGAGCGCTGCACGGCCGCGCTGCTGCTGGAGATCGACCCGGTGGGTCTGGTCCGGCGAGGCCGCGGCAAGGGCCGGGGCGGGTCGCCCGACTTCGCGCTGGCGCAGTACGTCAACGACCGCCCCTACGCGGCGTCCTCGCTGCTCGCGGTCGCGCTCGGCGCAGTGTTCAAGAGCGCCATGAAGGGCCGCTGTGACCAGCGCCCCGAGCTCGCCGCCGCCCCGCTGCCGCTGACGATCACCGTTCCGGTGCTGCCCGCCAAGGCCGGGCAGGACGGCGGCCCCGAGCTGGTGCGCCGGCTGTTCGAGCCGCTCGGCTGGCAGGTGCAGGCCGAGCCGATCCCGCTCGACCCGACCTTCCCCGACTGGGGCGACTCCCGCTACGTCAGCCTGGAGCTGACCGGCACGCTGCGACTGGCCGACGCGCTCAACCAGCTCTACGTCCTGCTGCCGGTGCTGGACGACTCCAAGCACTACTGGGTCGCCCCGGACGAGGTCGACAAGCTGCTGCGGGTCGGCGAAGGATGGCTGGCGACGCATCCCGAACTGGCCCTGATCACCCGTCGGTACCTGGCCCGCCGCTGGTCGCTGGCCCGAAGCGCGATGGAGCAGCTGGAGCTGGCCCGTCTCGCCGAGGCCGACGACCGCGAGCTGGCGGAGATCGACAACGCCGTCCCCGAGCAGGAGACCGAGCAGGAGGCCGAGGAGAAGCCGACCCCGCTCGCGGTCCAGCGCCGCGCCGCCATCGTCGAGGCGCTGCGCGCTGCCGGGGCGACCCGGGTGGTCGACCTGGGCTGCGGCGAGGGAAGTCTCGTCGCCGCTCTGCTCAAGGAGCCCCGGATCACCGAGGTCCTGGGCGTGGACGTGTCCTCGCGCGCCCTCGGCATCGCCGCGCGTCGGCTGCACCTGGACCGGATGTCCGAGCGCCAGGCCGCCCGCGTCCGCCTGGTCCAGGGCGCCCTCACCTACACCGACGCCAGGCTGACCGGCTATGACGCCGCCGTCCTCGCCGAGGTGATCGAGCACGTCGATCCGCCGCGCCTGCCCGCGCTGGAGTACGCGGTGTTCGGCGCCGCGCGCCCCGGTACGGTCGTGGTGACCACCCCCAACGCGGAGTACAACGTCCGCTGGGAGTCGCTCCCGGCCGGTCATGTCCGCCACCCGGACCATCGCTTCGAGTGGGACCGCACCGAGTTCCGGGCCTGGGCCGAGCAGGTCGCCGACGGCTACGGCTACGGCGTCGCCTTCGCACCGGTCGGCCCCGACGACCCCGAGGTCGGCCCGCCGACCCAGCTCGCCACCTTCACCCGCACCGACGAGCCGCAGCAAGCGCAGGAAGCAGCCAACCGATGAGCGACAAGCGTCAGCTCCCCGTACCCGACCTGTCCCTGGTGGTCCTGGTCGGCAGCACCGGCTCCGGCAAGTCCAGCTTCGCCGCGCGGCACTTCCTGCCCACCGAGGTGCTGTCCTCCGACACCTGCCGCGGCCTGGTCTCCGACGACGACAACGACCAGTCGGCGACCAAGGACGCCTTCGACGTCCTGCACTACATCGCCGGAAAGCGCCTGGCCGCCGGCCGGCTCACCGTCGTGGACGCCACCAATGTGCAGCCGGAGTCCAGGCGCCACCTGGTGAACCTGGCCCGTGAGTACGACGTGCTGCCGGTCGCGATCGTGCTGGACGTCCCCGAGAGCGTCTGCGCCCAGCGCAACGCCCTGCGTCCGGATCGTGCCGCCTTCAGCCCGCATGTGATCCCCCGTCAGCAGCGCGAGCTGCGCCGCTCGCTGAGGTTCCTGGAGCGCGATGGCTTCCGCAAGGTCCACCTGCTGCGCGGGGTGGCCGAGGTGGAGGCCGCCGAGATCGTCCTGGAGAAGCGCTACAACGACCTGCGGCACCTCAGCGGACCCTTCGACATCGTCGGCGACATCCACGGCTGCCGGTCCGAGCTGGTCACCCTGCTCGGCCGGCTCGGCTACGAGGTGGCCCGCGACGCCGAGGGCCGCGCCGTGGACGCCGCGCACCCGCAGGGCCGTACCGCGGTGTTCGTCGGCGACCTGGTCGACCGCGGCCCGGACACCCCCGGGGTGCTGCGCCTGGTCATGGGCATGGTCGCGGCCGGGCACGCGCTGTGCGTGCCGGGCAACCACGAGAACAAGCTCGGCCGGGCGCTGGCCGGACGGAAGGTGACGGTCAGCCACGGCCTCCAGGAGTCCCTGGACCAGCTGGCCGCCGAGCCGGCCGAGTTCGTCACCGGGGTCCGTTCCTTCATCGACGGACTGGTCAGCCACTACCTGCTGGACGACGGCAGGCTCGTGGTCTGCCACGCCGGGCTGCCCGAGAAGTACCACGGCCGCACCTCGGGCCGGGTGCGCTCGCACGCCCTGTACGGGGACACCACCGGCGAGACCGACGAGTACGGCCTGCCCGTGCGCTACCCGTGGGCCGAGGAGTACCGGGGCCGCGCCCTGGTCGTCTACGGCCACACCCCGACCCCCACCGCGAGCTTCGTCAACAACACCATCTGCCTGGACACCGGCGCGGTCTTCGGCGGCACCATGACCGCCCTGCGCTACCCCGAGCGCGAGCTGGTCCAGGTCGATGCCGAGCAGGTCTGGTACGAGCCGGTCCGCCCGCTGATCACCGACGCTCCCGGGGGCCGCGAGGGCCGCCCGCTGGCGCTGAGCGACGTCCAGGGCCGCCGGATCGTCGAGACGGCCCACCACGGCCGGGTCGCCGTCAAGGAGGAGAACGCCGCCGCGGCGCTGGAGGTGATGAGCCGCTTCGCGCTGGACCCGAGGCTGCTCGCCTACCTGCCGCCGACCATGGCCCCTGTCGCGACCTCCCGTCGCGACGGCTACCTGGAGCACCCCGAGGAGGCCTTCGCCGGCTTCCTCGCGGACGGGGTGCGGCAGGTGGTGTGCGAGGAGAAGCACATGGGCTCGCGCGCCGTCGTCCTGCTGGGCGCTGACGCCGCCGCACTGGAGAAGCGCTTCGGCGTCGCCACCGGCGGTGCGATCTGGACCCGCACCGGGCGAGCCTTCCTTGACGACGAGGCGCTGACCTCGGCGATCCTGGACCGGCTGCGCTCGGCCGCGGTCGCGGCCGGTCTGTTCGACGAGCTCGGCAGCGACTGGCTGCTGCTGGACGCCGAGCTGATGCCCTGGTCGCTGAAGGCGGTCGGCCTGCTCAAGCGCCAGTACGCGGCGGTCGGCGCGGCCGCCGGGGCGGCCCTGCCCGCTGCCCTGACCGCGCTGGCGGCGGCCCGGGCCCGGGGCGTCGACACCGACGAGTTGACGGCCCGCCAGTCCGCGCGCCGGGCCGACGCCGACGCCTTCACCGAGGCGTACCGGCAGTACTGCTGGCCGGTGCAGGGCCTGGACGGGATCAGGCTGGCCCCGTTCCAGATCCTCGCCGCCGAGGGCGCCGACCTGGCGGTCCGTCCGCACGACCAGCACCTCGCCTGGATCGACGCGCTGGTCGACGCCGACGCCTCCGGTCTGCTCAGGCGCACCGGACGGCTGCTGGTGGACACCGCGGCCGAGCAGTCCGTCGCCGCCGCCGTGCGCTGGTGGGAGGCGCTGACGGCGGCCGGGGGAGAGGGCATGGTCGTCAAGCCGCTGGCCTCGCTGGTGCGCCCCGAGGGCGGGCGGCTGGTACAGCCGGGGGTCAAGGTCAGGGGCCGCGAGTACCTGCGGATCATCTACGGCCCCGACTACACCCTCCCGGCCAATCTGGACCGGCTGCGCTCGCGTGCCCTGGGCCACAAGCGCTCGCTGGCCCTGCGCGAGTACGCCCTCGGCCTGGAGGCCCTGGACCGCCTCGCCGCCAACGAGCCGCTGTGGCGCGTCCACGAGGCCGTCTTCGCGGTCCTGGCCCTGGAGTCGGAGCCGGTCGACCCCCGGCTCTGAATCCCTGCGGCTCGGTATCCCTGAGTCCCATCTTCTGCAAGGAGCAGCATGTCCGAGTACCGCATCCACCTCATCCAGCCCGAGGACGCCGACCGGGTCCGGAGCATGCGGCTGGCCATGATCCAGGACACCCCGATGGCCTACCTGGAGACCTATGAGCAGGCTCTGGGCCGCGCACCGGAGGAGTGGGTGCTCCGCGCCGGTCGGGGCACCCGCCCCGGCAGCACCTCCTACGCCGCCGTGGAGCAGGCCACCGGCGACTGGGTCGGCGGGATGAACGCCTACGTCCCCGAGGACGCCGCGGACCTCGCCTGGCTGGTCGGCGTCTGGGTGCACCCGGACCACCGCGGCGGCAAGCTGGGCGTGACCGACGCCCTGCTGGACGCCGTGATCGCCTGGGCCCGTGACACGGCCCGGGTGCCGCGGCTGCTGCTGGAGGTGCACGAGGCCAATGCCCGCGCGATCGCCTACTACGAGCGGCGCGGTTTTGTCCGCACCGGCGGGACCGTCCCCTATCCGCTGGACCCCTCGGCCTGGGAACTGGAGATGGAACTCGTCCTCGGGTGACCCCTGGCGGGAACAGGGACGGGGCTGATCGCATATTCATGCCGACTTACGTATAGAATTGCTGGATCAGCCCCCGCCCCCGTCATCCCAGGAGACCGCCATGGCCTTCAACCTCCGGCACCGGCACTTCCTCAAGGAGCTGGACTTCACCCCCCAGGAGTTCCGTTTCCTGCTCGACCTGTCGGCCCAGCTGAAGGCGGCCAAGTACGCGGGCACCGAGCAGCCCCGGCTGCGCGGCAAGAACATCGCGCTGGTCTTCGAGAAGGGCTCCACCCGGACCCGCTGCGCCTTCGAGGTCGCCGCGGCCGACCAGGGCGCGCACACCACCTACCTCGACCCCAGCGGCTCCCACCTGGGGGCCAAGGAGTCGATCAAGGACACCGCCAGGGTCCTCGGCCGGATGTTCGACGGCATCCAGTACCGGGGCCACGGCCAGCAGATCGTCGAGGAGCTGGCCGCCCACGCCGGCGTCCCGGTCTGGAACGGGCTGACCGACGAGTGGCACCCGACCCAGATGCTCGCCGACATCCTGACCGTGCAGGAGCACAGCACCAAGCCGCTGCCCGAGGTCGCGCTCGCCTACCTGGGCGACGCCCGCAACAACATGGGCAACTCGCTGCTGATCACCGGCGCCATGCTGGGGATGGACATCCGCATCGTCGCCCCCGAGCAGCTCTGGCCGACCGCCGAGGTCCGCGCCGAGGCCGCCGCGCTGGCCGAGCGTACCGGGGCGCGGATCACCCTCACCGCCGATGTGGCGGAGGGCGTGCTCGGTGCGGACTTCCTCTACACCGACGTCTGGGTCTCCATGGGCGAGCCCAAGGAGGTCTGGGCCGAGCGGATCGAACTGCTGACGCCGTACCAGGTCTCCATGGACACCGTCCGTGCCACCGGCAAGCCGGCCGTGAAGTTCCTGCACTGCCTGCCGGCCTTCCACGACCTCGGCACCGAGGTCGCGCGGCAGCTGCACGCCACGACCGGGATGACCGAGCTGGAGGTCACCGACGAGCTGTTCGAGTCCGAGCACTCGGTCGTCTTCGACCAGGCCGAGAACCGGCTGCACACCATCAAGGCCGTCCTGGTCGCCACCCTCGGCGACTGAGCCCAAAGCCGCCGCGGCGGTGCGGAAGCTACTTCCGTGCCGCCGACCGCTGGCTGCCCGGCCGCAGACTGCTCAGCACGGCGTAGAGCATGTACAGCGGGGCCCCGACCACCAGCAGCCCGAGCAGCACCAGGAACCCGGTCAGCGCCACATCGCTGGTCACGTTCATGACGGTGCCCGCCGCATCGCCCAGACCGTTCAACAGGCTGCTCATGGGTGTGCCTCACGCTCTCGAATGGGTACGTCCGGCTCCAGCACTTCTCACCGTACGCCCCGGTCCGAACGGAGGGGTTTGCTGAGGGTGTCCTTGCTTCGCCGCGTCAACGGGGATGCACTATGGTTATCTCGACATCAAGATATCCTCGGTATGATCGCGTCACCGCGCACCAGAGACACTCAGGGAGACAGTCGTGTCCGCCAACAGCTTCGACGCCCGCAGCTCGCTGCAGGTGGGCGACGAGTCGTACGAGATCTTCAAGCTGGACAAGGTAGAAGGCGCCGAGCGCCTCCCCTACAGCCTGAAGGTGCTCCTGGAGAACCTGCTCCGCACGGAGGACGGCGCGAACATCACCGCCGACCACATCCGTGCGCTGGGCAGTTGGGACGCCACCGCGCAGCCCAGCCAGGAGATCCAGTTCACGCCCGCCCGCGTGATCATGCAGGACTTCACCGGCGTCCCCTGTGTCGTCGACCTGGCGACCATGCGTGAGGCCGTCAAGGAGCTCGGCGGCGACCCGGCGAAGATCAACCCGTTGGCCCCGGCCGAGCTGGTCATCGACCACTCTGTCATCGCCGACAAGTTCGGCACCAAGGACTCCTTCGCGCAGAACGTCGAGATCGAGTACGGCCGCAACCGTGAGCGCTACCAGTTCCTGCGCTGGGGCCAGACCGCGTTCGACGAGTTCAAGGTCGTCCCCCCGGGCACCGGCATCGTGCACCAGGTCAACATCGAGCACCTGGCCCGCACGGTCATGGTCCGCGGCGGCCAGGCCTACCCCGACACCTGCGTCGGCACCGACTCGCACACCACCATGGTCAACGGCCTGGGCGTGCTGGGCTGGGGCGTCGGCGGCATCGAGGCCGAGGCCGCGATGCTGGGCCAGCCGGTCTCCATGCTGATCCCGCGCGTGGTCGGCTTCAAGCTCAACGGCGCGCTCCCGGCCGGCGCCACCGCCACCGACCTGGTGCTCACCATCACCGAGATGCTGCGCAAGCACGGCGTGGTCGGCAAGTTCGTCGAGTTCTACGGCGAGGGCGTCGGCGCCATCCCGCTCGCCAACCGGGCCACCATCGGCAACATGTCGCCGGAGTTCGGCTCCACCTGCGCGATCTTCCCGATCGACGCCGAGACCATCGCCTACCTCAAGCTGACCGGCCGCAGCGAGCAGCAGCTCGCCCTGGTCGAGGCATACGCCAAGACCCAGGGCCTGTGGCACGACCCGTCGGTCGAGCCGGTCTACTCCGAGTACATCGAGCTGGACCTCGGCTCCGTGGTGCCGTCCATCGCCGGCCCCAAGCGTCCGCAGGACCGGGTGATCCTCGCCGAGGCGGCCGAGAAGTTCCGCAGCGCCGTCCGCGACTACATCACCCTGGACGACGAGGCCGGCAAGGAGTCCTTCCCGGCCTCCGACGTCCCGGCCGGCGGCAACGGCATCCACAAGCCGACCCTGGTCACCGCCCCCGACGGCACCACCTACGAGATCGACAACGGCGCGGTCGTGATCGCCTCGATCACCTCCTGCACCAACACCTCCAACCCCTCGGTGATGCTGGGCGCGGCCCTGCTCGCCAAGAAGGCCGTGGAGAAGGGCCTGCACGCCAAGCCCTGGGTCAAGACCACCCTGGCCCCCGGGTCCAAGGTCGTCATGGACTACTACGAGAAGGCCGGCCTGCTCCCCTACATGGAGAAGCTGGGCTTCAACCTGGTCGGCTACGGCTGCGTCACCTGCATCGGCAACTCGGGCCCGCTGCCCGACGAGGTCTCCAAGGCCGTCAACGAGCACGACCTCGCGGCTGTCTCGGTGCTCTCCGGCAACCGCAACTTCGAGGGCCGGATCAACCCCGACGTCAAGATGAACTACCTGGCCTCGCCGCCGCTGGTGGTCGCCTACGCGATCGCCGGCAACATGAACGTCGACATCACCCGGGACGCGCTGGGCACCGACGCCGACGGCAAGCCGGTCTACCTCGCCGACATCTGGCCGACGGAGAAGGAGATCGCCGAGGTCGTGGCCTCCTCGATCGACCAGGCCATGTTCACCAAGGACTACGCGGACGTCTTCGCGGGCGACCAGCGCTGGCAGTCGCTGCCCATCCCGACCGGCAACACCTTCGAGTGGGACAGCGAGTCCACCTACGTCCGGAAGCCCCCGTACTTCGAGGGCATGGCGCACGAGCCGAGCCCGGTCACCGACATCGCCGGCGCCCGGGTGCTGGCCAAGCTGGGGGACTCGGTCACCACCGACCACATCTCCCCGGCCGGCAACATCAAGCCGGGCACCCCGGCCGCGCAGTACCTCACCGAGCACGGCGTGGAGAAGCGCGACTTCAACTCCTACGGCTCGCGCCGCGGCAACCACGAGGTGATGATCCGCGGCACCTTCGCCAACATCCGGCTGCGCAACCAGATCGCCCCCGGCACCGAGGGCGGCTACACCCGCGACTTCACCCAGGCGGACGCGCCGGTGTCGTTCATCTACGACGCCGCGCAGAACTACCAGGCCGCCGGCGTCCCGCTGGTGATCCTGGCCGGCAAGGAGTACGGCTCGGGCTCGTCCCGCGACTGGGCCGCCAAGGGCACCGCGCTGCTGGGCGTCAAGGCCGTGGTCGCCGAGTCCTACGAGCGCATCCACCGCTCCAACCTGATCGGCATGGGCGTGCTGCCGCTGCAGTTCCCCGAGGGCGCCAGCGCCGACAGCCTGGGCCTCACCGGCGAGGAGACCTTCTCCATCACCGGTGTGACCGCGCTGAACGACGGCGGCATCCCGGAGACCGTGAAGGTGAAGGCGGGCGATATCGAGTTCGACGCCAAGGTCCGTATCGACACCCCCGGTGAGGCCGACTACTACCGCAACGGCGGCATCCTGCAGTACGTGCTGCGGTCGCTGATCGCCAAGTAACACCTGATCACTCCAGCAGCGCCTCCGCCGAACCACGGCGGGGGCGCTGCTGTTTCCTCTCACCTCTTGTGCAGAGCCTGTCGATTGGCCTATACCTGTTCTTCACTTGGTCCAGACCAATTTTGCGCTGCTCACCCCCTGAGAGGGTCGCTCATGCGTCTGTCCGTATCCGGCCACAAGGCCACCGGGCTGCTCACCGTTCTCGCGCTCGCCACCGGCACCGTTCTCGCCGCCGGCCCCAGCGCCTCCGCCCATCCCGCGTCACCGGCCCTGGTGGGCCAGCGGGTCGGCTTCTTCACCCAGTGGTCCATCTACAGCGGTTTCTCGGCCAAGAAGGTCGACACCAGCGGCCAGGCCGCGAAGCTCACCACACTCAACTACGCCTTCGGCAACGTCGGTTCCGACGGCACCTGCTTCGAGGCCAACCAGGCCGGACAGGGTGACGCCTGGGCCGACTACCAGCGTCCGGTCGGCGCCGACGAGGCGGTCAACGGCGTCGCCGACACCGCCGCCCAGCCGCTGAAGGGCAACTTCAACCAGCTCCGCGAGCTCAAGGCCAAGTACCCGCAGCTGCACCCGATCATCACCCTGGGCGGCTGGACCTGGTCGAAGTACTTCTCCAGCGCGGCGGCCACCCCGGAGTCCCGCGCCAAGCTGGTCTCCTCCTGCATCGACCAGTTCATCAAGGGCGACCTGCCGGTGCTGGACGGCGTCAACGGCGGCCAGGGCGCGGCGGCGAACATCTTCGACGGCATCGACATCGACTGGGAGTACCCGGGCGGCGGCGGCGCCGACGGCAACCAGGTCAGCCCGCAGGACGGCCACAACTTCACCCTGCTGCTCCAGGAGTTCCGCAGTCAGCTGGACGCGCTGGGCAAGCAGACCGGCAAGCACTACCTGCTCACCGCCGACACCTCGGCCGGCCGCCCCAAGGCCGCCCAGCTCGAACTGTCCACCGCCGCCAAGTCGGTGAACTGGTTCAACCTGATGACCTACGACTTCCACGGCAGTTGGGAGGCGACCGGGCCGACCAATGACGCGGCCAACCTGCACCAGGCCCCCAACGACCCGGCCAAGGCCGCCGATCTCAACTACAGCATCGACGGCGTCCTCTGGGACTACCTCAGCCACGGCGTCCCGGCGAAGAAGATCGTGCTCGGCACGCCCTTCTACGGCTACGGCTGGAGCGGCGTCGGCCCCACGAACAACGGCCTGTACCAGCCCGCCACCGGCACCCTCGGCAGCATCCCGTACAACACCCTGGTCAACACCGCAGGAACGCTGCACTACAACTGGCTCACCGGCGCCAGCACCAAGTACGACGCCGCCAGCCAGTCCTTCTACACCTATGACACGCCCCAGGTGCTGGAGACCAAGGCCGCCTACTCCCGCTGGCTCGGCCTCGGCGGCGTGATGGCCTGGTCGCTCGACAACGACACCGCCGCCGGCGACCTGGTTTCGGCCCTCAACAAGGGTCTGAACACCGGTTTCTGACAGCGGATGAGACACGGGAGCCAGTGCCCGCCGGGCGGCGGGCACTGGCGCCGTTGTCGAGTCAGGAGAGGTAGCCGCGGAGCAGCCGCTTGCACTCGGCGATCAGGGCGGGATCGCCCTCGGGGTCGGTGCGGAAGGCCAGGCGCAGGATGGCGTCCGCACACTCCAGGGCGATCCGCAGGGAGAGCCGCGGGTCGGGCCGGTCGCCGTCGGAGCCCAGCAGGTCGGCGGCGAAGGTCCAGAGGCGTTCGGCCACGGCCGAGTTGTTGTCCAGCACGTCGTCCAGCAGGTGCAGGTTCTGCTCGTCCTCGGTGATGCCGATCGCGCCGAAGTCCACCACGCCGAAGCCGGGCACGGCGCGGTGCATGGCGACGTACTCCTCGACCGCGAGATCGACCAGCGCGCCCATCCGGTCGGGCTGCTCGGCCTCGACGCGGCGGGCGAGCCGGTCGGTGAAGTGCTCCAGGTTGCGTTCCGCGAGCGCGCCGAGCAGGCCCTCGACGCCGGGGAAGAACTGGTAGAGGGTGCCGATCGGCACCTGCGCGCGGCGGGCCACTTCCTTGGTGGTGAGGCCGGTGTAGCCGACCTCGTCCAGGAGTTCGGCGCAGGAGTCCAGGATCCGCTCGAAGCGCTCCAGGCTGCGGCGCTGGACGGGACGGCGGCGTACTGCGGTCTGCATGCCCCCACTCTGCCGGATCGGGTGTAGCGTTGGCGAGCAAGAAATGCGAGCATAGCTCATGTTAACTGCTCAATGCCTGCTCACCGCCTGTTCAAGGAGTGGATCGCCGATGCCGCAGCTTCCCGACTCGTTCATCTGGGGCGCCTCCACCGCCGCCTACCAGATCGAGGGCGCCGCCCGGGAGGACGGCAAGGGCGATTCGATCTGGGACACCTTCTCCAGGCGTCCGGGCGCGATCCGGGACGGCCACACCGGGGACACCGCCTGCGACCACTACCACCGCTTCCCCGAGGACGTGGCGTTGATGAGGGGCCTCGGCCTGGACGCCTACCGCTTCTCGATCTCCTGGCCGCGCATCCTGCCCACCGGCTCCGGCGCCGTCAACAAGGCCGGTCTGGACTTCTACGACCGACTGGTGGACGAGCTGCTCGTGGCCGGGATCACCCCCACTCCCACCCTGTTCCACTGGGACCTGCCGCAGGCGCTGGAGCAGGAGAACGGCTGGCTGAACCGCGACACCGCCCACCGCTTCGCCGAATACGCGGCGGTCACCGCCGACCGCCTCGCCGACCGGGTCAAGCGCTGGATCACCCTCAATGAGCCGTTCGTGCACATGGCGTACGGCTACGCCTTCGGCCTCCACGCCCCCGGTCGTGCGCTGATGCTCGACGCGCTTCCGGTGGCGCACCACCAGCTGCTGGCCCACGGCCTGGCCGTCGCCGAGCTGCGCGGGCGCGGGGCCGAGGAGGTGCTGATCGCCAACAACTGCACGCCCGTTCGGGTGGTCGGCGACACCGACGAGGACCGCAGGGCCGCCGCGGCCTACGACACCCTGCACAACCGGCTGTTCACCGATCCGCTGCTGCTCGGCCGCTACCCGGACCTCTCCGGCTACGGGGTGAGCGACCCGAGTTGGGGCGGCCTGGTCCGGGACGGCGACCTGGCGGTCATCTCCGCACCGCTGGACGGCCTCGGTCTCAACTACTACAACCCGACCTGGATCAAGGCGCCCGAGACCCCGGACGCGGATCTGCCCTTCGACCTGCTGGAGCCCGAGGAACCGTACCTCCGTACCGCCTTCGGCTGGCCGGTGGTGCCGGACGGGCTCACCGAGCTGCTGGTGGGCACCAGGGAGCGTTACCGGGACGCGCTGCCGCCACTGTGGATCACCGAGAACGGCTGCTCGCAGTCGGACGCGTTGGTGGACGGAACCGTCGACGACCGCGCCAGGATCGACTATCTCCGTGACCACATCGACGCCGTGACGCAGGCCGTCGCCCGGGGTGTGGACGTCCGCGGGTACTTCACCTGGTCGCTGCTGGACAACTTCGAATGGGCCGAGGGCTACCACCAGCGCTTCGGGCTGGTCCACGTGGACTTCGAGACACAGGCCCGGACGCCCAAGGCCTCCTACGCCTGGTACCGCGACCGCATCGCCGAACACCGTCGGCGCTGACGCCTTCCCAGGGATGCTGTGCACCACTACACTTCGCGCAAACGTGAGATTGACTCACGTTCCGCGCGGTGGGTGGGAGTGCAGATGCCCGAGCTCAGTGTGGACACGCCGCTCGACGGTTCCGGCGCCCCGGGGTCCGCGGGCCTCGGTGAACCCACCGTCCGGGTCGGGCCCGCCTGGACCGCCTCGCTGAGCCTGTCCACCCTGGCGGTGTTCATGGCCTTCATGACGCCGATCCAGATCCTGCTGCCGCTCCAGCTCGAACACATCGACGCGGCCCACAAGTCGACGGCGCTGGCCTGGGTCACCGGGGCGGGGGCACTGGTCGCCGTCGTCGCCAACCCGCTCGCCGGCGCCCTGTCGGACCGCACCGTGAGCCGCTGGGGGCGCCGCCGCCCCTGGATCGTCGGCGGCGCCCTCGCCGGAGCGGCCGGGCTCGCCGTCACCGCCGCCCAGCACACGGTGGTCGGCGTGGCGCTCGGCTGGTGCGTCGCCCAGGCGGGGCTGAACGGCATGCTGGCCGGTGTCACCACCCCGGTCGCCGACACCGTCCCGGTCGAACAGCGGGCCGAGGTCTCCGGCTGGACCGGGATCATGCAGTCCTTCGGGCTGGTCTTCGGGGCCCTGCTGACCACCCTGCTGTTCACCGGCGTCTGGTCCGGCTACGGCAGCCTGGCGCTGCTCACGGTGGTGCTAGCGCTGCCCTTCGCGCTGCGCTTCCCCGAACCGGTGCTGCCGCGCGCCCTGCGGCCCGCGTTCGACCTGCGCGGGATCCTGGCCGGCCTGTGGATCAGCCCCAGCGTCCACCCCGACTTCGCCTGGGCCTGGCTGACCCGCTTCCTGATCAACCTCGGCAACGCCCTGGCGACGCTCTACCTGCTCTTCTTCCTCACCGACTCGGTCCACTACGGCGACCCCGGCACCGGCGTGCTGATCCTCACTGTGATCTACACCCTGTTCGCGGCCCTGACCGCGGTCCCGGTCGGCCGGATCTCCGACCGGCTCGGACGGCGCAAGCCGTTCGTCGTGCTCAGCTGCTCGGTGATGGCGGCGGCGGCGGTCCTGCTCGCCTTCGTTCACACCTGGACGGCGGCGATGGCGGCCGCCGCGGTGCTCGGCGCGGGTTTCGGGATCTACCTCGCGGTGGACCAGGCACTGGTGACCCAGGTGCTGCCGGCCGCCCTGGACCGGGCCAAGGACCTCGGTGTGATCAATGTCGCGAACTCGGGGCCGCAGGTGCTTGCGCCCGCCCTGGCCGCGCCGATCGTCGCCTGGCTCGGCGGCTACACCGGGCTCTACCTCGCCACCGCGGCGGTCACCGTGCTGGGCGGAGTGCTGGTCCGGAACGTCCGCTCGGTCGACTGACTCGAAGCCGCGTCCGGTTGTCGGAGCCGCGCGACACCAAACAATCCTGCTGGGCAAATCATCCCAATCCCCCCGCATCCCGGCATAGGTTTCGCAACGATCGGCCTTCAGCCTTGACGTGACAACACCCCATTGGCTGAGCTTAGGCTTCATAAGTTGTAACTGAGCTTGGCCGCAACGTCGCGGCGGGCCCTGGTGGACGGTCGGGTCGCCAGGTCCTGGGAGGGTGGAACATGTCCGTGGACACGCCAGGATCGCAGTCCTCTCTGCATCGGGCCAATCTGGAGCGGGTGCTGAGAGCGGTCCGGATGGCCGGCTCACTGACCCAGGCCGAGATCGCCAGGACCACCGGCCTGTCGGCCGCCACGGTGTCCAACATCGTGCGGGAGCTGAAGGACGTCGGCACCGTCGTGGTCACCCCGACCTCCTCCGGCGGACGGCGGGCCCGCAGCGTCTCGCTGAGCGCCGACGCCGGGATCGTGGTGGGCGTCGACTTCGGCCACTCGCACCTCCGGGTGGCGGTGGGGAACCTGGCCCACCGGGTGCTCGCCGAGGAGAGCGAGCCGCTGGACACCGACGCCTCGGCGGACCAGGGCTTCGGCCGCGCCGAGCAGCTGGTGGCCCGGCTGCTGGAGCAGACCGGCTTCCGCCCGGACAAGGTGATCGGCGTCGGCCTCGGCGTGCCCGGGCCCATCGATGGCGAGACCGGGGCGCTGGGATCCACCGCCATCCTCCCGGGCTGGACCGGGATCGCCCCCGGGCGTGAGCTCTCCAGCCGGCTGGGGATGCCCGTCTACGTCGACAACGACGCCAACCTGGGCGCCCTGGGCGAGCTGGTCTGGGGGGCCGGCCGCGGCCTGTCCGACCTGGCCTACATCAAGGTCGCCAGCGGTGTCGGCGCGGGGCTGGTGATCTCGGGTCAGATCTACCGCGGCCCGGGCGGGACGGCCGGTGAGATCGGACACATCACCCTGGACGAGTCGGGCCCGGTGTGCCGCTGCGGCAACCGCGGCTGCCTGGAGACCTTCGTCGGCTCCCGTCACGTCCTGAACCTGCTGGCCAGCAGCCACGGCACCGATCTGACGCTCTCCAAGGTGGTCCAGCTGGCCCAGCGCGGCGACCTGGGGTGCAGGCGGGTGCTGGCGGACGTCGGGCGGCAGATCGGCACCGGTGTCGCCAACCTCTGCAACCTGCTGAATCCGCGCCGGGTGATCCTCGGCGGCGACCTGGCCGAGGCCGGTGACCTGGTGCTGGATCCGATCCGGGAGTCCGTGGCCCGCTATGCCATCCCCAGTGCGGCCCGTCAGTTGTCGGTCGTCCCGGGCACGCTGGGGGGCCGCGCCGAGGTCCTCGGGGCGCTGGCGCTGGTCATGTCGGAGATGGGTGACTCTGGGGCATTGCCGGCCACCGACGGTAGGGATTCGGCCCGTTCTGTTGCGGTCGTGCCTTCAGGAAGATAACGAAAAGGTTCGGATTGGCGGTGGTGAGGATTTACTTATTGACGCCAGCCTCACCAGGGAGGTTGACTCCCTCACACCTCGGTCGCAAAGTGGCGACCGCGTCAGGGAGGCACCCCAAAAGATGAACACTTCTCTTCGCCGCACTGTTGTCGTGACTGCTGCAGTCTCGATGGCGCTCGGTATGGCTGCATGTGGCAAGGCCGGCAGCAGCTCCAGCTCCTCCACCACCTCGGCTGCTGCGACCGGCTCCACCGCCGCCGCTGCCGGTACCGGCACCATCGGTCTGCTTCTCCCGGAGAACCAGACCACTCGCTACGAGAAGTTCGACAAGCCGCTGATCGAGGCGAAGATCAAGGAGCTCGCTCCCAACGCCACGGTTCAGTACGCCAACGCCGCGGGCAGCGCCGCCACCCAGGCGCAGCAGGTCACCACCATGATCAACGCTGGTGTCAAGGTCCTCATCGTGGACGCGCAGGACTCGGCCGCGATCAAGTCCTCGGTCACCGCGGCCGTGGCCAAGGGCATCAAGGTCATCGCCTACGACCGTCTCGCCCAGGGCGCGGTCTCGGCCTACGTCTCCTTCGACAACGTGGCCGTCGGCACGCTGCAGGGCCAGGGCCTGCTGGACGCCCTCGGTTCCAAGGCCACCCCGTCCGCCAAGATCGTCGAGATCGACGGCGACTCGGCCGACCCCAACGCCGCCGACTTCAAGTCCGGCTTCCAGGCCGCGGTCAAGGGCAAGCTCACCATCGCCTACGACGCCTCGGGTCTGTGGAAGTCCGACGTCGCCGCGCAGAAGGCCTCCGCCGCGATCAACCAGGTCGGCGCGAAGAACATCGCCGGCTTCTACTCGGCGAACGACGGCATGGCCGCCGGTATCGTCACCTCGATGAAGAACGCCGGCATCAGCAACCTGCCGATCGGCGGCCAGGACGCGCAGCTCGACGCGATCCAGCGGATCATCGCCGGCACCCAGGCGTACACGGTCTACAAGGCGTACAAGCCCGAGGCCGACGCCGCCGCCACCCTCGCGGTCGACCTGCTGAACGGCACCAGCATCTCCTCGGTCGCCACCACCACCAAGACCAGCGGCTCGGGCGACAGCGTCCCCTCGGACCTGCTGACCCCGCAGCTGGTCACCAAGGCGAACGTCGAGTCCACCGTGGTCAAGGACGGCCTGTGGACCGCCGCCGACATCTGCACCGCGGCCTACAAGACCGCCTGCACCGCCGCCGGCATCCAGTAGCAGCCGAGCAGCAACCCAGTCCGATCGCCCCGCGTGGGACATCCGATCCCGGCCACCGGCCGGAAGGATTCCCGCGCGGGGCTCGGCGCGGGACCATGGACAAGTGACGGGGCATCAGCCCCGGGCGTCCGGTTGGTCGCAGGGGGCCGGGGCTCAGCGCCCCGAGTTGGACATCGCATACCCGTCTGCGCCCGGGACGGCGCGGCAACCCACCCGAGGCACCGGGTGGTTAAGGAGTTGGTTTACGTGACAAGCGCACCCGTACTGGCGTTGCGCGGGGTCTCCAAGCGCTTCGGCGCCGTCCAGGTACTGACGGACGTCGAGCTTGAGGTCCACGCCGGTGAGGTGGTCGCCCTGGTCGGTGACAACGGCGCCGGCAAGTCCACCCTGGTGAAGACGATCGCGGGCGTTCACCCGATCGACGAGGGCACCATCGAGTGGGAGGGCCGGTCGGTCCACATCAACCGGCCGCAGGACGCCCAGCACCTCGGCGTCGCCACCGTCTACCAGGACCTGGCGCTCTGCGACAACCTGGACGTCGTCAACAACCTCTACCTGGGCCGCGAGTTGAAGCGCCGCGGGACCCTGGACGAGGTCTCCATGGAGCAGAAGGCGCAGGAACTGCTCAGCACCCTGTCCATCCGCATACCCAGCGTGCGCATCCCGGTCGCCAGCCTCTCCGGCGGCCAGCGCCAGGTGGTCGCCATCGCCCGCTCGCTGATCGGCGACCCCAAGGTCGTCATCCTGGACGAGCCCACCGCCGCCCTCGGCGTCGAGCAGACCGCCCAGGTCCTCGACCTGGTCGAGCGGCTGCGCGAGCGCGGCCTCGGCGTCATCCTGATCAGCCACAACATGGTCGACGTCCGCGCGGTCGCGGACCGGGTCGCCGTGCTGCGGCTGGGCAAGAACAACGGGACGTTCCCGGTCCAGGGGACCACTCAGGAAACCATCATCGCCGCGATCACCGGTGCCACCGACAACGCGGTGACCCGACGCCAGAGCCGCACGGCGGAGGCCACCAAGTGAGCAACAACATCGACACCCCCGCCCCCGCGGTGGAGCAGGCCATCGACCCGCGGCTGCTCGTCCGCGAGCAGGGCTTCTCCGGCTACCTCAGCGAGTTCAAGCGCAAGATCCGCGGCGGCGAGCTCGGCTCGCTGCCCGTGATCATCGGACTGATCATCATCTGGGCCGCCTTCGCCGCCTCCAACGGCAACTTCCTGTCGGCGTCCAACTTCGAGTACATCGCCTACTACATGGTGGGCATCGGCACGCTCTCCATCGGCCTGGTGTTCGTCCTGCTGCTGGGCGAGATCGACCTCTCGGTCGGCTCGGTGAGCGGTCTGTCCGCGGCCATCTTCGCGGTGCTCTCGGTCACCCACGGGGTCAACCTCTGGCTGGCCACCGTCGCGGCCCTGGCCACCGGCGCGGCCATCGGCGCGCTGCACGGCTTCGTCTTCGCCAAGATCGGCGTCCCGGCCTTCGTGGTCACCCTGGCCGGCTTCCTGGGCTGGAACGGCCTGATGCTGTGGCTGCTCGGTGACACCGGCACCATCAACCTGCCGGACACCGGTCTGATCCACCTCTTCGGCGGCAACAGCTTCTTCCTGAACGGCGACATCGCCGGCGCCTACATCCTCGCCGGGGTCGGCGTGGCCGCACTGCTGATCAGCAGCCTCGGCGAGCAGAGCCGCCGCCGCACCGCCAAGGTCCCGTTCCGTCCCACCAGCGAGATCGTGCTGCGCACGGTCGTGCTCGCGATCGCCGCCTTCGGCGCCGCGTATGTGCTCAACCTGCACAAGGGCGTTCCCAACAACCTGGTGTTCTTCCTCGCCGCGCTGATCATCTGCGACTTCGTGCTGCGCCGCACCAGCTACGGCCGGAAGATCTTCGCGGTCGGCGGCAACATCGAGGCCAGCCGTCGCGCCGGTATCAACGTCGCCGCGATCCGGATCTCGGTCTACGCCATCTCCGGTTTCTTCGCCGCCCTCGGCGGCCTGGTGATCTCCGCGACCATCAGCTCCGCCAACCAGGGCGGTTCCGACCCCAACAACCTGATGATGGCCATCGCGGCCGCGGTCATCGGCGGCACCAGCCTCTTCGGCGGGCGCGGCAAGGTCTGGTCGGCGCTGCTCGGCATGCTGGTCATCGAGTCCATCAACGCCGGGCTGTTCATGCTCGGCGAGGCGCAGTCGGTGCAGTACATGATCACCGGTGGCGTGCTGCTGGCCGCCGTGGTCGTCGACTCGCTGTCGCGCCGCACCCAGAAGTCCTCCGGCCGCGCCTGAGGCTTCGACGCTCCATCGGCTCCACCGGCCCGACAGTTCCGGGACGGACCTCTGAGGGGGAGGTCCGCTGCGGACGCGGCCGGTGGCTGCGGGATGCGGGGCTTTCCCCGCACCACGCCGACTGCCCGGCACCGAACCGCTCCGGTGCCGGGCAGTCGCATGCCCGCGGACGGGCCCTCAGGTGCCACCGTTCGGAGCGGTCCCTACTAGACTCAGGTCTCTCCGTTGTCCAACGACGACGGAGTCGACGACGCAAGGAGGAACGGGTGGCCCTGCTGACCCGCATTCGGGGACCCCGCGACCTGGACCGACTCAGCCCGGGGCAGCTCAGCGTCCTGGCCGAGGAGATCCGGGGCTTCCTGGTCGAGGAGGTGTCCAAGACCGGCGGCCACCTCGGTCCCAACCTCGGCGTGGTCGAGCTCACCCTGGCCCTGCACCGGGTGTTCGACTCCCCGAAGGACCGGATCCTCTTCGACACCGGCCACCAGAGCTACGTCCACAAGCTGCTCACGGGCCGTCAGGACTTCTCCCGGCTGCGGGTCAAGGGCGGCCTGTCCGGCTATCCGTCCAGGGCCGAGTCCGAGCACGACGTGATCGAGAACTCGCACGCCTCCACCGTGCTCGGCTATGCCGACGGCCTGGCCAAGGCCAACGAGCTGCAGGGGCTGACCGACCGCAGCGTGGTCGCGGTGATCGGCGACGGCGCGCTGACCGGCGGGATGGCCTGGGAGGCGCTGAACAACATCGCCGAGGCCCAGGACCGTCCGCTGATCATCGTGGTCAACGACAACGAGCGCTCCTACTCGCCCACCATCGGCGGCATGGCCAACCACCTTGCCACCCTGCGCACCACCCAGGGCTACGAGCGCTTCCTCAGCTGGGGCAAGGACGCGCTGCAGCGCACCCCGGTGGTCGGCCAGCAGATCTTCGAGACCCTGCACGGCGCCAAGAAGGGCCTCAAGGACTTCATCGCCCCGCAGGGCATGTTCGAGGACCTCGGCCTGAAGTACATCGGCCCCATCGACGGCCACGACGAGCAGGCCCTGGAGTCCGCGCTGAAGCGCGCCAAGGGCTTCGGCGGGCCGGTCATCGTGCACTGCCTGACCCAGAAGGGCCGCGGCTACCGTGCCGCCGAGCAGAACGAGGAGGACCGCTTCCACGCCGTGGGGGTGATCCACCCCGACACCGGCCTCCCCGTGAAGACGGCCGGACAGGACTGGACCTCGGTCTTCGGCGAGGAGATGGTGGCGCTCGGCCGCGAGCGCCGCGACCTGGTCGCCATCACCGCCGCCATGCTGCACCCGGTCGGCCTGGCCCCGTTCGCCAAGGAGTTCCCCGAACGGACGTATGACGTCGGGATCGCCGAGCAGCACGCCGCGGTGAGCGCGGCGGGCCTGGCCACCGGCGGGCTGCACCCGGTGGTCGCGGTCTACGCGACCTTCCTCAACCGCTGCTTCGACCAGGTCCTGATGGACGTGGCCCTGCACCGCTGCGGGGTCACCTTCGTGCTGGACCGGGCCGGGGTCACCGGCACCGACGGCGCCAGCCACAACGGCATGTGGGACATGTCCATCCTCCAGGTCGTCCCCGGCCTGCGGCTGGCCGCGCCGCGCGACGCCGACCAGCTCCGGGCCCAGCTGCGCGAGGCGGTGGCGGTGTCGGACGCGCCCACCGTGGTCCGCTACTCCAAGGGCAGCGTCGGCCCGGCGATCCCGGCCGTGGGCCGGATCGGCGGCATGGACGTGCTGCGCGACAGCGGCGAGCCGGTCGGCTCGGTGCGCGCCGACGTCCTGCTGGTCGCGGTCGGGGCGATGGCCGCGACCTGCCTGGAGGCCGCCGAGCTGCTGGCCGCCCAGGGGATCAGCAGCACCGTGGTCGACCCGCGCTGGGTCAAGCCGGTCGACCCGGCCCTGCCGGGGCTGGCCGCCGAGCACCGTGTCGTGGTCACCGTCGAGGACAACGGCCGGGTCGGCGGCGTCGGCGCGACGATCGCGCAGGCGCTGCGCGACGCCGGGGTGGACGTGCCGCTGCGCGACTTCGGCATCCCGCAGGAGTTCCTGGACCACGCCTCGCGCAACGAGATCCTGGAGCAGATCGGGCTCACCGGTCCCGCCATCGCCGAGCGGGTGGCCGGCGTCGTCGCCAAGGTCACGGCGGCCGCCGCGGTCTGATCAGCGGGTTCGTCCGCCAGGGCCAAACCCGCCTGCGTGACCACGGAGTCACCGGGTAGCGTGGCCCTTGTGTCGAATCAGCCGCCGGACCGCCGCCGCTCGTCCGAGCTGAGGATGAACGGCGGCTCAGCCGCTCTGCCGCTGGGCAGCCTCTCGCTGGGCGCCCTCGGCATCATGGTCGCGCGCGCCCGCGAAGCGCTGCGCACGGGCTACTGGGCCCGGCTGGTGCCCCTGTACGGGGCGCTGGCCGTGCTCACCCATCTGCCGTCGTTCGCCCGTACGGTCTGGAGCCCGGACGAGGGCTACCTCGCCACCCAGGCCAGAATGCTGGCCGGCGGCGGGGTGCTCTACGACACCGTGGTGGACCGGAAGCCGCCGCTGCTGCCCTGGCTGTACGAGGGCGCCTTCGCCCTCTTCGGCTCGACCTCGCTGTGGCCGCTGCGGGTACTCGCCATCGGCGCGCACCTGGCCACGGCCGTACTGCTGGCCGCCATCGCTCGCAAGCGCTGGGGCAACCGGGCCGGCGCCGCCGCGGGCGCGCTGTACCTGCTGGTCTCCATCGGCCTGTCGCCGGAGGACAGCCAGGCGGCGACCTTCGAGGTCTTCATGCTGCCGGCCACCGCCGCCGCCTTCTGGTTCGCCCAGAACCGCCGCTGGGGCCCGGCCGGGGCGGCGGTGGCCGCCGCCGGGCTGACCAAGCAGACCGGCGGCGCCGTGCTGTTCGCCGTGCTCTGGCTGCTGCGCCAGGACAGCCGCAGGCCGGGCGGCTCCCGGCCGCGTACCTCGCTGGCGGCGCTGGCCTTCGGCTTCGGGCTGCCGGTGACGGTGATCGCGCTCTCCACCGGAGTCAAGAACTTCGCCTTCTGGGTGATCACCGGCAGCAGCGAGTACGCCTCGCTGGACGGCGCCTGGCTCAACATGCTCGGCCGGGCCTTCGGCAACGCCGCGATCCTGGCGGTCGCCGCGCTGGGGCTGCTGGTGCCGCTGGCCCGCCGCTGGCGCCGGGTGCGGGAGGACGTCGACCTGTGGATCTGGTTCGGATCCTCCGGGCTCGGCGTGATCACCGGGTTCCACTTCTTCGGCCACTACTACCTGCAGCTGATCCCGCCGCTGGTGCTCCTCGGGGTCGGCGCCGTGGCCAAGGGGGCGGCCCGCTGGAAGCCGGTGCTGGTGTACTCGCTCGCGGCCAGTGCCGCCTTCGTGGTCCTCGGCTTCCTCTGGCCGCACCAGCCGCTGCAGCACGCCGAGTCGGTGGCCGCCGAGGTGACCAAGGACACCAAGCCGCAGGACTCGGTGCTGGTCTGGGGCATGCACCCGGAGATGTACTGGCTGGCCGACCGCAAGCCGGCCACCCGCTATCTCACCGCGGGTCTGCTCACCAACTACTCCGGCGGCCGGAACCCCGAGAGCGTGGGCGTGGCCGACGGCATGGCCAACGCCTGGAAGACCTTCGACGCGGAGATGTCCGAACAGCTGCCCGAGGTGGTCGTGGACGACTCCGGCAGCGCACCGTACGCCCCCAGGTACATCGCCCCGATGCAGGCCCTGCTGGCGGCCCACTACCAGAAGGTGGGCACCGACGGCACCACGGTGATCTACCGGCTCAAGGATCCGCAGACCTGCCGCGTCCCCGGGTGAAGGACTCCCAGCCGGCCATGGCATCCTGTCGGGTGCACGGCTGGACGGCGAGGAGAGAGAACCACGGTGAAGCGCTCCGCAGGCAAGGTCCCGGCGGTCGACGGGACGAAGCAGGACCAGGTGGGTGCGGTCGGCACCGGCGACACGGTGCGGCGCAGTTCCACCGGCCGCTGGGTGGTGGCCGGGATAGGCGTGGTCGCGGTGTTCGTCGCCGCGGGCTTCGTCGGCTCGCTGGTCCGCGACCACAAGTCCAAGCAGCTCAGCCCGCCGGCCACGGCCACCGGGACGCAGAACCTCGCGGTGCCGGTCTGGGGCCACGCGGCGGTCACCCTGACCGTCTACGAGGACATGCGCGACCCGGCCTCGCTGGCCTTCGCCGAGCAGTACGACGCCACGCTGGCGCAACTGGTCGCCTCCGGGGCGGCCAATGTCACCTACCGCGAGACCACCGGAACGGACGCGGCCCACGGCGGTACCGGCTCGCTGCAGGCCGGGAACGCGCTGGCCTGTGCCGTCGACACCTCGGTCGCCGACTTCGCCCAGTACCGCAAGGTGCTGCTGGAGCACCAGCCCGCGGATGTGACCGACGACGCCTACGCCTCGAACGCGAAGCTGATCTCTCTGGCCAAGAAGGTCAAGGCGCTGGACACCGACGTCTTCCGTGCCTGCCTCGACAAGGGCGACCACAAGGTGTGGGTGCAGGACTCGCAGAAGAACTTCACCGCCGCCGGATACGGCAGCGCCCCGGTGCTCACCATGGCCACCACCGGCGACAGCACGCCCGTGGTCCTGGTCGGCAACGGTTCCAAGGCCACCCTGAAGCAGCTCACCGACACGGTGATCAACGCGGCGAAGGTCGCCCCGCTGCCCAGCGAAGCCGCGGTGGTGACCGCCCCGAGCGCCTCCGCGTCGGCCTCGGCCTCGTCAAGCACTCCCTGACGGAAGAATCGGGTGTGGCCCGCTCTTACCGGACCCCACCGCGGGGCGTAACTCGTCCCGCGCAGACACGTCCCGCTCACGCCTACCGAGCGGGACGTGCTTCGACTGGCAGCATCACAGATGGACCGACGTGCCGCTGACGGCTCCGGCTCCACCCATGCGACCCAACCGTGACCCATCGTCACTCCGAGGGGAATCCGCGATGCGCTGGTCAGAGCACGCCATCTGGTGGCAGGTCTATCCGCTGGGCTTCACCGGGGCCGAACCGCAGGCGCAGCCGCCCGACGCGCCGCCGGTGCACCGGCTGTCCCGGATCGCCGACTGGCTGGACTACCTGGTCGGGCTCGGCTGCAACGGCCTGGCGCTGGGCCCGGTCTTCGCCTCGGAGACGCACGGCTACGACACCGTCGACCATCTGCGGATCGACTCCCGGCTGGGCACTGAGGACGATCTGCGCCGCCTCGTCGACCAGGCCGCCGAACGCGGGGTGCGGATCGTCCTCGACGGTGTGTTCAACCACGTCGGCCGGGGCTTCCCGGCCTTCGCCGACGTGGACGCCCGCGGCCGGGACTCCCGGTACGCCACCTGGTTCACCGTCGACTCCGCCACCGGCGACTACCGCACCTTCGAGGGGCATCACCAGCTGGTGGCCCTCAACCACGAGGAACCCGCCGTGGCCGACCATGTGGTGGAGGTGATGTGCCACTGGCTGGGGCTGGGCGTCGCCGGATGGCGACTGGACGCCGCCTACGCCGTCCCGCAGGCCTTCTGGCGCACCGTCACCGACCGGGTCCGGGCCCGTTTCCCGGACGCCTGGTTCGTCGGCGAGGTGATCCACGGGGACTACCCGGCCTTCGTGGACAAGGGCGGCCTGGACTCGGTCACCCAGTACGAGCTCTGGAAGGCGCTGTGGAGCTCCTGCAACGACCGCAACCTCTACGAGCTGGCCTGGGCGCTGGACCGGCACAACACGCTGCTGGACACCTTCGTCCCGATGACCTTCCTCGGCAACCACGATGTGACCCGGATCGCCAGCAGACTGGACGACGAGCGGCACCTGGCCCCGGCCCTCGCCGTGCTGCTCACCCTCGGCGGGCATCCGTCCGTCTACTCGGGCGACGAGCAGGCGTTCCGCGGGGTCAAGGAGGAGCGGGTCGGCGGGGACGACGCCGTCCGCCCGGCCTTCCCCGCGCTGCCGAGCGGCCTGGCCCCGTACGGCGCCGTGCACCACCGGCTGCACCAGCAGCTGATCGGCCTGCGCCGGCGCCACCCCTGGCTGACCCGGGCCCGCAGCACGGTCCGGCTGCTGACCAACACCACCCTGGTGTACACGCTGAGCGAGGGGCGGCAGAGCCTCGCCGTGGCGCTCAGCCTGGGGGAGGAGCCGGTCCGGCTGCCGCTGCCCGAGGGAGGGTGGCAGCATGCCGCCGGCCCCGGTGCCGTGAACCACGGCGAGGCCGAACTCCCCACGGCCGGCTGGCTGGTGGCTACGGCAGCCGGGCCGACCGCGGCGGCGCGCTGACCGGGCGCCCGGCCCGGAGGACCGCGAGCGGCCGGGCGCCGACGCTGCGGCGCAGTTCCCGCTCGGTCTCCGGGCAGTCGATCAGTTGGCTGAGCGGGTGCACCGAGATGCCCTGGGCCGCCAGCGCGTACCAGACCCGCAGCAGCTCACGCCCAGCGCGGATGATGTCTTCGGCGGTCTCGTGGCTGCCGCTGAGGACCAGCACGCTGCCCTCGCCGCGGAGCAGGCCGGACTGGGTGGCCGCCAGCACCGGCGCCAGCGGCCGGCTCGCGTGCGCGGCCAGGACCGCCCGCAGCGCGAGCGCCTCGGGCCGCGACATTGCCAGTGCCTCGTAGGTCAGACCGTCCTGGTGGTAACGGGGGTGACCTGGCGTCAGCCGCAGCCACGAGCGCAGCTCGGCGGCGACCCTGGGGGCGGACCAGAGCCAGCGGTCGGCCCGGACCGCGAGGCCGGCCAGCTCGTGCCCGGGCAGTTCGGCCAACCCGGCGGTGGTCAGCTGGAGCCTGGCGCGGGCGATCTCCTCCGGGTCGAGCCGCCCGGCCCGGTGCCCGCCCCGGGCACAGCCGCGCGCGGCGATGTCGTCGGCGGTGAAGTCGGTGGCATAGCGGGAGTCCGCGGGGACCAGCCGGGCGACGGTACGGCCGACCTCGTCGACCTGGATCTCCGCTCGGACGTCCAGGCCCGCGTCGGCGGCGGCGATCAGCCAGGTCTCGACATAGCCGCCGAGGCAGAGGTGGAGGTCCCGTCGGGTGGGGTCGCCGACCGGCAGCGAGCGGGCCGGGTCCCAGCCGATGGTGAGCGCGGACTCGCCGTAACTGACGCTCCAGGGCTGGGCGTTGTGCGGGCTCGGCGCGCGGGCGGCGAGGGGCGCCAGGGCGCGGAGGTCCTCGGTCCAGGTCATGACGGCTTGCCCAGGTGCCTCACCGGGCGGGCGGGGAGGCCGCGTTCGGTCTCGGTGCTGAGCGGGGCGAAGGTGTCGACATGGTTGAGCGCACCGTCCTCCGCGCGCCAGACGCCGTTGGTGTAGCCATGCGCGTCGGCGGTGTAGATCCTGATCCACCCGGCGGTCGCCCGCTTGGCGCCCTCGTCGGTGAGCCAGCACATCAGCCGGGCATGAGCGGTGCCTCGGGCGAACTTCAGCAGTTCGTCGCGGTCGCTGAAGAAGGCGATGGTGCCCAGGGTGAAGGGCGCGCGCCAGTACACCTTGTGCCAGACGTAGCCCTTCATCCGCTTCATCTCGCGGACCATCCGCAGCCAGCCCGGCCCGAGGGCCAGGATCGACCACAGCCCGGAGTACTGGGTCGCCCCCACGAACATCGCACCGGCCTGGGCCGGCGGCGGCGCGAGCGAGAAGTCGTCACTGCGCATCCGGCTCAACTCTCCTTGACCAGATAGGTGTTCTTGATGCGGGTGCCGCCGACGAAGGGCCCGGTGCCGTGCGGGTGGATCCGTACCGCGATCTCCGCCGCCGAGGCGTCCTCGGCCATCGACTGGGCGAAGTCCCGGCTGCAGGAGGCGAGATGACGGAGCACCCCGGCCCGGCATGCCTTGGCAAGCTGTTCCCGCTCCGGATCGGTCTCCACGGCGCCCGGCCGCAGCTGCACATGCACGACGGGACGGGACTCCAGATCGGCGCCCTCCTCCAGCCCGAGCGCGAACCCC
This sequence comes from Streptacidiphilus sp. EB103A, assembly GCF_041261405.1. Taxonomy (NCBI): domain Bacteria; kingdom Bacillati; phylum Actinomycetota; class Actinomycetes; order Kitasatosporales; family Streptomycetaceae; genus Streptacidiphilus; species Streptacidiphilus sp. EB103A. The sequence continues at coordinate 241,237 of NZ_JBGCAQ010000008.1, read as the reverse complement.
TCGATGGCGTCGGCCAGCGGATTGTCCTGGTAGAGCCCGTACTCGACGTCCTGGGGGTAGATGTTGGCGCCCATGTAGGAGACGGTGGAGTCGGCCCGCCCGTAGAGGAACAGCAGCGGCAGCTGCATCCGCTCGCGCAGATGGGTGCGGGTGGCCTGCTCCAGCAGTTCGGGGCGGTCGGCGGCGAGTGCGGTGATCCGCTCCCAGGCCTCGGGGAAGCTGAGCAGGGTGCCCTCGTCGCCGATGTTGTAGCGCAGCTTGGGGGCCATCACGGCGGTGGAGTTGATGGTGCAGAGGATCTCCCCGGTGCGTCCCTCGCCGGTGGTCTCCAGATAGGTCTCCAGCGGGTTGTACTGGAACACCATGGGCAGCCGCTGCTCGTCCGGGCCGAGGAAGGCCGTACGGAACGCGGCGTCCTCGCGGATCCGGCGGCGCAGCCAGACGCTGAAGGTGGTCTCGCCGCCCATGCCGATCGTCAGGTCCGAGGCTCCGTACCCGGAGCGGACCTTGGCGAACACATCGCCGACGTAGTCGCGCAGGGCCTCGGTCATCCCCTCGCCGCCGACCATGGCCGCCATGCGATACCCCTTGAACCACGTTTCCCCGGCCAAGCGGTCCCGGAGGTGCTTCAGGAACGGGGGATAGGCGGTGACCAGGTAGTCGTAGCGCGGTCCGAAGTGGCGCAGGGTGTCGACGATCTTGTCGAGGTCGGGGCCGGTGTTCTTGACGGTGGCGATCCTCGCCACCGCGATGCCGGTGTTGGTGCCGGTGGCCCAGGCGCCCATCGAGTAGGCGTTGATCACGAACAGCCGCCGGGAGGGGAACACCAGCGAGGTGTACCCGGCGACATTGCGGTGCACGGTGTTCAGCTCGCGCCGGCTGCGCACCCAGTTGTACGGGGTCCCGGACGACCCCGAGGACTCGTCCACCACGCTGCCCGCGACCTCGACCCGGCCCTTCCAGCAGCGGGCGTCCTCCGGGTACGCCTTGACGTAGCCCACCTTGTCGGTGGGCGGGTACGAGGCCAGCGAGAACCAGCGGAACCGCCAGCCCCCGCGCTCCAGGTGCTCCCGGTAGGCAGGGACGTCCAACGCGGCGAACTGGCAAGTCATCCAGGCGTGCAGGCGGGCGAAGTCGCCCATCCACGGCCGGTAGTTGCGCGCTATCGCCCGCCAGATCGCAGGGTGCGAGCGGTAGACCCGGTACATCCCGGTCAACCCGAAGCTCAGGATGCGAAGCATCCATTGGCGCAGAAAGGTCCCCATGAACCAAGACTGACGGCGCATCAGCGCGGAAGGAACCGTACGGATACCTAACTTGCGCTGAGTAGTGCACCACTCACCAGGGGGCGCGGGGAACTGCGCTGCCAACCATGCACCTCCGTAGAGGGCTGGTCGCGCAGTTCCCCGCGCCCCCTGTGGGTCTTAAGCAGGCACGCTGGCAATCCCGGGTGCCAGGAACGGCTTGCCGTTCACCCGCTGGGAGACCCCGCTGCGGTCCAGGTAGGGAGTGATCCCGCCCAGGTGGAAGGGCCAGCCCGCGCCGGTGATCAGGCACAGGTCGATGTCCTGTGCCTCGGCCACGACACCCTCGTCCAGCATCAGCGCGATCTCCTGCGCCACCGCGGTGAGGGCCCGGTCGAGAACCTGCTCCGGCGTCAGCACCACGTCGCCGACCTGCAGCAGCGCTGCCACCTCGGGGTCGATCTCCTGCTGCCCGGAGGCCCAGGTGTAGAACCCGCGCTTGCCGGCCGCGACGACCCGGCGCAGGTTCTCGGAGACGTTGAACCGCTCCGGGAACGCCCCGTGCAGCGTCTCCGACACGTGCAGCGCGATGGCCGGGCCGACCAGCTCGATCAGCACGATCGGCGACATGGGGAGCCCCAGCGGCTCCACGCCCTTCTCGATCGTGTCGATCGGGGTGCCCTCGTCGATGACCGTCTGGATCTCGCCCATGAAGCGGGTGAGGATGCGGTTGACCACGAACGCCGGGGCGTCCTTGACCAGCACGCCGGTCTTCTTCAGCTTCTTGGCCACGCCGAACGCCGTGGCCAGCGAGGCGTCGTCGGTGCTCTCGCCCCGGACGATCTCCAGCAGCGGCAGCACCGCGACCGGGTTGAAGAAGTGGAAGCCGACGACCCGCTCGGGGTGCTCCAGCTTGGCGGCCATCTCGGTGACCGACAACGAGGAGGTGTTGGTCGCCAGGATGCAGGTCGGCGAGACCACGGCCTCGACGTCCGCGAACACCTGCTGCTTGACGCCCAGCTCCTCGAACACGGCCTCGATCACGAAGTCCGCGTCGCCGAACGCGGCGGCCTTGTCCAGCGAGCCGGTGACCAGGCCCTTGAGCCGGTTGGCGCCGTCCTGGTTGAGCCGGCCCTTGGCCTGCAGCTTGTCGATCTCGCTGTGGACGTAGCCCACGCCCTTGTCGACCCGCTCCTGGTCGATGTCGGTGAGCACCACCGGCACCTTGAGCTGACGGGCGAACAGCAGCGCCAGCTGCGAGGCCATCAGTCCCGCGCCGACGACGCCGACCTTGGTGACCGGACGGGCCAGCGACTTGTCCGGCGCGCCGAAGGGGCGCTTGCCGCGCTTCTGCACCAGGTTGAAGGCGTAGATGCCGCTGCGCAGCTCTCCGCCCATGATCAGGTCGGCCAGCGCCGCGTCCTCGGCGTCGAAGCCGGCCTGGAGGTCGCCATCCTTGGCGGCGGCGATGATGTCCAGTGCCCGGTACGGGGCCGGGGCTGCGCCGTGCACCTTGGAGTCGGCGATGGCGCGGCCGTGCGCGACCGCCGCGTCCCAGGCCTCGCCGCGGTCGATCTCCGGGCGCTCGACGACGGTCTCGCCCTTGAGCACGGTGGCGGCCCAGAGCAGCGACTGCTCCAGGAAGTCGGCCGGGGCGAACACCGCGTCGGCGATGCCCAGGTCGAACACCTGCTTGCCCTTGAGCTGGCGGTTCTGCGAGAGCGAGTTCTCGATGATGACCGAGATCGCCTTCGCCGGGCCGATCAGGTTGGGCAGGATGGTGCAGCCGCCCCAGCCGGGGACCAGGCCGAGGAAGCACTCCGGCAGCGAGAACCCCGGGACGCCTGCGCTGATCGTGCGGTAGTCGCAGTGCAGGCCGATCTCGACGCCGCCGCCCATCGCCGCACCGTTGTAGAAGGTGAAGGTCGGGACGGGCAGTGCGGCGATCCGCTTGAAGACGTCGTGGCCGCCCTTGCCGATGGCCAGCGCGTCGCTGTGCTCCTTGAGCACCTCGACGCCCTTGAGGTCGGCGCCGACCGCGAAGATGAACGGCTTGCCGGTGATGCCGACGGCGGCGATCTCGCCGGCCGCGGCCTCACGCTCGACCTGGTCCAGCGCCTCGCTCAGCTTTGCCAGCGAGCCGGGGCCGAAGGTGGTCGGCTTGGTGTGGTCGAAGCCGTTGTCCAGCGTGACCAGCGCGAAGCGGCCGGCCCCGAGCGGCAGGTCCAGGTGACGCACGTGGGCGCTGGTGACGACCTCGTCCGGGAACAGCTCGTGAGCGCGCTTCAGCAGCTCAGTGGTGTCGCTCATCACTTGCCACCCTCGACGTGGTTGGGGTTCTCCCAGATGACCGTTCCGCCCATGCCCATGCCGATGCACATGGAGGTCAGGCCGTAGCGGACGTCGGGGCGCTCCTCGAAGCGCCGCGCCAGCTGGGTCATCAGCCGGACGCCGGAGGAGGCCAGCGGGTGGCCGTAGGCGATCGCGCCGCCGTACGGGTTCACCCGCTCGTCGTCGTCGGCGAGGCCGAAGTGGTCCAGCATGGAGAGGACCTGGATGGCGAAGGCCTCGTTGATCTCGAACGCGCCGATGTCGGCGATGGTCAGACCGGCCTGGCGCAGCGCCTTCTCGGTCGCCGGGACCGGGCCGATGCCCATGACCTCGGGCTCCACGCCGACGAAGGCGTAGGAGACCATGCGCATCTTGACCGGCAGGCCCAGCTCGCGGGCCACGTCCTCGGCGGCGATCAGCGAGGCGGTGGCGCCGTCGTTGAGTCCGGCCGCGTTGCCCGCGGTGATCCGGCCGTGCGGACGGAACGGGGTCTTCAGACCGGCCAGCATCTCCATGGTGGTGCCCGGGCGCATCGGCTCGTCGACCGTGGCCAGGCCCCAGCCGGTCTCTCCGGCCGCCTCGTTGGTACGGCGCACCGCGACCGGCACCAGGTCGGGCTGGATGACGCCGTTGGCGTACGCCTTGGCGGCCTTCTCCTGGCTGCGGACGGCGTAGGCGTCGCAGCGCTCCTTGGTCAGGTGCGGGAACCGGTCGTGCAGGTTCTCCGCGGTCATGCCCATGAACAGCGCCGACTCGTCGACGATCTTCTCGGACATGAAGCGGGGGTTGGGGTCCACGCCCTCGCCCATGGGGTGGCGCCCCATGTGCTCGACGCCGCCGGCGATGGCGATGTCATAGGCGCCGAAGGCGATGCCGCCGGCGACCGAGGTGGCGGCGGTCATCGCACCGGCGCACATCCGGTCGATGGAGTAGCCGGGCACCGTCTTCGGCAGGCCGGCCAGCAGCGCCGCGCTGCGGCCCAGGGTGAGGCCCTGGTCGCCGATCTGCGTGGTGGCGGCGATGGCCACCTCGTCCACGCGGGCCGGGTCCAGGCTCGGGTTGCGGCGCAGCAGCTCGCGGATGGCCTTGATCACCAGATCGTCGGCGCGGGTCTCCGCGTAGATGCCCTTCGGTCCGGCCTTGCCGAACGGGGTGCGGACGCCGTCGACGAAGACGACGTCCCTCGCGGTACGAGGCACGGTGGCTCTCCTCCCAAGTCCCCATGTGGGGGCCCAAATGTCGTAGCGGCCCTGCTGGACCGGTCCGGGCAGACGTCGGCCGCACTGGGTCGACGACGTCCCTGGAAGAGATGCTACCTGCTAGTAACTTCGTTTCCCATACCGAACCCGGAGCAGTCCTCCGGGCGCCCTGCGGCAGGTCAGCCCTGGCCGTTGAAGGGAGCAGTCGCGACGCCCGGGGCAGGGGTGCGGGCCTGCGCGAACGCCTTGGCGAGCACCGGCGCGACCAGCTCGGACTGCCAGCCGCGCGCACCGTGGCCGCGCAGCGCCGCGGCGACCGCCTCGGCGGTGGCGGGTGCGGGCGGGGCCCAGGAGACCCGGCGCACCAGGTCCGGCGAGACCAGGTTCTCCTGCGGGAGGTTCAGCGACTCGGCGAGCGTTCCCACCGCGCTGCGCGCGCCCGCGAGCCGGGCGGCGGCCAGCGGGTCCTTCTCGGCCCAGGAACGCGGCGGCGGCGGGCCCTCGTGCGGGGCCGACGGGGGCGGCAGCTGCGCCTCGGGGACGGCCCGGGCCGACTCGACGGCCGAGAACCACTGCTCCAGCGCCCGGCGGTGCACCCGCGGGCCGAAACCGGGCAGCGCCTGGAGTGCGTGGATGTTGGCCGGCATGGCCAGCGCGGCGGCGACGATGGCGGCGTCGGAGAGGATCCGTCCCGGCGAGATGTCGCGGTCCCGGGCGACCCGGTCGCGGGTCTGCCACAGCTCCTTGACCGCGGCCAGCTGCCGGCGGCGGCGCACCTTGTGCACGCCGGAGGTCCGGCGCCAGGGGTCCACTCTGGGTGCGGGGGGTCCGGCGGCGGCGATCGCGGCGAACTCCTCCTTGGCCCAGTCCAGCTTTCCCTGGGCGTCCAGCTCCGCCTCCAGCGCGTCCCGCAGGTCCACCAGGACCTCGACGTCCAGCGCCGCGTAGCGCAGCCACGGCTCGGGCAGCGGCCGGGTGGACCAGTCGACGGCCGAGTGCCCCTTCTCCAGGGTGAAGCCCAGCACGCTCTCGACCATCGGTCCCAGGCCGACCCGGGGGAAGCCGGCGATGCGTCCGGCCAGCTCGGTGTCGAACAGCGAGGTCGGCCGCATGCCCAGCTCGGCCAGGCAGGGCAGGTCCTGGGTGGCGGCGTGCAGCACCCACTCGGTGTCGGCCAGGGCCGCGCCCAGCGAGGAGAGGTCGGGGCAGCCGACCGGGTCGATCAGGGTGCTGCCGGCGCCCTGGCGGCGCAGTTGCACCAGGTAGGCGCGCTGGCCGTAGCGGTATCCTGAGGCCCGTTCGGCGTCGATGGCGACCGGGCCGGTCCCGGCTGCGAAGCGGGCGACGACCTCGGCGAGAGCCGTGGCGTCGGCGACCACCGGGGGGATGCCCTCACGCGGCTCCAGCAGCGGAATCGGACCGCCGGCCTCCGGGGCGTCGGCCCCGTCGCCGGCAGCCTGGCTGCCTGTGGCGTCGTCGGTGCTGTCGGTGGTGGCTTCGCGGGCGTCGGTCACGCGCCAAGCCTACGCCCGTGCGCCTGCCCGTCCGCCTGCGTGCACAGGGTCGCACAGGGGTCGCACGGTCGTGGCGGCCTGGCCCCGCGCTCGCCGAGGGCCCCTGGTGTGCCGTCCGCACAAGGGCGGCGCCTCACCGCAGGGGAGCGGAGGAACGTTCCCTCATACGGTGAGGCGCTGGTCGTACTAGTGGATGATCCCAGTGCGCAGGGCGACCGCCACCATCCCGGCGCGGTCGCCGGTGCCGAGCTTGCGCGCGATCCGGGCGAGGTGGCTCTTCACGGTGAGTGCGGACAGGCCCATGGCGACGCCGATGGCCTTGTTGGACTGCCCCTCGGCGACCAGGCGGAGCACCTCCACCTCGCGCCCGGACAGCTCGCGGTAGGCGGGCGGCGGGGGAGTGCCGGGGGCGCCCTGGGCGGTTCCGGGCGCGCTGCCCGGTGCGCCGGCGGGCATTCCCGGACGGCGCAGGTGGCCCGACAGGCCAGGTCGGCCGCCCAGGCCGGGGGCGCCGGCCATCCCCGGACGCTGCGGCAGGCCGGTGTTGACCCGGGTACCGGTGACCACGTAGCCCTTCACCCCGCCGGCCAGCGCGCTGCGGACCGCGCCGATGTCGTCGGCCGCGGACAGGGCCAGGCCGTTGGGCCAGCCCGCGGCGCGGGTCTCGGCGAGGATCGCCAGCCCCGATCCGTCGGGGAGGTGGACGTCGGCGATGCAGATGTCGCGCGGGGTGCCGACCCGGGGGCGGGCCTCGGCGAGTGAGGAAGCCTCGATCACGTCGCGAACGCCCAGGGCCCAGAGGTGCCGGGTGACCGTGCTGCGGACCCGGGGGTCCGCGACGACCACCATGGCGGTGGGCTTGGTCGGACGATAGGCGACCAGGTTTGCGGGGTGCTCGAGAAGAACAGACACCAGGCCTCCTGAGGGATGGCTCGAAGACCCGGTCAGTTGCAGATGGGGTGGGGTCCTCGGGTGGAAAGGGTCACTGACTGCTTCGGCATGATGGTTGCCCGGCTTTAGCGAATGATCACGATTGAGTGAGCGTCAAATCGGGCACTTCGTGCATTTTGACCAACTCGACCGAGCGTAAGTCACCCTAAAGTGATCAAAAGCGGTCGACACGCCGAACGCCTGCCCGAATTTCTTCGGTCTGCCTTCTCGGGTCAGAGCGGGCGACGGCGCATCGGCATCGGGACCACGCCGGCCGCGCCGGACCCGGACGCGGCGGGTCCGGCCGAGGCCGTGGGCAGGGCCGGGGGCAGGGCCGGGGGCAGTCCGGCGCACTGGCAGAGCAGCTCGCACCAGGCCCGCAGGTGCTCGGCGAAGCCGCCGCCGGGGAGGTCGTGCGGCAGTGGGGTCCAGGAGGCGCGGATCTCGATCTCGGTGGAGCCCTCGCGCTCGGCGAGGCCGCCGAAGTACTGCGAGGAGCAGCGCGTGACCGTGCCGCTGGGCTCGGTCCAGCGGGCGCCCTGCTGGGCCAGCGCGTCCATCAGCCAGGACCAGCCGACCTCGCCCAGCAGCGGGTCCGAGCCCATCTCCGGCTCCAGCTCGGCGCGGCCCATCGAGACCAGCCGGAACTCGCCGTTCCAGGCCTCGTGGCCGCCCGGCTCGTGCAGCAGCACCAGCCGCCCGTCCGCCAGTTCCTCCCCGTCCACCTCCACCGTGGCGGTCAGGGCGTATGCGAAGGAGGCCAGTTTGCGCGGTGCCGGGGTGTCGCCGATGACCACCTCGGGGCGCAGCCGCGTTCCGCGCAGCGCCTCCACGGCCTCGCGGAAGACCGGCGGTACGCCGGGGGTTCCGTCCTCACTCGCTGGGTGCCCGCTGACCGCTGCCATGCCGGAAGAGTAAGACGCGGGCACCTTCGCGTGCGGGAGGCACCACGGGCGGGCGTGAGCAGCGTTCCGCGCGTGCGAGGATTTGTCGCGTGAGCGACAGCGGGAGTGAGACGGTGGCCAAGTCCGGTGCGGTGCAGGAGTCGGCGTTCCTTCGGGCCTGCCGGGGCGAGGAGGTGCCGCACACCCCGGTGTGGTTCATGCGCCAGGCCGGGCGGTCGCTGCCCGAGTACCTGAAGATCCGCGAGGGCATCGCCATGCTGGACTCCTGCATGATGCCGGAGCTGGTCAAGGAGATCACCCTGCAGCCGGTGCGCCGCCACAACGTGGACGCCGCGATCTACTACAGCGACATCATGGTGCCGCTCAAGGCCATCGGCGTGGATCTGGAGATCAAGCCCGGCATCGGCCCGGTCGTCGCCAACCCGATCCGCAGCCGCGCCGACCTGCAGCAGCTGCGGCCGCTGGAGCCCGGGGACGTGACCTATGTCACCGAGGCCATCGGCCTGCTCACCGCCGAACTGGGCGGCACCCCGCTGATCGGCTTCGCCGGCGCCCCCTACACGCTGGCCAGCTACCTGGTCGAGGGCGGCCCGTCCAAGAACCACGAGAACACCAAGGCGCTGATGTACGGCGACCCGGAGCTGTGGCATGAGCTGCTGGACCGGCTCGCCGACATCACCGCCGCCTTCCTCAAGGTGCAGATCGAGGCCGGAGCCTCGGCGGTGCAGCTGTTCGACTCCTGGGTCGGCGCGCTGGCCCCCGACGACTACCGCCGCTCGGTGATGCCGGCCAGCGCCAAGGTGTTCGACGCGGTCGCCGGGTACGGGGTGCCCCGGATCCACTTCGGCGTGGGCACCGGTGAGCTGCTCGGACTGATCGGCGACGCGGGTGCGGACGTCGTCGGCGTCGACTGGCGGGTCCCGCTGGACGAGGCCGCCCGCCGGGTCGCCCCGGGCAAGGCGCTGCAGGGCAACCTCGACCCGACGCTGCTGTTCGCCCCGGAGCGGGCGATCCGTGCCAAGACCGAGGAGGTGCTGGCGGCGGCCGAGGCGAGCGGACGTGGGCACGTCTTCAACCTCGGCCACGGGGTGCTGCCCAGCACCGACCCCGACACCCTGACCCGCCTGGTCGCCCACGTCCACGAGGCCACCGCCCGGAGCTGACGGGTCAGTCGGAGGAGGAGGACGGGCCGTTCCCGGCCGGCTCCGGCTGAGCCTCGTGCTGCTGCTCCGCGTCCTTCTGGGGCCGCTGCCGACGCCTGGCGAGGACCTGGACCAGCCACATCAGCAGCCCGATCGGCACCAGGAACGGCAGCACGGCCGAGAGGGCGACCAGCAGCCAGCGGAACGTCAGGTAGAGGGCGTGCCAGCCGCTCTTCAGGGCCGAACCCGCCGCACCGCCCACGCTCTTGCCGTGCGGCGCGGCCGGGGCGGTCGCCTTGGCGTAGAGCTCCAGAGTCACCGTCGACATCGACGTCTGCGACGCCAGGGCCTGCTGCTGCGCCTCCAGCGACTCCAGGTCCGACTCGCGCTGGGTGAGGTCCTGCTCCAGCGCGGTGACGTCGGCGATGCTCTGAGCCTTGGCGTACAGCGCCCGCACCCGGTCCACGCTGGCCTGCTCCGACTTCACCCGGCTGTTGATGTCCACGACCTGCTGGGTGACGTCCTGCGCCGCGCGCTGCTGCGCCAGCACCGTGCCGAAGGTCAGCAGTTGGTTGTAGACGCCGTCGTAGGCGGCGGCCGGTACCCGCAGCACCAGCTGCGCGGACTCCCCGCTGGCGTCGGTGGGCGTCGCGAGGGACTGGGTCGTCGAGCCGCCGCCGGTGGCGGTCGAGGCCTGCGGGTAGGGGACGTAGGGGAGGGTGCCCACGGTGCCGGTGACCTCCGAGTCGACATAGCCGCCCACCGACTTCACCAGCGTCTCGGCCAGTTTCGCGGCCGCGGCCACCCCGCCGGTGCGCAGCTGGATCTCACCGGTGTAGATCATCGACCGCGCCGCCTGCGCGGCCTGCAGCTGCGCCGAGGTCGTGCCGCCGGTGGTCTTGGCGCCGCTGCCAGCGTTGCCCGCGGCGGCCTTGTCGGCGGCTCCCGCCTGCGGCGCTGCCCCGGGGGCCCGGACCGCCGCGTTCCCGGCCGAGCTCGCGCTGCTCCCTCCGCTCGTCCCGCACGCTCCGAGCGCCAGTCCGCCCGCCAGCACCATGGCTCCGAGCGCCGTACCCCGGCGTCTGTTCTGCTTCATGTCCTGTTCTCCCCGCCTTCCCGGGCCCGCCATCGGCGGGCAGATCCGGCGATTGGACCCCGCGACCGCGCGGCGGGTTCCCGACGCGGCGTCACGTCGAGGTCACGATTCGGGCGCCCAACCGCGTGTGCGAGAGTGAAGGGCATGCACAGTACAGGTTCCCTGCCCCATGTCGTGGTCGTCGGCGGCGGTATCGCCGGTCTTGCCGCCGCCGCGCGGCTGTCCGGCGCCGACGGCTCGCCCCGCAGCGCCCGGGTCACCCTGCTGGAGGCAGGCGACCGGTTCGGCGGCAAGCTCAGAACCGGCGAGCTGGCGGGCATTCAGGTCGACCTCGGCGCCGAGTCCATGCTGGCCCGCCGACCGGAGGCGGTCGAACTGGCCCGCGCCGTCGGCCTGGGCGACGCCTTGCAGCCACCGGCCACGGCCAAGGCCGCGATCTGGACCCGGGGCGCGCTGCGCCCGATGCCCACCGGACACGTGATGGGCGTGCCCGGGGACCTGGACGCGCTCGCCGCCTCCGGCGTGGTCTCGCCCGAGGGCCTGGCCAGGATCAGCGAGGACCTGGATCCCGACCGTCCGGCGTCGGACGTCGGCGACGATGTCGCCGTGGGCGCCTACATTGCCGAACGGCTCGGCCGCGAGGTCGTCGACCGGCTGGTCGAGCCGTTGCTCGGCGGGGTCTACGCCGGCCACGCCGACCAACTGTCGCTGCGCGCCGCCGTTCCGCAGCTGCTGGCCACCGCGCGCGGCGGCGGTTCGCTGGTCCAGGGCGTACGTGCGCTGCAGGCTGCCAATCGGGCCAATCCGGCCAATCCGGCCCCGGTCTTCCAGGGCATCGACGGCGGCATCGGCCGGCTCCCGCTCGCCGTCGCGGACGCCTGCCGCGCCGCCGGGGTCGAGCTGCGGCTCGGCGCCGAGGTGCGCGCGCTGCGCCGTACCGTCGACGGGTGGCAGGTCCGCGCCGGGGAGGAGCTGCTGACGGCCGACGCGGTCGTCCTCGCCGTGCCGGCCCCGGCCGCGGCGCGGCTGCTGGCCGACGAGGCCCCGGCCGCCTCGGCCGAGCTGGCCGCCGTCGAGTACGCCGGAATGGCGCTGGTCACGCTGGCCTTCCACCGCTCCGAGCTGGGCGGACTCACCGGCAGCGGCTTCCTGGTGCCGCCGGTCGACGGACGCTCGATCAAGGCCTCCACCTTCTCCAGCAACAAGTGGCGCTGGCTGGCCGAGGCCGCCCCCGACACCTTCGTGCTGCGCACCTCCGTCGGCCGGCACCGCGAGGAGCAGGACCTCGACCGGGACGACGCCGACCTGGTCGCCCGCTCGCTGCGGGACCTCGCCGAGGCCGCCGGCATCACCGCCGTGCCCTTCGCCAGCACGGTCACCCGCTGGCGGGCCGGACTGCCGCAGTACCCGGTCGGGCACCTGGACCGGGTCGACCGGATCGAGAAGGAGGTCACCGCACTGCCGGGGCTGGCCCTGTGCGGGGCGGCCTACCAGGGCGTCGGCATCCCCGCCTGCATCGCCGGCGCCTGGCGGGCGGCAACCCTGGTGCAGGGGGCGCTCGCCCGGGAAGGGACAATGGGCGCATGACGGAAAGCAGTGAGAACAAGCCGAAGGCCCGCGACCTCAACAAGGTCATCCGGTACACCCTGTGGTCGGTGTTCCGGCTCAAGGACGTGCTCCCGGACGACCGCACCGCCCACGCGGCCGAGGTCGAGGAGCTCTTCGCGCAGCTCGCCGAGAAGGACGTCACCGTCCGCGGCACCTACGACGTCTCCGGGCTGCGCGCCGACGCCGACCTGATGATCTGGTGGCACGCCGAGGACAGCGACGACCTGCAGGAGGCGTACAACCGCTTCCGCCGTACCCGGCTGGGCCGCGCCCTGGAGCCGGTCTGGTCGAACATGGCGCTGCACCGCCCGGCCGAGTTCAACAAGTCGCACATCCCCGCGTTCCTCGCGGACGAGACCCCGCGCGACTACGTCTGCGTCTACCCCTTCGTCCGCTCCTACGAGTGGTACCTGCTGGAGGACGCCGAGCGCCGCCGGCTGCTGATGGAGCACGGGATGCTGGCCCGCGGCTACCCCGACGTGCGCGCCAACACGGTCGCCTCCTTCGCGCTGGGCGACTACGAGTGGCTGCTGGCGTTCGAGGCCGACGAGCTCTACCGCATCGTCGACCTGATGCGCGACCTGCGCGCCTCCGAGACCCGGCGGCACGTCCGCGAGGAGGTGCCCTTCTTCACCGGGCGCCGCAAGCCGGTCGCAGAGCTGCTGGCCGGTCTGGCCTGAGCCGTCGTCACACAGTGCGGCGCTGACGAAGCGTCACCGGGCAGCGTCCGCGCCGCACCTGCCCCGGCCCCTAGTGGGTGCCGGAGGCCGATCTCCAGCGGTCCCGGCGCGCGGGCACGGCGTCGCGGCCGACTGACGGCCTGTCAGGAAGCCTGCGGGCCAGGGCGTTGACGGCGACGATGACGACGACGCCGACCACGCACAGCACGGCGGTGCCCAGCAGCGGCGGATTGCGGTCCAGCCCCTGGTTGCCCTGGATGCTGTCGTCGGCCCAGCCGAGCGTCGCCACGGTTCCGAGCGCGAGCGTCAGCAGCAGCGCCCAGGACATCAGCCGGTTGGCGGGTGCGAGCCCGGACCTGCTGCGGCGCTGCCCCCGGACCGCGCATCTCACCAGGTTCAGCGAGGCCGCACCCACAGCGGCTCCGGAAACGGCGAACGAGACGTCAAGGCTCACCCCGCACCTCCAAAGGCAGAGGAGCCGGGTCCCCCGCACCCGGCTCCATGCTGCTGAGCATCTCCCCGGGTTGTCGATGGGGGAAGAGGCGGCCGCAATTCTCAGAGCTAGATTTGAGCTTTCCTGCGGCGCGTCGCGCAACTTGCTCCCTTCGCCCCTTTCGCGGCCCAGCGGCCCGGCGGGCCGTCAGTGTGCGGTCAGTGTGCGGGGGTGGACTGCACGGTGGCCTGAACGGACGGCAGCAGGGCCTGGACGACCTGCTCCGGGTCGAGCGCGGTGACCGCGGGGAGCCGGATCAGATAGCGGGTCAGGGCGAGTCCGAGCAGCTGCGTGGTGAGCACCGGGGCCACCGCGGCGGCCCGCGGGCCGAGCGCGGCGCCCAGCGCCGGGGCCACCTGCGTCGCGAAGATCTCGTGCATCCGCAGCGCGGCCCGCTCATTGGTGACCGCCGAGCGCAGCAGCACCAGCAGCGCGTCGTCGGCCGGATCGCTCTCCCAGCGGGCGAGGAAGTGGCGGATCAGCGTTGCGGCCAGATCCTGCGGGGCGACGGCGCTGAGGTCCGGCAGTCGCAGGTCGATGGCGAGAGCGGCGTCGAACAGCCGCTCCTTGCTGCCGAAGTAGCGCATCACCATGGACGGGTCGATGGCGGCGTCGGCCGCGACGGCGCGGATGGTGGTGCGCTCGTAGCCGTCGGCGGCGAAGCGGTCGCGGGCCGCGCGCAGGATGGCGGCCTTGGTGCGGTCCGAGCGCTTCTCCGCGGTGCCGGACGCGCGGGGCTCGTGGTCGGAAGTCATGCCAACAACTGTAGGCCAACATGTGTTGACACTCAAGCGGGAGCTGCGACACAGTAATGCCAACAGACGTTGGCACGACCGTCGGAGGCTCGGATGAACGCCACAGCTCTTCCCGCAAGCACCACCGTCGCGATCGTCGGGGCCGGCCCCACCGGGCTCGCGCTGGCCGCCACGCTGGCCCAGGCCGGCATCGACCACGTCCTGCTCGACCGGCTGCCCGAGGGGGCCAACACCTCCCGTGCCGCCGTGGTGCACGCCCGCACCCTGGAGGTGCTGCACGAGCTCGGGGCGGACCGGGAACTGATCGCCCGCGGCCTGAAGATCGACCGCTTCACCGTCCGCGACGGCGCCCGCACGCTGCTCTCCACCACCTTCGGCAAGCTGCCCACGCCGTACCCGTACGCCCTGATGGTGCCGCAGGACCGGACCGAGGCGGTGCTGCTGGCGCGGCTGCGCGAGCTCGGCGGCGACGTCCACCGGCCGTACGAGGTCACCGGCGTGGTCCAGGACCAAGGCGGAGTCACCGTCACCACCGGCACCGGCGAGACCCTCCGGGCCGAGTACGCGGTCGGTGCCGACGGGATGCACAGCGCGGTCAGGGAGGCGGCCGGGATCGGCTTCGCCGGATCCGCCTACGGCGAGTCCTTCGTCCTCGCCGACGTCGAGATGGACTGGGCGCCGGGGGCGGAGGAGGTCTCGCTGGGCTTCGGCGCCCTCGGGATCAGCGTCGTCGCCCCGCTCCCCGGCGGTCACTACCGCGTCGTCGCCACCGTGGCCGAGGCCCCCGCCGAGCCCGACCTGGCCTTCGTCCAGCGGCTGCTCGACGAGCGGGCCCCGGGGCAGGCGAAGGTCACCGCCGTGGCCTGGTCCTCCCGCTTCCGGGTGCACCACCGGGTCGCCGACCACTACCGCGCCGGACGGCTGTTCCTGGCCGGCGACGCCGCCCATGTGCACAGCCCGGCCGGAGGCCAGGGCATGAACACCGGCATCCAGGACGGCTACGCCCTCGGCCGGGCCCTCGCCGCCGCCGACCCGTCCCGCTACGAGCCCCAGCGCCGCCCGGTCGCCCTCCGCGTGGTCGCCTTCACCGACCGCATGACCCGCATCGCCACCACCCGCAACCCCCTGACCCGCACCCTCCGCAACACCCTCCTCCCCCTCCTCGCCCGCATCCCGGCCTTCCGCACCACCCTCACCACAGAACTCGCCGAACTCCGCTACCGCTAGCGGCAGTCGACCCTCGTGGACACGGCAGAGCCCCCGGTGCGAGGTCCGCGCACCGGGGGCTCCGTGCTGACTCAGCCCGCCGTGGGCCGCAGCTTCAGGGAGATGCTGTTGATGCAGTAGCGCTGGTCGGTCGGGGTGCCGTAGCCCTCGCCCTCGAAGACGTGGCCGAGGTGGGAGCCGCACTTGGCGCAGCGGACCTCGACCCGGCGCATGCCCATGGTGGTGTCCTCGATGTACTGCACCCGGTCCTCGGCGAGGGGGGAGAAGTAGGAGGGCCAGCCGCAGTGGCTGTCGAACTTGGTCTCGGAGCTGAAGAGCTCGTTGCCGCAGGCGCGACAGGAGTAGACGCCCTCGGTCTTGGTGTCGGTGTACTCGCCGACGCCCGGGCGCTCGGTGCCGGCCTGTCGCAGGACGGCGTACTCGGCCGGGGTGAGCTGCTCGCGCCACTCGGCGTCGGTCTTCTCGATCTCGTACGACATCAGGTGTCCTGCCTTTCAGGCGAGGCGGGCGAGGATCTCGGGTCCGAGGAAGGTGACGTCCCCGGCGCCCATGGTGAGAACAAGGTCGCCGTCCTTGGCCATTCCCGCGAGCAGGTCGGGCACGTCCGCGAGCGAGTGGGCCGGGGTGACGTCCGCGCCGTGGGCCCGGGCGGCGTCGATGACCAGGTCGCTGGTGACTCCGGGGACCGGGTCCTCGCGGGCCGGGTAGATGTCCAGGACGACCACCGCGTCGGCGTGGGACAGCGCCTCGCCCATCTCGGCGCCGAGCTGCTGGGTGCGGCTGAACAGGTGCGGCTGGAAGACGACCAGGACGCGTCCGTCGCCGGAGGCCGCGTTGATGGCCTCCAGGTCGGCGGCGATCTCGGTGGGGTGGTGGGCGTAGGAGTCGATCACCTGCACCCCGCGGACCTCGCCCTTGAGCTGGAGCCGGCGGCGCACGCCCTGGTAGCTGCTGAGCGCCTGGGCCAGCTCGGCCGCCGGGACGCCCAGGGCGACGCCGGCCGCGAGGGCGGCGACGGCGTTGTGGGCGTAGTGGCGACCGGGGACGGAGACCGTGAACGTCAGCTCGCTGCCGTCGACGCGGACGGTGACCTCGCTGGTCATCCCGTGCGCGGCGATCGAGAGGATGCGGACGTCGGCGCCCTCGGCCTCGCCGACCCGGACCACGGTCAGGCCCTCGCGACCGGCGACCCGCGCCGCGAGCTCTGCCGCGCCCGCGTGGTCGGAGTCCACGACCAGGGTGCCACCAGACACGATCCGCGCGACGAAGGCCTCGAAGGATTCGTAGATCTCGTCCATGGAGGCGTAGTTGGCGTGGTGGTCCAGCTCCACGTTGAGGACCACCGCGACCTCGGGGGAGTACTTCTGGAAGCTGCGGTCGCTCTCGTCGGCCTCGGCGACGAAGATCTCGCCGGTGCCGTGGTGGGCGTTGCTGCCGGGCTCGTTGAGGTCCCCGCCGATGGCGAAGGAGGGGTCCAGGCCCAGGGCGGTGAGGCTGACCGCGAGCATGCTGGTGGTGGTGGTCTTGCCGTGGGTGCCGGCGACGGCCAGCCCGCGGCTGCCCTGCATCAGCGCGGCCAGCGCGTCCGCGCGGTGGATCACCGGCAGGCCGCGCTCGCGGGCGGCGACCAGCTCCGGGTTGTCCTCGCGGATGGCACTGGAGACCACGATGCAGCTCGCCCCGGCCGGCAGGTGCTCGGCGGCGTGCCCGACGAACACCTCGGCGCCCAGCTGCTTGAGCGCCAGCACGACGGTGGACTCCTTGGCGTCGCTGCCGGAGACCGCGGCGCCGCGCAGCGCCAGGATCTTGGCCAGGCCGGACATGCCCGCGCCGCCGATCCCGATGAAGTGCGGTGCGGCGAGATCAGCGGCACTCGCGGGGGCAGGGGACGTCACTGAGGCTCTCCGAGGGTTGCGGCGGCACGGTCTGGCTCGATTCTGCCAGCAGTCGACGTCCGGTCAGTCCCTGCCGCCCCGCCCCGCCGGGCGTCAGTCCTGCTGGGCGAACAGCTGGAGCACCGGGACGCCGACCTTGTGCCGGGCCTGCGAGGCCCAGTCCCGATGGAACAGCCCTTCGATCCAGTGCGGCGCGGCCAGCACGATGACCTCGTCCGCGGACACGTCGGCGACCAGTGCCTTGAGGTCCTGCAGCGGGTTCTCCTCGACCACCCGTCCGGTGGCCTCCGCCCCGGCGGCCCGCAGTCCGTCCAGGGTGTGCGCCAGTCCGGCGGCCGCGGTGTCGACGGCCGCGGCGCCGTGCGGCTCGTCGCGCTCGTGGGCGGCGCGGTCCAGATAGCCGAAGGCCACGTCGTCGACGGCGCGCAGGAACTCGTCCTGCCGGCCGCGCGGCTGCATCAGCACATGGAACGACACCGGCTCGTCGCCGTGGAGAGTGGTGAGCAGCTCGACATCGGCGGCGGAGAGAGACTTCTCGATCAAAAGTACGGTGGTGAACACGCGCGTCCCTTCTTCCTTCTGCTTCCCCCGGCACCACTGGCACTGGCCTTATACTGCCCGGGCGGAACGGGGTGTCCCGTCATCCGCGCCCGGTAGGTGGACGATCCGCTTCCGTTAGGTGGGACTGTTCACGCTACGGGCGTACCTGGCAAAGAGGAAACCTTTCTCCTCAAGCAGCGACACCAGGTCCATCCGTTGGGTGAGCCCGGCCGGTCCGTTGGTGATCCTGGGCGCGTCCCCGGAGGCCACCAGCGGCGCCAGGGTGAGGCACAGCTCGTCCAGCAGGCCGTCCGCCGCCAGCTGGCCCAGCAGCCGCGGACCGCCCTCGGTGAGCAGCCGGGTCCAGCCGCGTTCGGCCAGGGCCGCCACCGCCGCTGCGAGGTCCACCCGCTCCTCCCCGGCGATCACCACGTCGGCCACCTTCCGGGTCGCCCTCAGCGCGTCCGCCGGGGCGCCGGCGCAGGTGATCACCAGGGTCGGCACCAGCGGCTCGGTGAACAGCGGCAGGTCCAGGTCCAGGTCCAGGCTGCGGGTGACCACGGCGATCGCGGCGGCGGGCTGCTGGCCGCGGCCCGCCCTGGCCTGCGCGAACTCGGCGCGGGCCCTGGCCGGCCGGTAGCCCTCGGCGCGTACCGTCTGGGCGCCTGCCAGCACCACGTCGGCGAGGGCCCGCAGCACCCCGAAGATCCGTTTGTCGCCCTCGGAGGAGAGGCCGTCGGAGAGCCCGTCCAGGCGGGAGGCGCCGTCCAGGCTCGCCACCATGTTGGCGCGGAGCCAGGGGCGGACGGGTCCCGAGGGGTCCGGGCGTTCGGTCGGCTCGGGGTAGGCGTAGGCCTCGGCCAGCCCGGTCAGGCTGGTGAGGTCTGTCACATCCGGGGTCTCCGGCAGCAGTCGACGCATAGTCGTGAGTCTTCCACGGGTGGGAGGACCGTACGCTTGGGAGCTGTGCCAGCCGCCGAAACGCCTGCCCCCGCCGCCCTCTCCGACGCCGAGCTGCGGCCCGCCTCGCTGACCTCGCGCAGCCCGGTGGTGCCCGCCGACCGGATGGTGGCCGAGATGGTGCCGCCGCCGCGGTTCCAGGGCGCCAGGTTCAGCACCTACCTCCCGGACCCGGACCAGCCCAGCCAGGCCGAGGCGGTACGGGTGCTGGAGTCCTTCGTCGGCACCATGAACCGGACCGGCCCGGGGCAGACCGCGAAGAAGCGCTGGTTCGGTCGCCCCGCCCCGGTCCCGGCCGGTCCCGGCGGCATCTACCTCGACGGCGGCTACGGCGTCGGCAAGACCCACCTGCTCGCCTCGCTGTGGCATGCCGCGCCGGGGCCCAAGGCCTTCGGCACCTTCGTGGAGCTGACCAACCTGGTCGGCGCGCTGGGATTCCAGCAGGCCGTCCAGGCGCTGTCCGGGCACCGGCTGCTGTGCATCGACGAGTTCGAGCTGGACGACCCGGGCGACACCGTCCTGGTGTCCACGCTGCTCAGCCGGCTGGCCGAGGCCGGGGTGAAGCTCGCCGCGACCTCCAACACCCTCCCCGGGAGGCTCGGCGAGGGCCGCTTCGCCGCCGCCGACTTCCTGCGCGAGATCCAGGGACTGTCCTCGCGGTTCCACAGCGTCCGGATCGACGGGCAGGACTACCGCCACCGCGGCCTGCCCGAGGCCCCGGCGCCGTACACCGACGAGGAGGTCGGCGCGGTGGCGGCCAGGATCGGCGCGGGCGCCTCGCTGGACGGCTTCGAGGAACTGCTGGCGCATCTCGCCGCCGTCCACCCCAGCCGCTACGGCGCCCTGCTGGACGGCGTCCAGGCGGTCTGTCTGACCGGGGTCGTCCCGGTGGCGGACCAGAGCACCGCGCTGCGGCTGGTGGTGCTGGCCGACCGGATGTACGACCGGGAGCTGCCGGTGGTGGCCTCCGGGCTGCCGTTCGACCGGATATTCAGCGAGGAGATGCTGAACGGCGGCTACCGCAAGAAGTACCTGCGGGCCGTGTCCCGGCTGGTCGCGCTGGCGCGCGACGGCGCCAGGGTGCGCTGACCGCGGACCGGCGGGGCGCCGGCCGCAGCGGATTGTCAGTGGCGGGCCGTACGGTTGGTTCCGTGAGACCCATCACCGATCTAGAGCGAACAGTGGCGCCCTTCGAGGTCGTCAGCCCCTACCAGCCCAGCGGCGACCAGCCCACCGCGATCGCCGAGCTGGAACGCCGTATCCGCGCAGGTGAGAAGGATGTCGTCCTGCTCGGCGCGACCGGCACCGGCAAGTCCGCCACCACCGCCTGGATGGTCGAGAAGCTCCAGCGGCCGACGCTGGTGATGGCGCCCAACAAGACGCTGGCCGCGCAGCTCGCCAACGAGTTCCGCGAGCTGTTCCCCAACAACGCCGTCGAGTACTTCGTCTCGTACTACGACTACTACCAGCCCGAGGCGTACATCGCGCAGACGGACACCTACATCGAGAAGGACTCCTCCATCAACGAGGAGGTGGAGCGGCTGCGGCACTCCACCACCAACTCGCTGCTGACCCGTCGGGACGTGATCGTGGTCGCCTCGGTGTCCTGCATCTACGGCCTCGGCACGCCGCAGGAGTACGTCGACCGGATGGTCCGGCTCAAGGTCGGCCAGGAGTTCGACCGGGACGCCCTGCTGCGCCGCTTCGTCGACATCCAGTACACCCGCAACGACGTCGCCTTCACCCGCGGCACCTTCCGGGTCCGCGGCGACACCATCGAGATCTTCCCGGTGTACGAGGAACTCGCGGTCCGGATCGAGATGTTCGGCGACGAGATCGAGGCGCTGACCACGCTGCACCCGCTCACCGGCGAGGTCATCAGCGAGGACCAGGAGCTCTACGTCTTCCCGGCCTCGCACTACGTCGCCGGCCCGGAGCGGATGGAGCGCGCCATCGCCGGGATCGAGGCGGAGCTGGAGCAGACCCTGGCCACCATGGACAAGCAGGGCAAGCTGCTGGAGGCCCAGCGGCTGCGGATGCGTACCAGCTACGACATCGAGATGATGCGTCAGATCGGCACCTGCGCGGGCATCGAGAACTACTCCCGCCATATCGACGGCCGCTCGGCCGGCACCGCGCCCAACACCCTGCTGGACTTCTTCCCGGAGGACTTCCTCCTGGTCATCGACGAGTCCCATGTCACCGTCCCGCAGATCGGCGCGATGTACGAGGGCGACGCCTCGCGCAAGCGCGCCCTGGTCGAGCACGGCTTCCGGCTGCCCTCCGCGATGGACAACCGCCCGCTGAAGTGGGAGGAGTTCCTGGAGCGGATCGGCCAGACCGTCTACCTCTCGGCGACCCCCGGCAAGTTCGAGCTGGCCCGCGGCGACGGCCAGGTCGACCAGATCATCCGTCCCACCGGCCTGATCGACCCGGAGGTCGTGGTCAAGCCCACCGAGGGTCAGATCGACGACCTGATCCACGAGATCCGGCTGCGGACCGAGAAGGACGAGCGGATCCTGGTCACCACCCTCACCAAGAAGATGTCCGAGGACCTCACCGACTACATGCTCGACCTGGACATCCGGGTCCGGTACCTGCACAGCGACATCGACACCCTGCGCCGGGTGGAGCTGCTGCGCGAGCTGCGGGCCGGCGAGTACGACGTCCTGGTCGGCATCAACCTGCTCCGCGAGGGCCTGGACCTGCCCGAGGTCTCGCTGGTGGCGATCCTGGACGCGGACAAGGAGGGCTTCCTGCGCTCCGGCACCTCGCTGATCCAGACCATCGGCCGTGCCGCCCGTAACGTCTCGGGCCAGGTCCACATGTACGCGGACCGGATCACCCCGGCGATGGAGAAGGCCATCGAGGAGACCAACCGCCGCCGCGAGATCCAGCAGGCGTACAACACCGAGCACGGCATCGACCCGCAGCCGCTGCGCAAGAAGATCGGCGACATCCTCGACTCCATCGCCCGCGAGGACATCGACACCGGCGAGCTGCTGAGCACGGGCTACCGGCAGCCGGGTGGGGTGAAGGGCGGCAGGGGCGCGAAGGCGCCGGTACCGGCGCTGGGCGCGGCCGGCAAGCGCGGCGCCGCCGACGCCAAGGGGCTGCCCGCGGCCGAGCTCGCCGACCTCATCGCCGAGCTGACCGACCGTATGCACACGGCCGCCGCCGAGCTGCAGTTCGAGGTGGCCGCCAGACTGCGGGACGAAGTCAACGAGCTCAAGAAGGAGTTGCGCCAGATGCGTGAGGCCGGAATGGCGTGAGCGAACCGCCCGTTCCTTGCGTAAGGTTTGCTGCGGGGCGCCCGGGTTTGCAATCAGGGCATCCGTGCGCGTCAGGAACGGGGAGGATGTCCACCATGTCAGTGAGTCTGAACAAGGGTCAGAGCGTCAGCCTGGAGAAGGCCGGCGGGGGCACGCTCACAGTGGTGCGGATGGGCCTGGGCTGGCAGGCCGCTCCGCGAAAGGGGCTGTTCGGTCGGCGCGCGCGGCAGATCGACCTGGACGCGTCGGCGGTGCTCTTCGCCGACCACCAGCTGGCAGACGTGGTCTTCTTCCAGCACCTGGTGAGCAATGACGGCTCGGTGCGGCACACCGGTGACAACCTCACCGGTGGCGCCGGCGGCGAGGACGACGAGTCGATCCTGGTGGACCTCTCCCGGGTCCCCGAGCATGTCAACCAGATCGTGTTCACCGTGAACTCCTACACCGGTCAGACCTTCCAGGAGGTCGAGAACGCGCACTGCCGCTTGGTCGACGAGAGCACCGGGCAGGAACTGGCCCGCTACAGCCTCACCGGCGGCGGCGCGCACACCGGCCAGGTGATGGCCAAGGTCCAGCGGAACACCAACGGCGGCTGGCAGATGTCGGCCATCGGCGCCCCGGCCCGCGGGCGCACCTTCCAGGACATGCTCCCGGCCATCGCGCCCTACCTCTGACCCATCTGACCTGTGACTTTACTTCGAGATTCCATCCTTTACCTGCGTTTTACCATGTGATCAGGATGATGGAACCACGAAGGGGAGTACTCCCTAGAACGATGTTTCCGTCAACACGGCGGCGGTCCGTTCCGCGCCCGGAAGCGTCGGCCCCGCCATCATGACGGCGGGGCGGAGGAGACCTTCGGCAGCCCGACACGTTTGCCGAAGGAGCAGTACATGGACGTTTCCATGGCCATGTGGGCCACCACCATCGGGGTGCTCGTCGCCCTGATCGCCGCCGATTTCTTCATCGGCGGCCGCAAGCCGCACGACGTCTCGCTCAAGGAGGCGGGGATCTGGACGGCCGTCTGGGTCCTGCTGGCCGTCGCCTTCGGCGGCTTCCTCTGGTGGCACTCCGGCTCGGCCCCGGCCGGTCAGTTCTTCGCCGGGTACATCACCGAGAAGTCGCTCAGCGTCGACAACCTGTTCGTCTTCATCCTGATCATGGCGAAGTTCGCCGTGCCCAGCATCTACCAGCAGCGGGTGCTGATGGTCGGTGTGCTGATCGCACTGGTGCTGCGGGCGGCCTTCATCGCCGCCGGCGCCGCGATCATCGCCGGCTTCTCCTGGGTCTTCTTCATCTTCGGGGCCTTCCTGATCTGGACCGCCTGGAAGCTCGTCAAGGAGGCCAGGGCCGACGAAGCGGAGGAGGAGTTCGAGGAGAACCGACTCCTCAAGGCCGTCGAGCAGCGCTTCCCGGCGACCGATCGCTACCACGGCACCAAGCTCCTGGTGGTACAGAACGGCAAGCGGCTGATCACGCCGATGCTGATCGTGATGCTGGCCATCGGCACCACCGACGTCCTGTTCGCGATGGACTCCATCCCCGCCATCTTCGGACTCACCCAGGACCCGTACATCGTCTTCACCGCCAACGCCTTCGCGCTGATGGGCCTGCGCCAGCTCTACTTCCTGATCGGCGGTCTGCTGAAGAAGCTGGTCCACCTCTCCTACGGCCTCTCGGTGATCCTCGGCTTCATCGGTGTGAAGCTGCTGCTGCACGCCCTGCACGAGGCCGGCGCCCACTGGGCCCCGGAGATCGGCATCCCGTTCTCGCTCGGCTTCATCGTGGTGGTCCTGGCGGTGACCACCTTCACCAGCCTGGCCGCCTCCCGCAAGGAGGAGCGGCAGGAGCTGGAGCAGTCGGAGCACGAGCTGCAGAAGCAGTAACCCTGAGCAGCGACTGCACCGCTCCGCTTGTGGAGATTGAGTGACAGGGCGTCAAAAATCTCTGCAGCACGGCGGCGGGCGGGTTCCGCAAGGAGCCCGCCCGCCGTCTGTGTTGGCGCTAGGCTCGATCCGTGGCGGAGCAGAAGCATGCAGGTAGCGGCGTACTGCTGGAACGTGACGCCGAACTCGACGCAGCCCGCGGCGCGCTGGACAGTCTGGCGGCCCGGGCGGTCCCCGCACGGCCCGGTGAGCGGCTGCTCGTCTACACGGGCGCCGCCGGTCTGGGCAAGACCAGTCTGCTCGCCGCGGTGCGCGAGGAGGCGGCGGCCCGGGGGCTGCTGGTCCTGGCCGCCCGCGGCGGTGAGCAGGAACAGCTCTCCGCCTTCCATGTGGTCCGGGCCCTGCTGAAGCCGTTCCTCGCCGCCCTCGGGGAGGAGGAGCAGCGCGATCTGCTCGGCGGCTGGAACGACATCGTCGGCCCGGCGATCGGCCTGGCCCAGGAGGACGACGGACCGGCCTCCGCGCCGCCCGACCCGCAGGGCGTCAGGGACGGCCTCGACTGGGTGGTCACCAACCTCGCCGTCTCCCGGGGCCCGCTGGTCCTGGTGGTGGACGACGCGCACTGGGCCGACGCGGAGTCGCTGAGCTGGCTGGCCGCCTTCGCCAGCCGGGTCGACGGACTGCCGGTGCTGCTGGTCACCGCCTACCGCCCGGACGAACTCCCGGACAGCCCGGCGTCCTTCCGCACCATGGCCGGGGCCAACGGCGCCGTTCCGCTGGGCCTCACCGCGCTCACCCCCGACGCGGTGGCGGCCCTGGTGCGCAGGATGTTCGGCAGCCCGCCGACCCGGGTCGAGGACGCCTTCTGCCGTGAGGTCTGGGCGGTGACCGGCGGCAACCCCTTTGAGACGGTGGAACTGCTGGCCAAGGCCCAGGAACGCGAGCTGGCCGCGGTCGAGGAGTCCTGCCCGCTGCTGCGCGAGGTGGCCGCGGCCACCAAGGGCAGTGGTCTGGTCGCCCGGCTGGAGCGGCTCGGGGCCTCCTCGGTGCGGCTGGCCTGGGCGGTGTCCGTGCTGGGCATCCACACCCCGTTGGAACTCGCCGCTGCGACCGCCTCGCTCACACCCGCCGACGCCGCCGAGGCGGCCGACCGGCTGCGCGCGGCCCGCATCCTGACCGGTCATCAGATCCTGGAGTTCATCCACCCGCTGGTCGCCACCTCGGTCTACCGGGGCATCCCGGACGACCTGCGCACCGCCATGCACGGCCGGGCCGGCTGGGTGGTCCTCGGCGCGGGGAAGGGCCCGATCACCGCGGCCCGGCACTGGCTGGAGCTGCCGCCGCAGGGCGACACCGCCGTGGTGGATCAACTGCGTTCCGCCGCGCGGGCGTTCATGCAGGCCGGGGCACCCGAAACGGCTCAGCGCTGCCTGGCCAGGGCGCTGCGCGAGCCCCCGTCCCCGGCCCAGCGGGCCGAGGTGCTGTTCGAACTGGGGTGCTCCACCCTGCTCTACGACCCGGCGCAGACCGTCGGCCATCTGCGGGCCGCGCTGGAGCAGCCGCAGCTCCCGGATCAGTTGCACGAGGGCATCACGGTCCGGCTCGCCCAGTCGCTCGCGCACAGCAACAGCCTGCTGGAGGCGTCGCAGACCACCGCCGAGGCGGCCGCGCTGGCGGTCTCCGACCAGACCCGGCTGCGGCTGCTGGTCTGGAACTTCATGTGGTGCGCCTTCGACGCGGATGAGGAGGGCTCGGCGGCCCGCTCCGAACGCCTCGCCGATCTGGCGCTGCTGCTGGAACGCGGCGAGCAGACCATCGGCACCGCGGAGCGCTACGTCTTCGGGCTGCGTGCCTGGGACGCCGTGGTCCGCGGTGAGCCGGTGGCCACCGCGGTCCGCTACGCCGACCTGGCCCAGGAACAGGGCCTGAGCTGGACCGACCAGGAGTGGGCTTTCGAAGTGCCCACCCTGGCCTCGCTGGTCTACATGTTCGCCGACCTCCCCGAGCGCGCCGAGGAGCTGTTCGCCAAGGGCATCGCCGAGTACGAGGAGGCCGGCTGGCGCGGCGCCCACCTCGCCTTCGGGCACACCATCCTCGGCTACATCCGCTACCGCTGCGGCAGCCTGGCCGATGCCGAGCGCAGCGCCCGCGAGGGCCTGGCCATCGCCAACCGGGTCGGCGGCGAGGGCGTGCCGGTGCACTGGTACGCGGTGGGGACGCTGGCCGCAGTGCTGATGGCGCGCGGCAAGCTGGAGGAGGCGCGGCAGCTCGCTGAGCGCTACCACTTCCAGGCCCCCTACTCGGCGGCCGTGGTGTTCCCCGACTCGCAGACGGTCCGCGGCGGAATGCTGATCGCGCTCGGCGACGCCGAGGGCGCGGTGGCCGAACTGACCGCCGCCGGCGAGCGGTTCGACCGTCGCGAGATGGGCAACCCGGGCTGGTGCGGCTGGCAGCGGGCGCTGGCCCAGGCGCACGGCCGGCTCGGCCACCTGGAACTGGCCCGCTCCCTGGCCGAGGACCAGCTGGTCCGGGCGGAACGATTCGGCACCGACTCCGCCGTCGGCACGGCGCTGCGCGCTGCCGCCGAGTTCGCCGAGGGGAACGAGGCCAGGATCGACCTGCTGCGCAGGTCCGTCGACCGGTTCGAACGCTGCTCCGCCCCGTACGAGCACACCCGCGCGGTGGTCGACCTGGCGACGGCGCTGCTCGACGAGGGGCGCACCAAGGAGGCGCTGGAGCAGTTCCGTGCCGCGCTGAAGCTGGCCGAGTCCTGCGCCGCCGACGAACTCGCCGAGTACGCCCGCCGCGCGCTGGACGAGGCGTAGCGGGTCCGCCGAAGGCGAAGCTCAGGCGTGCACCGCGTGCAGTGAGCTGACGGCGCGCACCAGCGGCGCCAGCTCGGGGTTCTGTGCCGCGGCGTCCAGGGCCTCGCGCAGGGTGCGCTCATGGGTGGGGCGCGCCTGTTCCAGCAGTGCCAGTCCGGCCTCGGTGACATCGGTGTAGATGCCGCGCCGGTCCGTCGGGCAGAGGTAGCGGGACAGCAGACCGCGGTCCTCCAGTCGGGAGACCAGCCGGGTCGTCGCGCTCTGGCTGAGCACGACCGCCTCCGCGACCTGGGACATCCGCAGATGGCCGCCGGTGCCGTTGTGCTGCCGGCTCAGTACGTCCAGCAGCGAGTACTCCCGCACGCTGAGGTCGTGCCCGGCCTGCAGGGCCTGCTCGATGTGCGACTCGATCCGTCCGTGCAGCAGCGAGAGGGCGCACCAGCCCTGGGCGAGCGCTGTGAGGTCTGGGTCCGTGGCGGTCATACCCCGATGATACGACACTTCTGCAATAACCAGCGTTTGCAAATAGACAGCGTCTGCAACTAACCTTGCCATCCGTACCCGGTTGTCCCCACGGTGCTTCCGCGTCACTGGAAGTCCGCACGTCACGGAAGGCGCACCCCCATGCCGCTCGCACTCCTCGCCCTGGCCATCGGGGCCTTCGGCATCGGCACCACCGAGTTCGTGGTCATGGGGCTGCTGCCACAGATCGGCGACACGTTCGGCGTCACCGTTCCCACCGCGGGCCTGCTGGTCACCGGCTATGCGCTGGGTGTGGTGGCCGGTGCACCGCTGATGACCGTGCTCGGCACCCGGATACCCCGCAAGCGGATGCTGATGCTGCTGATGGGGCTGTTCGTCATCGGCAACACCGTCTCCGCGCTGGCTCCCTCCTTCGGGATGATGCTGGCCGGGCGGATCATCGCCTCGCTGGCCCATGGAGCCTTCTTCGGCATCGGCTCGGTGGTCGCCGCCGACCTGGTGGCGCCGCACAGGAAGGCCGGGGCCATCGCGCTGATGTTCACCGGCCTGACCGTCGCCAATGTGGTCGGAGTGCCGCTGGGCACCCTGGTCGGGCAGCACCTCGGCTGGCGCGCCACCTTCCTGTTCATCGCCGGTCTCGGTGTGGTGGGCCTGTTCGGGGTCGCCCGGCTGATCCCGGAGCAGTCCCGCTCCGGGGACGTGCGGCTGCGGGACGAGCTCGCGGTCCTGCGCAATCCGCAGGTGCTGCTGGCGATGGCGATGACCGTGCTGGGCTTCGGCGGGGTGTTCGCCGCGATCACCTATCTGGTGCCGATGATGACCGGGGTGGCCGGCTTCGCCGACACCTCGGTGACCTGGCTGCTGGCCCTGTTCGGCCTGGGCATGGTGGTCGGCAACCTGGTCGGCGGCCGCTACGCGGACCGCTCGCTGATGCGCATGCTCTACGTCACCCTCGGCGCGCTGGCCGCCGTGCTGGCGCTGTTCACCGTGACCGCGCACGACAAGGTCGCGGCCACGGTCACCGTCTTCCTGATCGGCGCCCTGGGCTTCGCGACCGTGCCGCCGCTGCAGAAGCGGGTGCTGGACCAGGCGGCAGGGGCGCCCACGTTGGCCTCGGCCCTCAACATCGGCGCCTTCAACCTCGGCAACGCCCTGGCCGCCTGGGCCGGCGGCCTGGTGATCTCGGCGGGCCTCGGCTACACCGCGCCCAACTGGGTCGGCGCCGCGTTCGCGGTGGCCGCCCTGGGGCTGGCCGTCCTCTCCTCCGCGCTGGAGCGCAGGACCGCGGGTGCGGCGGAGGCGGTCCCGGCGGCCGACGAGCCCGACCGGCTGTTCGCCTAGCGCCGCCGGCGGAAAACGCAAGGACGCCCCCGCACCGGAGTGCGGGGGCGTCCTCGACGCGCGGCGATCGTCAGATCGTGCGGATGTTCTCGGCCTGCGGGCCCTTCTGGCCCTGCGTGACGTCGAACTCGACCTTCTGGCCCTCGAGGAGCTCGCGGAAGCCCTGCGCGTTGATGTTGGAGTAGTGGGCGAAGACGTCGGCGCCGCCGCCGTCCTGCTCAATGAAGCCGAAACCCTTTTCGGCGTTGAACCACTTCACGGTACCGGTGGCCATATTGGTCTCCTTCTGTCAGGGGCTGGTGCCAGGACTCGCACGGTACGGGCCCTGTGTCGCCGGAATGATCACCCTGGTCACGAAGGGACCTGCAAAAGCACGAACGCCCGTGATCGCGATCACGGGCGGCCAAAACTTAGGGAACCACGCACTGCAACTGATCTAGAGAATACAGGGTGCGTACCGGGTGGCGTCAACAGATCCCTGATCCGGGTCGCGGTGATCCAGGTCGCGCGACACGCGGTGGTCCTCGCGTCGCGTGGTCCGGAGAGCGCCCATAGTGTACGGTTTTGCCCTGTAGTAGTCGTGGTTCTCGACGTTTGTACGCCCGTGATCCCGATCGCGGGCTTTTTTGCTGTCCGGGATCTCCCCTCATTCATGGCACGGGCGTGCGGATCGAGTACTCGGACTCCGCACGGTGCGGTTCCTGCACGACTACAGAGGAGAACGAGAGACATGGCCACCGGTACCGTCAAGTGGTTCAACGCCGAAAAGGGCTTCGGCTTCATCGAGCAGGACGGCGGCGGCGCCGACGTCTTCGCCCACTACTCCAACATCAACGCCCAGGGCTTCCGCGAGCTCCTCGAGGGCCAGAAGGTCGAGTTCGACGTCACGCAGGGCCAGAAGGGCCCGCAGGCCGAGAACATCCGCCCGCTGTAAGGTCCTCCGCTCCAGGGGCCGCAGGCCCCGACCGCGAAAGACCAGCGAACGCCCCGCACCGGTACCCCCGGTGCGGGGCGTTCCGCGTTGCGGCCGACGGTCCCGCGCCGGTCAGCGACCGTCGCGGGACCGTCCTGCCCGGACCCGCCAGGCCCATCCGAGCAGCGCGACCCCCGCCAGGATCACCAGCGCCCCGAGCGCCGCGTACTGGCTGTGGCCGCTCATCATCGAACCGTGCACCGCCCCCGTCCCCTGGGCGACCCAGACCGCCCCCAGCACGATCAGCAGTACCCCGCCGACTCCACGCACCCACATGAGCCACTCCGCTCCGCGTCGGCCGCCCCCACCGGGATCGGCGGTCCACCGAGGGTACGCGGCGGGGGCCGGCCCGGTTCAATGACGCGCTTTCGCCGGATGCGGGCGGCAGGATGGTAGGCATGAACCACACCGACAGCACCGAGCACAGCAGCCACGGCGCCCACATCGTGGTCCACCCGCCGAACATGACGACCCGGCCGCCGTACCGCGGGGTCGAGATCCTCGGCACCGTGGTGGGGAAGGCCTACAACCTGGCCGACGTCGAGGAGTTCGCCCGCAGGGCCGGACTGGAGGACGTCGACGTGGCCCAGTCCGAGGCCGTGGCCTGGGTGGGCGGCGGCCCGGGCTTCTGGGGCGCCGACACGGGGGAGTAGCGGGCCGTTCCTGGCCGGCGGCTTGCGGCTAGCGGAAAGCCAGGAAGATCACTGAGGAGCTGGGTATCGCGTAGACCTCCGGCTCCGCCGGGCCCCCGTCGTCCTCCCCGGTCCGCCGGGCGTCCACGTAGAGGACCGGTCCGCTCGCGGCGACGCGGACGTCGGCGAGCTGGTCGAGGCATTCGCCGGGATGGCGCGGATCAGGGATGATCTTGGCGATGAGGCGCAGTTCACGCGCAGTTCGCCAGTGCAGAGCTGTCATCGCGCGAGTGCTCCGTATCCGCGTGGCGTTCGGGTGCCACCGTGGTCCGCACAGGGGCACAACAGGGCCTTGCGGTGATCATCGTAGGAAACCGGGCGGTCCGGGCACTACGCCCATGACGGCACGATTCACTGTTCCATCAGGAGCTGACAGGGTGGTCCCGGTTCGTCGGCCCCGGACATCCAGGACGGTCCGCGCCGGTGGCCGGACCGGTACGGACCGTCTGCCGTCGCATGCCCTGGAGCGACGGGTGGAAGCAGCCCCGACGGAGAACCCATCCGCGTCAGGGTGCGTGGGCACTGGGCGCCCCGAGCGGCACTTGGGTGCGGACGCGCCGACCTGTCCGCGGGTGACGGAGGACGGGGACCAGGCGGCAGAAGGCACCGTGGGTACGGAGGTTGCCTTCCGCTCCGGGTCCCCCAGGCTGGGGGTTCGCACCGGTCAAGTGCGTGCAGCCGGGGTCCGGGGCAACGCAATGAGCATATGACGACCGGAAGTTCGACGGAAGGGCACATTCCCGGGCAGGGTCCGGCGCACCCGGCCGGGCGGGTCACCGCCGTGCGGCCCGGTGCTGGTGACGGTCTGTGAGAGGCCGGGTGCGGGTGTTCATCCGACTCGTCGCGGCCTGGCGAGCGAGCGCAGCTGGAAAGCATGGACGATGCCGGTCACGCCCAGCACCAGCAGCCAGATCCCGGACACCACGGTGAGCACCGTGAGTGAGTGGAACGGCGAGACGATCAGCACGATGCCCGCGATCGCAGTGATCACGCCGAGGAACAACTGCCAGCCGCGGGCCGGCAGCCCCTCCGTGGAGAGGGCGACGGCCGTCAGCATCACTCCTTGGAGCAACCAGCCGAAGCCGATCCACAGACCGAGCAGCAGGATGGACTCAGCGGCCCCGCGGAAGCAGATCAGCCCCAGCATGAGGCAGACCGCGCCGCTGACGAACCAGACGGCGCGCAGCGCTCCCGGCACATGGTCGCCGAACGCTCCCGCGATCTGGAAGACACCGCTGACCAGCAGGTAGATCCCGAAGAGGACGCCGACGACGGCGAGCGTCGCGTGCGGCCAGATCAGGACCAGCAGGCCCAGGACGATCGAGGCCGCACCGGCGGTGGCGAGCACCTGCCAGGCGGCGTTGGCGAGGGCCTCGATCGTGAGCCCCGAGCGGATACCCGCGGCGGGACGGTCACGGTGCGGACCGGAGTAGGGATCGGAGGAGACGCTCATGTCGGCAACCTCTCGCACGGCTGATACGTATGGGGGCCATCGTCCCTCCGCCGCCGCGTTCCCGCCCGTCGAAAACCGGTCGAAGCCCGCCCGCCCGCGACTACGCCGAGGTGAGCATCTGGGACAGGCCGGTGGACTTGAGGACGTGCTGCAGCAGCGGCGCCGCCCGGACGATGCAGAGCGGGACCCCGTAGTGGGCGGCCTGGCGCTGAGCCCGGATGAACACCGTCAGTCCGCCCCGGTCGCAGAAGTTCACCAGCGCGGTGTCGATCTCGATCCGCCCCACCTGTGGATCGGTGAGCAGCAGTTCCAGGGCCTCGGCGAGCATCGCGTCGGCCCGCCGGTCAACGCGGCCGGTGAGCATGATCTCTGCGGTCCTGGAGCCGTCCATCAGGAGGACGGATATGTCTGAACGGGTGCCCATGTCATCTCCGATGCGCCAACGGTGACTCGAGCAAGGTAATTGAATCAACCATGGCGTGTACACGTCTTATCTGAATTTCCCTCGCTGGAGCGTGCCTCTCTGCTAGCGGCCCGAGGGCAGCGGGGGTGCGTGGCGGACTTCCCAGCATAGGGTCATGGCCGCGCTGCCGACCCGTCCCGTCAGTTCGTCGGGAACCGGGGCGGGCCCGCTGTGGTCTCTGGTTGGTAAGCATCGACGGTCGCATGATTATTTTGCCGGTGCATGGACAAGAAGTCGGTGTGCGCGCATCCCCCGGTCGCGTACCGGTGCCCCGGGTCGCGTGGATGCGGGGCACCGTCCGCCGGGACCTGAGCCCCCGTCACCAGCCCCGGGTGCGCCATTCGGCGAGGTTGGGGCGTTCGGTGCCGAGGGTGGTGTCGTCGCCGTGGCCCGGGTAGACCCAGGTCTCGTCGGGGAGGGCGGCGAAGAGTTTGGTCTCGACGCCGTCGAGGAGGCTGGTGAAGGCCGCGGTGTCGCCCCAGGTGTTGCCGATGCCGCCGGGGAAGAGGCAGTCGCCGGTGAAGAGGTGGGGGTGGCCCTTGGGGTCGTCGTAGATCAGGACGATCGCGCCCGGGGTGTGGCCGACCAGGTGGCGGACGGTCAGTTCGATCTCACCGAAGCGGAGCATGTCGCCGTCGTCGAGGAGCAGGTCGGTGGGGACCGGGATGCCCTCGGCGTCCAGGCGGCCGGCTGCGGTGCGGGCGCCGGTGGCCTGGACGACCGGGGCGAGGGCGTTCCAGTGGTCCTGGTGGCGGTGGGTGGTGACCACGGTGGCGAGGCTGCCGCCGACGGTCTCCAGCAGGACCGGGGCCTCGGCGGCGGCGTCGATCAGCAGCTGCTCGTCGGTGGCCCGACAGCGCAGCAGATACGCGTTGTTGTTCATGGGCCCGACGGCCACCTTGGTGATCATGAGCTGCGGGAGCTCCCGCACCGCAGGGGTCCCGCCGACCTTCACCGCTCCGTGGTACGACATGACGTCAGCCTAGCGGCGGCAGCGCCGGCAGGTCGGCGGTGGGCACGCCCAGCGCGGATCCGTCGGAGCGTCCGGAGAGCCAGGCGACCAGTGCCGCGGCCGGCCCGGAGAGCCGCAACGGCTCCGGGGTCCGCTGCGGGCCACGGCCGATGCGGTAGCCGGCGTCGCTGCCGGAGTCGTGCAGGTACAGCGTCGGCAGGTCGGCGTTGTCGCGGAAGCGGGCGGTGAGCGAGGCGAGCTCGCGGGCGACGAAGTCGGCGGGCCAGTGCGCCGGGGTGTAGTCCAGGGCCAGGTCGACGTGGTGGTACTCGAGCTCGGAGACGCGCTTGTACGGAACGCCGAAGGCGGGGAACGCGCCGAGCCGGTGCGGGACCTCGATCGACCAGGCTGCGTCCGGCATGGCCTCGCAGGCGCCGACGAAGCGGAGCGCGGAGGCGCGCAGGTCGGCGAGGTGCTCGGGGAGCGACCGCTTGGCCCCGTCCTCGATGGCGCGCTCGCGGGCCTCCAGGCTCGGGTACATCGGGATGGGCTGCGAGGCGCGGGCGCCGCGCAGCAGGTTGCAGAGCGCGTCGGCGTTGCGTGCGATGTGGGTGAGGACATGGCCCCTGGTCCAGCCCGGCAGCGCGGAGGGCTGGTACAGCCGGCCGGGGACCATCGCCTCGACGCTGTGCAGCAGCCGTTCGGTGGCCTCCGCGGCCTGGGCGATGCTCTGCGTGGGGATCTGGGCAGGGGCGGTCATAGGTGTCTCCCGTCACGTCCGAGGCGCGTGTCCCGCGTGGTTTTCTGTCGTTTCCCACGGCGGGGAAGCTCTCACGCTAGCGTCGTGTTCATCCCTTCGGGTGACGGTTCTCGATTGCCTCAAAAATCGAACACGTGCTCCCATAGAGTTCTCGCGTCGGGCGGTCCAGGATCGCCCCCTCCAGGGCCTCGCCCCGTCCCCGGCCGCCCGACGCCCCATACAATCCGGAAGGCGCAGAAGCGTGGCAGACCGCCTCATCGTTCGCGGTGCTCGCGAGCACAACCTGAAGAACGTCTCGCTCGACCTGCCGCGTGACTCCCTCATCGTGTTCACCGGCCTCTCCGGGTCGGGCAAGTCGTCGCTGGCCTTCGACACCATCTTCGCGGAGGGCCAGCGCCGTTACGTCGAGTCGCTGTCCTCCTACGCCCGGCAGTTCCTCGGGCAGATGGACAAGCCCGACGTGGACTTCATCGAGGGCCTCTCCCCGGCCGTCTCGATCGACCAGAAGTCCACCTCGCGCAACCCCCGCTCCACCGTCGGCACCATCACCGAGGTCTACGACTACCTCCGGCTGCTCTTCGCGCGCATCGGTCACCCGCACTGTCCGGTCTGCGGGCGGCCCATCGCCCGGCAGTCGCCGCAGCAGATCGTGGACAAGGTGCTGGAGCTGCCCGAGGGCACCAGGTTCCAGCTGCTCAGCCCGCTGATCCGGGCCCGCAAGGGCGAGTTCGTCGACCTCTTCGCCGATCTGCAGACCAAGGGCTACTCCAGGGCCAGGGTCGACGGCGCGACGATCCAGCTGACCGAGCCGCCGGTGCTCAAGAAGCAGGAGAAGCACACCATCGAGGTGGTCATCGACCGCCTCACCGTGAAGAAGAGCGCCCAGCGCCGGCTCACCGACTCGGTCGAGACCGCGCTCAAGCTCTCCGGCGGCACGGTCGTGCTGGACTTCGTCGACCTGCCGGCGGACGACCCCGAGCGTGAGCGGATGTACTCCGAGCACCTCTACTGCACCTTCGACGACATCTCCTACGAGGAGATGGAGCCGCGTTCCTTCTCCTTCAACTCGCCGTTCGGCGCCTGCCCCGAGTGCACCGGGCTGGGCTCGCGGATGGAGGTGGACCCGGACCTGATCGTCCCCGACGAGGAGAAGACCCTCGACGAGGGCGCCATCCACCCCTGGTCGCTGGGCCACACCCGGGAGTACCACCAGCGGCTGATCAGCGCGCTGGCCAAGGAGTTGGGCTTCCGCACCGACATCCCCTGGGCCGGGCTGCCGCAACGCGCCAGGAAGGCGCTGCTGTACGGGCACAACTCCCAGGTCGAGGTGAAGTTCCGGAACCGCTTCGGCCGCGAGCGCTCCTACATCACCGGCTTCGAGGGCGCGGTGCCGTTCGTCCAGCGCCGGCACTCCGAGTCCGAGACCGACAGCAGCCGGGAGCGCTTCGAGGGCTATATGCGCGAGGTGGACTGCCCGGCCTGCCACGGCACCCGGCTCAAGCCAGTGGTGCTGGCGGTGACCATGGCCGGGAAGTCCATCGCCGAGGTCTCCTCGATGTCCATCAGCGACTGCGCCGACTTCCTGGGCGCGATGGAACTCTCCGACCGCGAGAAGACCATCGCCGAGCGGGTCCTCAAGGAGGTCAACGAGCGGCTGAAGTTCCTGGTCGACGTGGGCCTGGACTACCTCTCGCTGAACCGCGCCGCCGGCACCCTCTCCGGCGGTGAGGCCCAGCGGATCCGGCTGGCCACCCAGATCGGCTCCGGCCTGGTCGGCGTGCTCTACGTGCTGGACGAGCCCTCGATCGGGCTGCACCAGCGCGACAACCACCGGCTGATCGAGACCCTGGTGCGGCTGCGCGACCTGGGCAACACCCTGATCGTGGTGGAGCACGACGAGGACACCATCCGTACCGCGGACTGGGTGGTGGACATCGGCCCGGGTGCGGGGGAGCACGGCGGCCATGTGGTGCACTCCGGTTCCCGCGAGGGACTGCTGGCCAACAAGGAGTCGCTGACCGGCGCCTATCTCTCCGGCCGGCGCAGCATCCCCATCCCGGCCATGCGCCGCCCGATCGACCCCGCGCGGCACATCACCGTGCAGGGCGCGCGCGAGCACAACCTGCAGGACGTGGACGTCAGCTTCCCGCTGGGCACCCTGACCGCGATCACCGGCGTCTCCGGCTCGGGCAAGTCCACGCTGGTCAACGACATCCTCTACACCCACCTGGCGCGCGAGCTCAACGGCGCCCGCAGCGTCCCCGGCCGGCACACCCGGGTCACCGGTACCGACCTGGTCGACAAGGTGGTCCATGTCGACCAGTCGCCGATCGGCCGCACCCCGCGGTCCAACCCGGCGACCTACACCGGTGTCTTCGACCATGTCCGCCGGCTGTTCGCGGAGACCACCGAGGCGAAGGTGCGCGGCTATCTGCCGGGCCGCTTCTCCTTCAACGTCAAGGGCGGCCGCTGCGAGAACTGCGCCGGCGACGGCACCATCAAGATCGAGATGAACTTCCTGCCGGACGTCTACGTCCCCTGCGAGGTGTGCCACGGGGCGCGTTACAACCGGGAGACCCTGGACGTCCACTTCAAGGGCAAGTCCATCGCCGAGGTGCTGGACATGCCGATCGAGGAGGGCCTGGCGTTCTTCGAGGCCGTTCCGCCGATCGCCCGGCATCTGCGCACCCTCACCGAGGTCGGCCTCGGCTACGTCCGGCTCGGCCAGTCCGCGCCGACGCTCTCCGGCGGCGAGGCGCAGCGCGTCAAGCTGGCCTCCGAACTGCAGAAGCGCTCCACCGGACGCACCGTCTACGTCCTGGACGAGCCCACCACCGGGCTGCACTTCGAGGACATCAGCAAGCTGATCAAGGTGCTGACCGGGCTGGTCGACAAGGGCAACACGGTGATCGTGATCGAACACAACCTGGATGTGATCAAGACCGCCGACTGGGTCGTCGACATGGGCCCCGAGGGCGGCAACGGCGGCGGCCTGGTCGTCGCCGAGGGCACCCCCGAGCACATCGCGACGGTGGCCGAGAGCCACACCGGCAAGTTCCTCCGCGACATCCTGGGCGAGCGGGTGTTCGCGCAGGAGGCGGCGGAGGAGGCCGCCGCGGCCAAGAAGCCGGCGGCGCGGAAGGCGGTGGCCAAGAAGGCTCCGGCGAAGCAGCCGGCGCCTGGGAAGGCCGCAGGGAAGGCAGTGGCCAAGAAAGCGGTGGCGAAGAAGGCCGCCCCCGGTAAGAAGTAGTCTCAGGAAAGCCGCATAGGGTGCACCCGGAGCCGAAACCAGCCCCGGGTGCACCGCGTCAGCGTGATGCCCCGCGTCACGTCTGCCGATGGAGCCCGCGACCATGACCCAGCCCGACGCCGCCCCCGCCATGGAGACCGCCGACTGCGGAGGCTGCTGCGGCACCGACCGACGCGCGCTGCTGCGCGGCGCGGCCGCCGTGGGGGTGGCCGGCGTCGCCGGGCTGGCGCTCGCCGCCTGCTCGACCGCCTCCGGCAGCACCAGCACCAGCGCCGCCTCCGGGCCGACCACGCTGGGGCCGACCAGCGATGTCCCGGTCGGCGGCGGCAAGGTCTACAAGGACCAGAAGATCGTGGTGACCCAGCCCGTCGCCGGCCAGTTCAAGGCGTTCAGCGCGGTCTGCACCCACGCCGGCTGCCTGGTCGACGGCGTGCAGAGCGGCGCCATCGTGTGCCCCTGCCACGGCAGCCGGTTCAAGGTCGCCGACGGCTCCGTCGCCAACGGTCCGGCGTCGTCCCCGCTGCCGGCCAAGACGGTGGCCGTCCAGAACGGCAGCCTGGTCTTCACCGCCTGACACATCCTGCCGCGATTCTCCTGTTGGGAGCCCCGCGCTCTGTGCAGGGTGGACAACTGGGAATGTCACCGCCAGTCGGTACGGTAATCCCATGGCCGACCCCTCGGGCAACTGGACTACCGCACGCAGCGTTGTGACTTTCTAGTAGGGTCGGGGACTGGCGCGGTGGCTTCCGCTCCGTTTCCAGTCCCCGCCACCTCAAACCGGACGTGCGGTTCTCCCGCATCCGGCTTTCCGACATCGTTCACCGCTGGGCATGCGCTGACGCCCCGCGTACGTTTCCGGTCAGGCGGTAGACCCCGAGCCGGGTGATCCACCCATAGGTGTAGCGGGTGGTCCAGTTCCGGCCCTTGAGGCCGTGTTTTCGGCTGGCGAAGATCGCCAGCCGCTCGTGGACGTAGCCGTCGACCGCGTTGAACTTCCGCCCGGAGTTCCCGTTGCGGAAGTACCCGGCCCAGCCCCGCAGGACGGGGTTGAGGTCGGCCACCACGGCGTCGACCGGCCGTTCGGTCCGGGAACTGGAGGTCGCCGCACGGATCTTGTCCCGCAGCACCCCCAACGCCCTGGCCGAGGGCCAGCGTTGCAGGTAGAACCTGCCCCGCCGCTTCCACGACTCCACCCTGCGGTGATGGAAGCCGAGGAAATCGAAGCCCTGCCCGCCTTCACGAAGGCAGACGATGTCGGTCTTCTCCGGATGCAGTCGCATCCCGAGCCCGCCCAGCACCGTGGCCGCCAGCGGCGAGCGCCCGGCCGAACCGGGCCAGCACCTTGCTGAATTGCTCAGGTAGTGGGCACGGTTTGCCTTGCTACTGTGGCTGCCATGTCGGAGGATCTGCCCGAGCTGCGGGCATCGCACGAGGATCGCGACCGCGTCGTGGACGCGCTGCGGGTTGCCGGCGGTGACGGCCGACTCAGCGCCGAGGAGCTCGACGCCCGGCTGGAGGGCGCGCTTTCAGCCCGGACGCTCAGCGAGCTGGCCCGGCTCACTGCCGACCTGCCGGTCGCGCCCGCAGCCAAAGATGTCCTCGTGGTCGAGCAACACGGTGGCAAGTACGTCCGGGACGGGCTCTGGCAGGTACCCGCGCGGATCGAGCTTCGCACGCGGGAGTGCCGAGTCACCCTGGACTTCACCCACGCGGTGACCACCTCGAACGTCCTGCGAATCGAGACGGACATGGTGCACGGCAAGCTGTTTATCGTCAGTGCGCCGGGCATCGTGATCGACACTGACGGGCTCACCCTCACCTACTCCAAGCTCAAGCTCCACTCCAAGAACGCCGCTGCCGATCCCCGTCTCCGCCTTGAGTTCGCCGGGAAGCTCCTGCACGCGAAGGTCGTCGAGCAGCGGCGGTGAGTCGCTGCGGGGGACGGCTCGGCCGAGGGTTTCGGCCGAGCCGTCCCCCGTGTCGGTCGTCAGTGTTCAGGAGCCGGGGCGGCTACCGTGGTTGCCGTTCTTCTTGCGGCGGTCGTGCTTTTTGCGGGCGCGTTTGGACATGGGTTCCTCGTGGTGGGTGTGCGCTGGAAGGCGGTGTGGCGCATCGTCAGACGGTCAGCGGTGTGCGCTCGGTGAGCTTCTCGCTGAGCTTGAGCAGGCGCTCGATGGAGCGCTTGTCGTTGACCTGGGGGCCGGGGGCGCTGAGCATCAGCTGGTTGTAGTAGGCGCCGTTGACGACTTCGGTCAGTGGGCAGCAGAGCGTGAGCAGGGTCTCGGCGACCTCGGTGGCGGGACGCCCCGAGGTCCCGTACAGCGGGCGGATCGCGGTCTCGGCGACGCCGGGGTGCACGGTGATGGCGGTGTGCCCGGCCGGGAGCCACTTGGCCAGCGCTCCGATGAAGGTGGTCAGGGCCAGCTTGGACTGGCCGTAGGCGACCACGCGGGAGTAGCGCTTGGCGCGGGTGAGGTCGGTCCAGTCGATGTTGGCGGTGCGGTGCAGGCTGGAGCCCAGGGCGACGATGCGGCTGTCGGTGCTGCGGGCCAGCGGGCGTTCCAGCAGGCGGGTGAGCAGGTAGGGCGCGAGGTAGTTGACCTGGAAGCAGAGCTCGTTGCCCTGCCGGGTCAGGGTGCGCCGCTCGGGTGCGGCGATGCCGGCGTTGTTGACCAGCAGGTCCAGGCGCGCATGCCGCTCGGCCAGCGCGGTGCCGAGCCGGTGGACCTGGTCGAGGTGGGCGAAGTCGGCGACGGCCTGCTCCAGCTGCGATGCGGGGGCGCCGGCCGCTGCCAGGCGCTGGACGGCGAGGGCGGTGTTCTCGGCGCTGGGGCCGTGGACGATCACCCGTGCGCCGCCGGTGGCCAGGCGCAGCGCGGTCTGGAAGCCGAGGCCCTCGGTGGCGCCGGTGACCAGGGCGGTGCGGTCGGCGAAGGCGAGGCCGTGGGAGGAGACAGAAGACACAGGGGGTCCGTTCGATGAAGGACCGGGCGGGCGGTGGCAGGCTCCGGTCCATGGAAGGTCAGACCTCACCGCACCCCGAACGGAGACGTCCGGAGTGCGGGAGCAGGCGGCGGGGCGCGCGTCGGCGCCGGACCGCAGGAGAAGGCGGGCCTGGAAGGGCGGTGTTCAGCAGCCGGGATGCGGCGGCCGGTCGTCGTGGAGACGGCCGGGGTGCGGAGCGGTGTGCTCCGGCAGGGCAGGGCAGCCCGGCGCCGTCACGGCGCTGTCGGTGCTGCGGATGAATGGGCCCATGGACCGATGCAAGCGGCACGGTCGGCACCGGGCAAGACGTCGAGGGGTTTCCTGGCGCGCTCTTGGCGGCTGACATCCCAATCCTGCCGCAGCCTTAACCAACGCCGCACCTCGCTCCACACCTCGGGCGACCCCGGGCCGTTGGTCGCAATGGAGAGCTTGCGCGGGCGTCTCAGGCGGACCGAGACCGGGTGAGGTACTGCGTGTCGCGGCGGGCGACGGCCGTCTGACTGCGGCCGAGTTGGACGAGCGCCTGGAGGGCGCCATGTCGGCGCGCACGGGCCGCGTCGTCGTGCGGCACCGAAGGCGGACAGTCGGCCAGTGGCTGCTGAGGAAGCCCGCACCCCTGTCTGCCCACGGCTGACCTGCCTGAGCCGCACCCGAGTTGGCCGGCGATGCGGCCTGCCGATCGGCTCTCGCAGCAGCGTGGTTCAGGTGCGGGCAGCGGTTTTGCGCAGGGCGTAGGCGATAGCGCCGAGTGCGATGACACCCGCTCCGACCAGCACCGAGGTCAGAGGCAGTGCGAAGGCCAGGGCCAGGCAGCCTGCCGTGCCGACAACTGGGATGATCCGCGCAGGTCGGCCTTCGTTCGGGGTCAGGGTCCACGCGGAGGCGTTGGCGATGGCGTAGTAGGCCAGGACGCCGAAGGACGAGAAGCCGATCGCCCCTCGCACGTCGGTGGTGGCGGCCAGGACGGTGACCGCCGCGCCGACCGCGAGTTCGGCGCGGTGCGGGACCTCGTAGCGTGGGTGGACGGCGGCCAGTGCGTGCGGCAGGTGCCGGTCGCGGGCCATCGCGAAGGTGGTGCGTGAGACGCCGAGGATCAGCGCGAGCAGCGAGCCGAGCGCTGCCAGGGCGGCGCCGAGGCGCACCACCGGGGCCAGGCCCCGGACGCCGGCGGCGCGGACCGCGTCGGCCAGCGGCGCGGCGGTGTGGGCGAGTTGGCCGGGTCCAAGGACGCACAGCACGGCGATGGCGACGGCCGAGTAAACCACCAGGGTGATCGCGAGCGCTGTCGAGATGGCGCGGGGGATGGTGCGCGCCGGGGCGCGGACCTCCTCGCCCAGGGTGGCGATGCGTGCGTACCCGGCGAAGGCGAAGAACAGCAGTCCGGCGGCCTGCAGCACCCCGCCGAAGGTGGCGTCCCGGCCGATGTCCAGACGGGCGGCCTCGGCGCTGCCGCCGCTCAGGCAGGTGGTCACGACCGCGGCGAGCACCACCAGGACCACAGCGACGATCACCCGGGTCAGCCAGGCGGACTTCTGCACGCCGGTATAGTTCAACCGCGGTCAGCACCACTACGGCGGCTACGGCTACCGTGTGCGTCTGCCCGGGCCACAGGTAGGAGCCGACGGTCAGGGCCATGGCCGCGCAGGAGGCGGTCTTGCCGACCACAAAACCCCAGCCGGCAAGATAGCCCCAGAAGGTGCCGAGCCGTTCGCGGCCGTAGACGTAGGTTCCGCCGGACTGCGGGTAACGGGCGGCCAATCGCGCTGAGGACGTCGCGTTGCAGTACGCCACCACGGCCGCCCCTGCCAGGCCCAGCAGCAGTCCGGAGCCGGCAGCGGAGGCGGCCGGGGCCAGGGAGGCGAAGATCCCTGCACCGATCATCGACCCGAGGCCGATCACCACCGCGTCGAACACGCCCAGCCTGCGCTTCAACTCCCCGGCCCCCGCCGGTGTCACTGGCGTGCCCGTCACCCGTCACTCCTCGACAGCGGCCTGAGGGACAGCGTGATCACGGTGCCTGACCCGGGGGAACGATAGCTGGCCCAGGGTCAGGCCACCTGCATGTTCTCGATGACAACAGTGCTCGCCGACACACTGGGGGGGGCATGCGGGGCTCAGAGCGTCTCCACCTGCCGCAGCGTGGAGTCCAGTGCGGCACCGGCCTGACCGGCCAGGGTGACTGCCACCAGCCGGGCCTGGGCGGAGGGAATCGTGCCCGGTGTGGGGTCGAGCATGAACCGGCCGACGTATCTGCCGTTGCCGAACACACGTAGTTCCACCTCGCTCGGCAGGCCGAGCCGGTCTGCGTCCCAGTGCCTGCGTCCCGTGGTGACGGAACCGTCGTACTCCAGACGCGGCGGATGCCCCAGGAGCGTGCCGTACTCGAAGCGGCAGCCGCGTAGCTCCAGCAGGTCGACCAGTTCGGCGCATACGTGGTCGGCGACGGCATGCGCCGATGTGGCGGAGTGTGCCAGGGCGGCAGCGTCGTGGATCCTGCCCAGGTAGCCGGCGTCGGTGACGGCGATCACCTGGAACCGGCGGGCGCGGGCCGCGAGCTGCGACACGGCCAGCCCCACCAGGAGCAGCAGCACGGCCGTGGTGATGTCGGACGAATTGCTGATCGTCAACTGTTCGTAGGGGTGGGTGAAGAAGAAGTCGAACCATACGGCTGCGCTCAACGCGGCCGTCGCTCCCGCCAAACGGTGCCCCAGCGCGGCGACCGCGACCACCACCACGACCTGCAGCAGCGCCACGTTGGTGTTGGCCAGGCTTCCGCGCCACGGCAGCAGGACCGCCGTGAGTGCCAACGGGCACAGTGCAGCCATCAGCAGGGAGACCGGGCCACGCGTGACGTAGTAGCGCATTGCGCACCTCCTGGAATCCGGTATAGGCCGATGTCACTACTCCGTACAAGCGGCACGGCGGGTCGTTAACGCAACCCTTGCGGGCGATGCCCCGCCTTGGCGGGAGTGGCCGTGGGGCTGGACCAGGTGGGCTGTGACTGTGAACCGCGCACAGTCCATCGGTGAGTGGGCGACAAGGTGCCGTCAAGATCCGGGCCCTTGACGTCAGGGGGGCGTCAAGAACCGGGCTGCGGCCGGAGGGCTTGCAGCACAGTGACCCCTCGGGGAGGGCCGGTGCCGTGCGGGACAACGAGACACCGGGTAGCTCATCGGGGCTCTGTGCCCCGGTATGGAGCGCGTCGGCCGAGGTGACGGCTTCCCCGGTCACGCGGATCCGCAGGGTCTGTGCCAGGGGTCGGGCCGTGTTCCACGGCTCGGGGAGAGGCTGATGCGGGGCGATGACAGTGGTGGGCGAACGCGAGCCTGGGGCTGGGACGCAACTGACGGAGGCGGCAGCCGGGGATGGGCCGGCCACGGGGGAGCAGGCGGGATCCGCGAAGTCTTCTGCTGCAGCGCGCACTTACCACCGGCGGATCGGCGCCGTCCAGCTGCGGCGACGCTCGCAGCGACTGCCGCGGTGGATCCGGCGGCCTGATCTTCCGGCCCGGTTGCGGCTGGTCACCGCAGGCTGTCTGGTGCTGGCCATCGTGCTCGCTGCGGTGTGCCTGACCGCCGCTGCGGGTACGCAGGGCACCTGGTCCACGGTCGCCGACCAGCAGGCGCCGCAGGTGGTGGATGCCACCGGCTTGTACCAGGCGCTGACCGACATGGATGCGCAGACCGCCAATGTGATGATGTTCGGCTCCGACGCGCAGTTGTCGGGCAACCGGGCCACCGCGCTGACCCAGTACGCGCAGGACCGTACGGTCGCGGACCGGGACCTGCAGCGTGCCACTGTGGACGCCGCGGGGAGCACCTCGGTCCAGCAGGCGCTGGTGGCGGTGCTGGACGGGATGGGCAGCTACCAGGATCTGGCCGGGCGCGCCCTGGAGCTCAACGAGCACGTCCGCGCCACCGCGGGGCAGCCGGATTCGGGCGCGTTGGCGGAGTACCGGCAGGCAACTGATCTGATGCGGCTCACGCTGCTGCCTGCGGCTGACCGGCTGGTGCAGGCCAACAACGACGCCTTCAATCAGACCTACGCCAGCGAGCGCTCCGCGCTGGGCACCGCCGAGTTGTGGACGCTCGTGCTGGGTGCGGGACTGTTGGTGGCGCTGCTGGGTCTGCAGGTGTGGCTGGCGCGCCGGTTCCGCCGGATCGTCAATCCGCCGCTGGCGGCGGCGACGTTGCTGGTGCTGCTGTTCGTGGGCCTGGCCGGGTCGCTGTTTCCCGATCAGGGCGATCACTTGCGCCATGCGCGCCGGGATGCCTTCGACTCGGTGGTCGCACTGTCCCGGGCGCGGGCGGTGGCCT
This sequence comes from Streptacidiphilus sp. EB103A, assembly GCF_041261405.1. Lineage (NCBI taxonomy): Bacteria > Bacillati > Actinomycetota > Actinomycetes > Kitasatosporales > Streptomycetaceae > Streptacidiphilus > Streptacidiphilus sp. EB103A. Next base: position 197,067 of record NZ_JBGCAQ010000008.1, on the reverse strand, counting down.
ACGACGCGAACGCGGACGAGAGCCGCTACCTGCTGGACCACGCGCGGGCCCCGCAGTACCAGGACGCCTTCGAGGCCAAGTCCCAGCAGATCGTCGCACTGCCCGGGGCGACGCTGGCCGGTTACGACGCCGCGCTGGTCTCCGCGATCACGGCCTACCGGGCCGACCACAGCGACGTGCGCTTCGGCGGTTTCTACGGCACCGAGTTCCGCAACATCACCTTCACCGGTGAGCGCGCGGCAGCGGAGCAGGCGCTGCTGCAGTACCAGGTGTACGAGCGCGACGACCGCGCGATCCGCGCCCTGGTCGACGTGGGCCATCTGCGGCAGGCCATCGCCTACTGCACGAACTACGCCCCTGGCGGCTCCAACGCCGCATTCACCGCGCACGACGCGGCATTGCAGAAACTGATCGGCATCAACACCGATGCGTTCGGCTCGGCCGTGCGCGACGGGCAGCGGGAGCTTGAGGCCCGCATCCCGGTGCTCGCGGGCAGTCTCGTGCTGGTGGCACTGCTCACGCTGCTGGGGGTCCGCCCACGGCTTGCCGAATTCCGGAGGTGACCAGTGCGCGCGGATTCGTGTCACCCGGTCGGCGCAGCACAGGCATCAAGACGGCGTCAAGGTTCCCCCGACTGGCGCAAGGGCGTCGTTAAGGAACGCGTTAACTCGGACTTACACACGCTTTCCTTAGCGGTGCCGCGTCCTCGCGGTACCGCGCCGGACCTTCCCCGGGCGGGTCGGATCCCAACCACTCCTGGGGTGCTTCTCTCATGCTCGACGTGCTGTTCGTCGGGGTGACGATCCTTGTGTTCGTCGTCCTCGCTCTGATCGTCAAGGCGGTGGAGAAGCTGTGAGCGCCGACAACATCGTGGGCCTGATCGTCGCGATCGGCCTGGTCGCCTACCTGATCGCCGCTCTGATCCTCCCGGAGAAGTTCTAGTGAACCCGACCCTCGCGGGCTTCCTGCAAGTCCTGGCCCTGGTGGGCGCACTCGCGCTGTCCTACCGGCCTCTCGGCGACTACATGGCCCACCTCCTCACCAGCCGCAAGCACCTGCGCGTGGAGCGCGGCGTCTACCGGTTGATCGGCGTCAACGGGGACGCGGAGCAGACCTGGGCCTCCTATCTGCGCAGCGTCCTGGCGTTCTCCTTTGTCTCGGTGCTGTTCCTGTTCGCGTTCCTGCGGCTGCAGAACCACTTGTGGCTGGCGCTCGGTCTGCCTGCGGTCACTTCCGCCACCGCCTGGAACACAGCCGCCTCGTTTGTGACCAACACCAACTGGCAGTCGTACTCGGGTGAGTCGACCCTGGGCCACCTGGTGCAGATGGCCGGCCTTGCGGTGCAGAACTTCGCCTCCGCGGCGGTGGGCATCGCCGTGGTGGCCGCGCTGATCCGGGGATTCACCCGCAACAAGACGGACCAGCTGGGCAACTTCTGGGTGGACCTGACCCGGATCGTGCTGCGCGTCCTGCTGCCGATCTCCATCGTGTTCGCACTGGTCCTGGTCGCTGGCGGCGCCATCCAGAACCTGCACGGCACCCAGGTGATCCACACCCTGTCCGGGGGCGTGCAGTCCATCACCGGCGGTCCGGTGGCCTCGCAGGAGGCCATCAAGGAACTGGGGACCAACGGCGGCGGCTTCTACAACGCCAACTCCGCGCACCCCTTCGAGAACCCGAACCCGTTCACCGACTGGCTGGAGATCTACCTGCTGCTGGTGATCTCGTTCTCGCTGTGCCGCACCTTCGGGAAGATGGTCGGCAACCACAGGCAGGGCTACACCATCGTCTCGGTGATGGGCCTGTACTGGATGGCGTCGGCAGCGCTGATCACCTTCTTCGAGAACCAGAACTCGGGCATCGCCTCGCAGATCGCCGGGGCGGCGATGGAGGGCAAGGAAGTCCGCTTCGGCATCCCCGCGTCCTCGCTGTTCGCAGCGTCCACGACACTGACGTCCACGGGCGCGGTTAACTCGATGCACGACTCGTTCACCCCGCTCGGCGGCGGTACCGCGATCTTGAACATGATGTTCGGTGAGATCGCTCCCGGCGGCACCGGTTCGGGACTGTACGGGATCCTGGTGCTGGCGGTCGTTACGGTCTTTGTGGCCGGTCTGATGGTCGGCCGCACCCCCGAGTACCTGGGCAAGAAGCTGGGTGCGCGGGAGATGAAGTTCGCCGCCCTCTACATCCTGACCACCCCGGCGATCGTGCTCTGCGGTACGGGTCTGGCGATGTCGCTCAAGGCCGGTCACGGCGGCGGGATGGCCAATAGCGGGCCGCACGGCTTCTCCGAAGTGCTGTACGCGTTCACCTCGGCGGCCAACAACAACGGCTCCGCGTTCGCCGGCATCGGCGTCACCAGCACCCACTGGGAGCTGGCGCTCGGCCTGGCCATGCTGTTCGGCCGCTTCCTGCCGATGGTGTTCGTGCTGGCCCTGGCCGGCTCCCTGGCCCGGCAGCAGCCGGTCCCGGAGACCAGCGGCACCCTCAAGACCACCAGCCCGCTGTTCGTGGGCATGCTCTCCGGCGTGATCCTGATCGTCGTCGGGCTCACCTACTTCCCGGCCCTGGCGCTGGGGCCGCTCGCGGAAGGTCTCCACTGATGTCCACCCCCACACTCGACAACCCGGCCCCCGCGCCGGCGGCCGACCCGCAGGCAGGTGAGGGCGAGCACCGCATCGGCGGTGGGCTGCTGGACCCCAAGCAGCTGCTCAAGTCCTTCCCCGACGCGGTCAAGAAGCTCGACCCCCGGGTGATGTTCAAGAACCCGGTCATGTTCGTGGTCGAGGTCGGCTCGGTGCTGACCACGATCTCGGCGATCGAGAAGCCCAGCACCTTCGCCTGGGTGATCACCGTGTGGCTGTGGCTGACGACCGTGTTCGCCAACCTGGCCGAGGCCGTGGCCGAGGGCCGCGGCAAGGCCCAGGCCGACACCCTGCGCAAGACCAAGACCGACACCGTGGCCCGCCGCGTCGTCGGCACCTGGACGCCCGGCACGACCGGCGTGGCCGAGGAGGAGATCCCGGCCGCCGAGCTGCAGTTGGGCGACCATGTGATCGTCGAGGCCGGGCAGATCATCCCCGGGGACGGCGATGTGGTCGAGGGCGTGGCCAGCGTGGACGAGTCGGCGATCACCGGCGAGTCCGCCCCTGTGATCCGGGAGTCCGGCGGTGACCGGTCGGCCGTGACCGGTGGCACGAAGGTGCTGTCGGACCGGGTCGTCGTGAAGATCACCTCGGAGCCCGGCAAGACCTTCATCGACCGCATGATTGCCCTGGTCGAGGGGGCATCAAGGCAGAAGACCCCCAACGAGATCGCGCTGAACATCCTGCTGGCGTCGCTGACCATCGTGTTCCTGCTGGCGGTGGTGACGCTGCAGCCGATGGCGAAGTTCGCCGGGGCCGAGCAGAGCATCGTGGTGCTGGTCGCGCTGCTGGTGGCGCTGATTCCGACGACCATCGGCGCGTTGCTGTCGGCGATCGGCATCGCAGGCATGGACCGGCTGGTGCAGCGCAACGTGCTGGCCATGTCCGGCCGCGCGGTCGAGGCCGCCGGCGACGTCTCCACCCTGCTGCTGGACAAGACCGGCACCATCACCTTCGGCAACCGCCAGGCTGCCGAGTTCTTGACGGTCGGTGGGGTGACGGAGGCTGATCTCGCCGACGCAGCCCAGCTTTCCAGCCTCGCCGATGAGACCCCTGAGGGCCGTTCCATCGTCGTGCTGGCGAAGGAGAAGTACGGGCTGCGTGAGCGCGCGCAGGGCGAGCTGAGCCACGCCACCTGGATCGAGTTCACCGCCCAGACCCGCATGTCCGGTGTGGACCTGGACGAGAAGGACGGCGTGCACGCCACCCGCAAGGGCGCGGCAGCCGCGGTGGCCACCTGGGTCAGGGAGAACAACGGGGTCACCGACAACGAGCTGGACGTCGCGGTCGAGCGGATCTCCAACCTCGGCGGCACCCCGCTGGTGGTCGCGGACAAGCGCGGCGGCCAGCCCGCCCGGGTGCTCGGGGTCATCTACCTCAAGGACGTGGTCAAGCCCGGCATCCGCCAGCGCTTCGAGGAGATGCGCGCGATGGGCATCAAGACCGTCATGATCACCGGCGACAACCCGCTGACGGCCGCCGCGATCGCGGAGGAGGCCGGGGTGGACGACTTCCTCGCCGAGGCCACCCCCGAGGACAAGATGGCCCTGATCAAGAAGGAGCAGGCCGGCGGCAAGCTCGTCGCGATGACCGGGGACGGCACCAACGACGCCCCGGCCCTGGCTCAGGCCGACGTCGGGGTGGCGATGAACACCGGGACCTCGGCCGCCAAGGAGGCCGGGAACATGGTGGACCTGGACTCCAACCCCACCAAGCTGATCGAGATCGTCGAGATCGGCAAGCAGCTCCTGATCACCCGCGGCGCACTGACCACGTTCTCCATCGCCAACGACGTGGCCAAGTACTTCGCGATCATCCCCGCGATGTTCGCCGTCGTGTACCCGGGCCTGCGGCACCTGAACATCATGCACCTGCACAGCCCGATGTCGGCGATCACCTCGGCGATCATCTTCAACGCACTGATCATCATCGGCCTGATCCCGCTCGCGCTTCGAGGCGTGCGCTACCGACCGGCCTCCGCGCAGTCGCTGCTGCGCCGCAACCTGGGCATCTACGGCATCGGCGGCCTGATCCTGCCCTTCGTCGGCATCAAGGCGATCGACCTGATCGTCCAGTTCATCCCCGGTCTGCACTGAAACCCGCAACGAGAAGAAGAGATGTGACACATCATGGCTAAGCCTCTTCCCACCCCGGTGCGGAACCACCTGACCGGATTGCGGCTGTTGCTGCTGTTCACCGTGGTCTGCGGTCTGGCGTACCCGCTGCTGATCACCGGGATCTCCCAGGTCGCCTTCTCCAGCCAGGCCAACGGCTCGCTGGTCAAGGACAGCAGCGGCAAGGTCGTCGGCTCCTCGCTGATCGGCCAGAACTTCACGATCGTGGGCAAGGACGGCAAGACCGTCAGCCCCGACCCGAAGTTCTTCCAGTCCCGGCCCTCCGCCGCCGGAGCCACCGGCTACGACCCCACCGCCTCGGCCGGCAGCAACAAGGGCACCAACGACCCCGGTCTGGTGACCACCTACACGCAGCTGAAGAAGGACATCGCGGCGTTCAACGGCGTCGCGCAGAGCCAGGTCCCCCCCGACGCGATCACTTCCTCCGGCTCGGGTCTGGATCCGGACATCTCCCCGGCCTACGCCGCCATCCAGGTCAACCGGGTCGCCCAGGCCCGCGGCCTGAGCGTGGGTCAGGTCCAGGCGCTGGTGAAGAAGTACACCCAGGACCGCACTCTCGGCTTCCTGGGCGAGCCCCGGGTGGACGTCCTCAACCTCAACATCGCCCTGGCCAAGCTCGGCTGACCCCGGGGCAGGCATCGGATCACGCCCGGCCGCGCGGAGACACCAGTCCCCGCGCGGCCGGGCCGCAGCCGTAGTTACGGAACGGAGTTCGTGGTGATCAAGCAGGCGGCCCAGCCGCCGCCGCGCAGCAGCGGCAGCGCGAGCAGGGGAAAGCTGAAGGTCTTCCTGGGCTCGGCGCCCGGTGTCGGCAAGACCTACAAGATGCTGGACGAGGCCCAGCGCCGAGCCGAGCGCGGCACCGATGTCGTGGTGGCCTACGTCGAGTGCCACGGACGGCAGCACACCGAGGAACGGCTCGACGACCTGGAGATCCTGCCGCGCACCTACCGCGACTACCGGGGCGGCTCCTTCACCGAACTCGACGTCGACGCGGCCCTCGCCCGCCACCCGCAACTGGCGCTGGTCGACGAGCTCGCCCACACCAACATCCCCGGCGGACGCAACGTCAAACGCTGGCAGGACGTCCAGGAACTCCTGGACGCCGGCATCGACGTGCTGACCACGGTCAACGTGCAGCACCTGGAGTCGCTCAACGATGTCGTCCAGAAGATCACCGGGGTGCCGCAGCGCGAGACCGTCCCCGACGAGGTGGTCCGTCGGGCCGACCAGATCGAGCTGGTCGACATGGCTCCCGACGGGCTGCGTCGCCGGATGGCGCACGGCAACGTCTACGCCGCTGAGAAGGTCGACGCCGCCCTGGCGAACTACTTCCGTGTCGGCAACCTGACCGCGTTGCGCGAACTGGCCCTGCTGTGGCTCGCGGGCCGGGTGGACGAGGGCCTGCAGAGGTACCGCGCCGAGCACGACATCGACCGGGTGTGGGAGACCCGCGAACGCGTCGTGGTCGCGCTGACCGGCGGCCCGGAGGGCGAGACCCTGATCCGGCGCGCCGCCCGCATCGCCGACCGCTCCGCCGGCGGGGAACTCCTCGCGGTGCACGTAGCCCGTAGCGACGGCCTGGCCGATGCCAGCCCCGCCGCCCTCGCCGCCCAGCGCCAGCTGGTGGAGACCCTGGGCGGCAGCTACCACTCCGTGGTCGGCGACAACATCCCCACCGCACTGCTGGACTTCGCCCGCGCCGAGAACGCCACCCAACTGGTGCTGGGCACCAGCCGCCGCGGCACCCTGCTGCGCTCGCTCACCGGACGCGGCATCGGCGAGACCACCGTCGAACTGTCAGGCGACATCGACGTCCATATGGTCACTCACGAGCAGTCCGGACGCGGACGCCGCATGCCCGGCCTTGGCCGCCTGCACTCGCCCGGCCGTCGCCTCACCGGTCTGGTGGCCGGTCTGGTCGTGCCCCCGCTGCTGACCCTGGCGCTCACCCAGACCCGCGGCTCCATCAACCTGACCAGCGACGCCCTGCTGTTCCTGGTCGCCGTGGTCGGCATCGCGCTGCTGGGCGGCATCGCCTCCGCCCTGCTGGCTTCGGTGACCGCCTCACTGCTCCTCAACTACTACTTCATCCCACCCATCCACCGCTTCACCATCTCTGCGCCCAACAACGTCCTGGCACTGGCCGTCTTCGCGACCGTGGCGCTGGTCGTGGCGAGCATCGTGGACCAGGCGACACGGCTGGCCAAGCGCGCGGCCCGGGCCACCGCCGAGGCCGAGACGCTGTCCGCCCTCGCGGGCAGCGTGCTGCGTGGCGACCAAGCGGTCCCTGCGCTCCTGGCGCGGCTGCGGGAGACCTTCGCCATGGAGTCGGTGACCCTGCTGGACGCGAGTACCGGTGACGAGGTCGCCTATGCCGAGTCCCCGCACCAGGCCACCAGCAGCGAGGAACAGTCCCTGGCCGCACCGGTGCACGCCCTCGAAGAGGTCGCCGTCGGCCAGGACGCCACGCTGATGCTGCGCGGGCGCCCGCTGCCCGCAGCCGACCGGCGGGTGCTGGCCGCGTTCGCCGCGCACGTCGCCGTCGCCCTGGAACGCGCCCGCCTGGCCGAAGCCGCCGCCGAGATCGAACCGGTCAAAGCCGCCGACCGGCTGCGCACCGCCCTGCTCGCCGCCGTCAGCCACGACCTGCGCACCCCCCTGGCCGTCGCCCGGGCCTCGGTCAGCTCCCTGCGCAATCAGGACGTCGAATTCTCCGAGGAGGACCAGGCCGAACTGCTCACCAGCGCTGAGGACTCCCTGGTCAAACTGACCCATCTGGTCGACAACCTCCTGGACATGAGCCGCCTGCAAGCAGGCGCCCTCACCCTGGACCTTCAGCCGACCGCGCTGGAGGACGTGGTCTCCCTCGCCGTGGACTCCCTGACCGACACCCCCGTCCTGGTGCGTACCCAGGGCCTGGAGCAGGCTTCGGCCGTGGTCGCCGACGCCCCGCTGCTGGAACGGGTGATCGCCAACTTGCTGGCCAATGCCCTGCGTCACGCGGGCGGAGAGCCTGTACTGGTGACCGCCAGTGCGATCGCCGACCGCGTCGAGATCCGCGTCGTCGACCGCGGCCCCGGCCTGCCGATCGAGGACCGCGACCGGGTCTTCCAACCCTTCCAACGCCAGGGCGACACCGACAACAGCACCGGCGTGGGATTGGGCCTGGCCCTCTCGCGTGGCCTGGCCGAAGCCATGGGTGGAACCCTGACTCCCGAGGACACCCCCGGCGGCGGACTGACCATGGTCCTGTCCCTGCCCGCCGACCGCACCAGCACGGACGGAGCAGCCACGCCGTGACCCGCATCCTGGTCGTCGACGACGAACCGCAGATGCTCCGCGCCCTGCAGATCAACCTTCAGGCCCGCCAGTACGACGTCACTACCGCAGCGGACGGCACCCTCGCGCTGGAGGAGACCGCCCGCAGCCGGCCGGACGCGATCATCCTGGATCTGGGACTGCCCGGTCTGGACGGACTGGAGGTCCTGGCCGCCCTGCGGGTGTGGAGCACGGTCCCGGTGATCGTTGTGTCCGGCCGCTCCAGCGCGACGGAGAAAGTCGCGGCCCTGGACGCCGGAGCCGACGACTACGTCACCAAGCCCTTCGCCATGAACGAGCTGCTGGCCCGGGTACGCGCGGTCCTGCGCCGTCCGCCGATCGAGGGGGCCCCGACCGGTGTCGCCGTCATCGGCGACTACACCGTGGACCTGGCGAGCTGTACGGTCAGCCCGCGCCACGACGGTGTGGCCGCGGTGCGGCTGACCCCGACGGAATGGGGCATCATCACCTTGCTGATCCAGCATCCCGGACGGCTGGTGACCGGAACCGAGATCCTGCACAGCGTCTGGGGTCCAGGCCACGAGGGCAACACCAACTATCTGCGCGTCTACGTCGCAGGCATTCGCCGCAAGTTGGAGACCGACCCGGCCCACCCGCGCCACCTGCGCACCGAGCCCGGCATGGGGTACCGCTACGACCCGTGAGGATCCAGCTCCTCCTCGACCCCTGGCCGGGGCAGCGGCGGCGCGGCACCCAGCAGGGTGCACTCCGCCGCCCGCGCACCCATCCGGTCCAGCAGCGCGGCGTCGACGCGCTCGCGCCGCAGCCACCCGGCGCGGCGCGAAGCATCGACGCCGCGATCCAGCAGCAGCCACAACCCCGGGGTGCCGACCACCGCCTCGGTGTCCAGCTCCACCCGGGCGCCGTCGGCGTCGCGCAACTGCATCCGCTCCGCCCGGCCCGGCAACTGGCGCAGCAGCACCAGGCGGCCGGTGTCGACCCGGCGCACCGACCACAGCCAGCGCACCTGAAGCCACCCCGGACCCGCCGTCACCCGGGCCGGCCACAGGATCAGCCCCAACACGCACGCCGCACCCACCGCCAGAGCCGCCCGGCCAGACGTCACCCCGCCAGCCACCAGATCCGCCCCCAGGAACAGGACGCCGCACACCAGTGCCCCGCGCACGGCAAAGCGCGCCGAGGCACGCCAGCCCGCGTCGGCCACAGGTCCGCGATGGCGCTCCATGGCCCGGACGCTAGATCGCGCGCGTAAGGCCACAGCCTCGCTCTAACGCGCCCTTAGCGCAGACGCGCGAATCTTGACGCTTTCCTGACGCGCCGCACCCCCGGATTCCCCCATCCGGTTGTCACGGCCCCCTACGCTCGCCTCTGTGCTGAACCTGCCCCAGGTGTTCAAACGCCTCGTCATCGGCCCGGCCATGCGTAGCGAGGAGCTGGGGGAGACCCTGCTGCCCAAGCGCCTGGCGCTGCCGATCTTCGCCTCCGACCCGCTGTCCTCCGTGGCCTATGCCACCGAGGAGATCCTGCTGGTCCTGACCGTCGGCGGCACTGCCTTCCTGTACCTGACCCCGTGGATCGCCGCGGGCGTGGTGCTGCTGATGGCAGTCGTGGTGATGTCCTACCGGCAGGTGGTGCGCGCCTACCCCAGCGGCGGCGGCTCCTACGAGGTGGTGACCACCAACCTGGGCGCCAACGCCGGCCTGGTCGTGGCGGCATCGTTGCTCGTCGACTACGTGATGACGGTCGCGGTCTCGGTCGCGTCCGGCGTCGACAACATCATCTCCGCGTTCCCCAGCATCTCCGCCGCCCGAGTCCCCATGGCGATCGGGTTCGTGGTGGTGCTCAGCGCGATGAACCTGCGCGGAGTCCGTGAGGCCGGACGCGCCTTCGCCGCACCCACATACCTGTTCATCTTCGGCATCGTGCTGATGATCGTGACCGGGTTCGTCAAGATGCTGTTCGGCCACACCCCGGTGGCGGCCAGCGCCCACTACGCGATCATCCCGGTGGGCCACAAGGACACGCTGGCGGGTCTGGGCCTGCTGATGCTGGGCCTGCGCGCCTTCGCGTCCGGCTGCACCGCGCTGACCGGCGTGGAGTCGATCTCCAACGGGGTGCCCGCGTTCCGCAAGCCCAAGTCCAAGAACGCCGCCACCACCATGTCCGCCATGGGCATCACCGCGGTGGTCATGTTCATCGGCATCACCGCCCTGGCACTGGTCGCCAAGGTCCACAAGACCGACGACACCTGCCAGCTGGCGAACTACCCCGGCAACTGCCACACCGCCTCGCAGCCCACCGTGATCGCCCAGCTCGCGTCCTCGATCTTCGGCGGCGACCACAGCCCGCTGTTCTACTTCATCCAGGCGGTCACCGCCCTGGTCCTGATCCTGGCCGCGAACACCGCCTTCAACGGCTTCCCGCTGCTCTCCTCGATCCTGGCCCAGCACCGCTACCTGCCCCGCCAACTGCACACCCGCGGCGACCGCCTCGCCTTCTCCAACGGCATCATCGCCCTGGCCGTGGTCAACATCGCGCTGCTGTGGGCCTACAAGGCCGACGTCACCAACCTGATCCACCTCTACATCCTGGGCGTCTTCACCTCCTTCACCCTGAGTCAGATCGGCATGGTCAAGCACTGGAACCGACTGCTGGCCACCGAGACCGACCCCAGGGTCCGCGGCTCCGCGAAACGCTCACGGATCATCAACGGCTTCGGCGCCGGGTTCACCGCCCTGGTCCTGGCGATCGTCATGATCACCAAGTTCACCGAGGGCGCCTGGCTCGCCGTGGTCGCCGCAGTCCTGCTGTTCGGCATGATGCGCGGCATCCACAAGCACTACGACGCCGTCGCCGAAGAACTCGCCGTCGAGGACCTGAAGGCCGAGTCGGTACGCCCGTCCAAGGTCCACGCCATCGTGCTGGTCTCCACCATCCACAAACCGACACTGCGCGCACTGGGCTACGCCCAGGCCTTCCGCCCTGACACATTGGAGGCGGTGACAGTCGCGGTGGAGAAGGACTCCACCGAGGACCTCAAGGCCAAGTGGTCCGAGTTCGACATCCAGGTACCGCTCAAGGTCCTGGACTCGCCCTTCCGCGAGATCACCAAACCGGTGGTCGGCTACGTCCGCTCCATCCGCCGCACCAGCCCCCGCGAGGCCGTGGCGGTGTTCATCCCCGAATACGTGGTCGGCCACTGGTGGGAACACCTGCTGCACAACCAGTCCGCCCTGTGGCTCAAGAGCCGCCTCCTGTTCACCCCCGGCGTCATGGTCATCAGCGTCCCCTGGCAGCTCACCTCCTCCACCCGCGCCGACCGCCCCGCCCGACGCGCCCCCGGCTCGGTCCGCCGCGGCGAACCCGCCGTCAACCTGGACGCAACCGAGCCGCAGCCAGTGACGCGGACAGGCTCGGCGTGACCGGCCAGGACGCCCAGCACCGGGCCGAACGGTGTTAAGGATGCGGTAAAGTCGGCCTCCTCAAGGCACTGGCCCGCCACCACCGCCCCGGCGACACCGACGCCGGAATCCTGCCCGCCCTGTGGGGACGCACCAACCAGCACCACACCCCCTACTGGGGTGTCCTACTGTTCCTCACCGTCTCCGCCGCCGTGATCGTCGCCGCCGGCGGCCAGGACCAGCGCCTCGTCCTCTTCTACGCCGTCTCCGTCTTCATGTCCTTCCTCGCCGGACTCATCGCCATGGCCCGCTTCTCGCTGCGCGACCGCAACTGGGGCCACCTCGTCGTGAACACCGTCGGCGCAGTCGCCGTCGCCTTCGTCCTCGTCGTCAACCTGCTCCGCGGCGAACCCATCGCCTCCCTCGCCGCCGCCCTGCTGATCGCCGGGGTCCTGTACCGCATGTGGGTCAAGGCCGGACGCCCCCGCGGCATCCGCGACGCCACCGCCGAAGCCGAGGGATAAGAGACGGGAGCGGCACCCAAGGGCACGGCAGGATTCCCACTGCCACCTGACGGCTGTTCACCGGACCCTGCCGGTGGCCGGGGCCAGGCTCCTACCCATCACCGGATGCCTCTCCACGGAGCGGCAAGGTGGCTCTGGCCCGCACGGCGATTTCCTCAATCCCGGTGCCCGTCGGTTGGTGCCTTCAGCAGCCGCTCCAGCTCGTGCCCGGCCTCGTCGTACCCGGCGTCCGAGATCCGTTGCAGCTCGCGCAGGTCGCCGGCCGCGACGGCGCATCGCGTGAGGAGGAATCCAGCGTGCATGGATCCCTCGTCCAACAGCTCGCTCAGCTCCCCGAGGTCGCCGTCCGCGTCGGCAAGATCGGCCAGCCGGTCCAGGGCGGGCTCGTTGCCCTCGTCAGCCAGCTCGCGCAGGGTCTCTCGATCGAAATCCTTGTTTGCCATGACGCCATACTGCAACCCTGCCCCAAGGGAAAGGTCAAATGGGACAATGGCCGGGTGATCACCATCGGGCAGCTGGCCGGATACGTCGGAGTGTCGACCAAGACCATCCGCGTCTATCACGACAAGGGACTGCTCCCCGAGCCCGACCGTGACGCGTCCGGCTACCGACGGTACGGCGCGCGCGACGCCATCGACCTGATCAAGATCCGGACCCTCGCCGAAGCCGGCGTCCCCCTGGCCCGCATCCGGGACCTGAAATCAGCGACCAACGACGAGTTCCAGCAGGCACTGCACGAGATCGACGGCGAGATCACGGCCCGCGTACGTGGCCTGCGGGCGACACAGCGGCGCCTGCGCCAGCTCGCCGCCGGACGCCTGGCACCGCTTCCCACCGAAGTCAGCACTCATCTGGAGCACCTGACCCGCTGGGGATTTACTCCTCGATGGGTGGACCTGCAACGCGATCTGTGGATCCTCGTGTTCGCCACCCACCCGGACCTCGCACTCACCCTGTTCAACGACCAGGCCGAAGCCCTGGCCGACCAGGCGCTGCGGCAGCTCTTCCTGGACTACGACCACGCGCACGACCTCGACGCCGACGATCCCCGCATCAACGACCTCGCCCACAGGATCGCCGCGGCGACCTGGGAACGCTACGGCCCCGACAACCTGCCCGGTGCGGACGCGGACTCCGAGATCCCGGCCCTCGTCCAGGGCACGGTCAACGCCTCGTCCCCGGCATGGCAGCGACTCGACACCTTGATTCGCGCACACCTGGACGCTTGACGAGGCCGTCGGTGATGCCGCCGACGTTGATCAGGGGAACGGCTACAGGGCTGCGCGGCCGGGTCGGCCGGCCAGGGCGTTGCAGTGCCGCTGGTAGTCGATCGGGCAGAGAATGGCACGTTTGTTCCAGTCGCGGGCGACTTCCGACAGGCTGTCGCTGTGGTTGGCGATCCGGTCGTAGGCTTCGCGGACCATGCCGGCGCTGTAGGGGTCGATCACGAGTTTCCAGCGTTTCGCATCCTTGTGCTGGACGCGTTCGGCGCGGTAGCCGTAGGGCCAGACGCCGCCGGGCCACAGGTCCTCGTCGCGGTAGTACTGGTTGCGCTTCTTCTCCTGCACGGTCTTGCGGTACTTCGCTGCCTGGGTCGCCTTGATTCCGGCGATCATGCGGCCGTCCTCGGTCGTCAGGTCGAGCGAGGGGTCGTCCAGGACCAGGACGGTCTTGCGGTGCTCCAGGACCCAGGCGACGAAGGCCCACCAGTGCAGGTCGTCGCGGCTGATCCGGTCCTGGGTGGTCACCATCAGCGCGTCCCACTGGTGGAGCAGCGGCTCGGTGAGCCATTTGCCCAGGGAAGGTCGCTGGTCGAGGTTGACCGAGCCCGAGACGGTGGCGTCCTCAACCCAGGCGACGAGTTCATGGTCACCGCTATGGATGGCTTCGGACAGTTCGACGCCCTGTCGTTCCAGAGCGCTACTGTCTTCAGTGTCGCGACTGATCCGTTTGCAGGGGAGTACTCGCAATGTCATCGCCTAGTGTGCGCTGGTCAGGCCCAGTGTACCGGGTTGGGGGAACCTGATGGCCGACCCGTCCACGTACCGTCCAGCACCGGGGCAGATCCCGACCTCGCCCGGCGTCTACAAGTTCCGTGACGCCAACTCCAGGGTGATCTACGTCGGGAAGGCGAAGAGCCTGCGCCCCAGGCTGTCCTCCTACTTCCAGGACCTGGCCAATCTCCACCCGCGCACCCGGCAGATGGTCACCACGGCCGCCTCGGTGGAGTGGACCGTGGTCGGGACCGAGGTCGAGGCGCTGCAGCTGGAGTACAGCTGGATCAAGGAGTTCGACCCGCGCTTCAACGTCAAGTACCGCGACGACAAGAGCTATCCCTCGCTCGCGGTGACGCTGAACGAGGAGTTCCCGCGGGTGCAGGTGATGCGCGGGCCCAAGAAGCGCGGGGTGCGCTACTTCGGGCCCTACGGGCACGCCTGGGCGATCCGGGAGACGGTCGACCTGCTGCTCCGGGTGTTCCCGGTGCGTACCTGCTCCGCCGGGGTGTTCAAGCGCGCGGAGCAGGTCGGCCGGCCCTGCCTGCTGGGCTATATCGGCAAGTGCTCGGCGCCCTGCGTCGGCCGGGTCACCCCGGAGCAGCACCGCGAACTCGCCGAGGAGTTCTGCGACTTCATGGCCGGGCGGACCGGCACCTACCTCCGCCGTCTCGAACGCGAGATGAAGGAGGCCGCCGCCGAGATGGAGTACGAGCGGGCCGGGCGGCTGCGGGACGACATCGAGGCGCTGAACCGCGCCATGGAGAAGAACGCCGTCGTCCTGGCCGACGGCACCGACGCCGACCTGCTGGCCATCGCCGAGGACGAACTCGAGGCCGCGGTCCAGATCTTCCATGTCCGCGGCGGCCGGGTCAGGGGCCAGCGCGGCTGGGTCACCGACAAGGTCGAGAACGTCGACACCGCGGGCCTGGTCGAGCACGCCCTGCTCCAGCTGTACGGCGAGGAGACCGGCGAGGCCGTCCCGCGCGAGGTGCTGGTCCCGGCGCTGCCGCAGCCGGTGGAGCCGGTGTCGGTGTGGCTCGGCCAGCGCCGGGGCAGCGCGGTGGACCTGCGGGTGCCGCAGCGCGGCGACAAGCGCGAGCTGATGGTCACCGTGGAGCGCAACGCCGCCCAGGCCCTGGCTCTGCACAAGACCAAGCGCGCCGCCGACCTCACCACCCGCAGCGTCGCCCTCCAGGAGATCGCCGACGCCCTGGGCCTGGAGACCGCGCCGCTGCGGATCGAGTGCTACGACATCTCCCACCTCCAGGGGCAGGACGTGGTCGCCTCCATGGTGGTGTTCGAGGACGGCCTGGCCCGCAAGAGCGAGTACCGCCGCTTCGCCATCAAGAGCTTCGAGGGCCAGGACGACGTCCGCTCGATGCATGAGGTGATCACCCGCCGGTTCCGGCACCAGGAGCAGCCGAGCGAGCGGGACGAGGAGACCGGCAAGCCTCGCCGCTTCGCCTATCCGCCGCAGCTGATCGTGGTGGACGGCGGCGAGCCGCAGGTCGCGGCCGCCCAGCGGGCGCTCACCGAGTTGGGGGTCACCGATGTGGCGCTGTGCGGGCTGGCCAAGCGCCTGGAGGAGGTCTGGCTGCCGGACGAGGACGACCCGGTGGTGCTGCCGCGCAGCAGCGAGGGCCTCTACCTGCTGCAGCGGGTCCGCGACGAGGCGCACCGGTTCGCCATCACCTACCAGCGCCAGAAGCGCGCCAAGCGGCTCACCGCGGGCGCCCTGGACTCCGTACCGGGCCTCGGCGAGAGCCGGCGGCAGGCGCTGCTCAAGCACTTCGGCTCGCTGAAGCGGCTCAGGGCGGCGACAGTGGAAGAGATCTGCGAGGTTCCCGGCGTCGGCCGGCGCACGGCCGAGGCAGTGATCGCCGCCCTGGCCGGGCAGCGCCCGGCGGCCCCCGCGGTCAACACGGCGACCGGTGAGATCCTCGAAGAGCCCAGTGGCCAGGTCACTCGTCCGAGTGAAAGCGGGAAGCCGCAGCCGACGCCGGGCGTTGACACCAATGACGAGATGGACGAGATGTCCGAAACAGGGGAGCCCACGTGAGTGAGTCCGGCGGTGAGACCGTACCCGAGCTGGTGATCATTTCCGGCATGTCCGGGGCCGGCCGCAGTACGGCCGCGAAATGCCTGGAGGACCTCGGCTGGTTCGTCGTCGACAATCTGCCGCCGTCGCTGATACCGACGATGGTGGATCTCGGCGCCCGCTCGCAGGGCGCGGTGGCGCGGATAGGCGCGGTCGTGGACGTGCGCGGCCGCAGCTTCTTCGACGACCTGCTGGCCTCGCTGGAGGACCTGGAGCGGCGCGGCGTCCGGCTGCGGGTGCTGTTCCTGGAGGCATCCGACGACGCCCTGGTGCGCCGGTTCGAGAGTGTGCGCCGCCCGCATCCGCTGCAGGGCGACGGGCGCATCGTGGACGGCATCGAACAGGAACGCACCCTGCTGCGCGACCTGCGCGGCGAGGCCGACCTGGTGATCGACACCTCCAGCCTCAACGTCCATGAACTGCGCGCCAAGATGGACGCCCAGTTCTCCGACGACCAGGAGCCGCAGCTCCGCGCCACGGTGATGTCCTTCGGCTTCAAGTACGGCCTGCCGGTCGACGCCGACCTGGTGGTGGACTGCCGGTTCCTGCCCAATCCGCACTGGGTCCCGGAGCTGCGCCCGCGCACCGGGACCGACGAGGAGGTGGCCCGCTATGTCTTCGACCAGCCGGGCGCCAAGGAGTTCCTGGACCAGTACGCCGATCTCCTCAGGATCGTCACCGAGGGCTATCGCCGGGAGGGCAAGCGCTACATGACACTTGCCGTAGGCTGCACCGGAGGGAAGCACCGCAGCGTCGCGATGTCGGAACGGCTGGCGAAACGGCTGATCGCCGACGGGCTGGAGACGGTGCTGGTGCACCGGGACATGGGGCGCGAGTAGGTCCCCTCGGGCCCCGGAAAATTGGAGTGCGGACAGAACAGGGGCACGGGTGGCGTCACACATCGTTGCTGGACGGCAGCAGGCGCGACGCCGAGGCGCTCCGAGGATCACCGCGCTGGGCGGCGGGCAGGGCCTGGCAGCCTCGCTGCGGGCGCTGCGCAGACTCACCGGAGACCTCACCGCCGTGGTCACCGTCGCCGACGACGGTGGCTCCAGCGGGCGGCTGCGCGCCGAGTTGGGCGTTCTGCCGCCCGGGGATCTGCGCAAGGCGCTGGCCGCGCTGTGCGGTGACGACGAGTGGGGCCGGACCTGGTCCGAGGTGATCCAGCACCGCTTCCAGAGCGACGGCGAACTGCACGGCCACGCCGTGGGGAACCTGCTGATCGTGGCGCTGTGGGAGAAGCTCGGCGACCCGGTCGAGGCCCTGGAGTACGTCGGCAGGCTGCTCGGCGCGCACGGCCGGGTGCTGCCCATGTCCGCGGTGCCGCTGGACATCGAGGCCACCGTACGGGGCCTGGACCCGGAGGACCCCGAGCGGCTGTCCACCGTTCGCGGGCAGGCCGAAGTCGCGGTCACCCCGGGCGAGGTGGAGTCGGTGCGGCTGCTGCCGCAGGATCCGCCGGCGGTGCCCGAGGCGGTCGCCGCGGTGCGCGAGGCGGACTGGGTGGTGCTGGGCCCAGGGTCCTGGTTCACCAGCGTGCTACCGCATCTGATGGTCCCTGACCTGCGCGACGCCCTGGTGCAGACCCGGTCCCGGAAGGTGCTGGCGCTCAACCTGGTGGCCCAGCCGGGGGAGACCGAGGGCTTCTCGCCGCAGCGCCACCTGGAGGTGCTCGGCGCCCACGCCCCGGACCTCACCGTCGACTTCGTGCTCGCCAACGCGGGCACGGTGGCCGACCCGGAGGCGTTGCGCAGTGCGGCCAAACGCCTCGGCGCCGAACTGGTACTCGACAACGTCGCCGCCCCGGACGGCTCTTGCGGGCGACACGACCCAGAGCTTCTGGCCGCAGCGTACGACCGGATCTTCAGGATGCATGGAAGGATCGCGCCATGGCGATGACGGCAGCGGTGAAGGACGAAATCAGCCGGCTCCCCGTCACCCGGGCATGCTGCCGCAAGGCGGAGGTGTCGGCGATCCTGCGGTTCGCGGGCGGTCTGCACCTGGTGAGCGGACGCATCGTGATCGAGGCGGAGCTGGACACCGGCGTTGCGGCACGGCGGCTGCGCAAGGATCTGCTGGAGATCTTCGGACACTCCTCGGACCTGGTGGTGATGGCCCCCGGCGGGCTGCGACGCGGCAGCCGGTACGTGGTGCGGGTGGTGAAGGACGGCGACCTGCTGGCCCGGCAGACCGGGCTGGTGGACGGGCGCGGACGGCCGATCCGGGGTCTTCCCCCGGCGGTGGTCTCCGGGGCGACCTGTGACGCCGAGGCGGCCTGGCGCGGGGCCTTCCTGGCGCACGGCTCGCTCACCGAGCCCGGCAGGTCCTCCTCGCTGGAGATCACCTGCCCCGGCTCGGAGGCCGCACTGGCCCTGGTCGGCGCGGCCCGGCGGCTGGGCATCCCGGCCAAGGCCCGCGAGGTGCGCGGGGTGGACCGGGTGGTGATCCGGGACGGCGACGCCATCGGCGCGCTGCTGACCCGGCTGGGCGCGCACGAGTCGGTGCTGGCCTGGGAGGAGCGGCGGATGCGCCGCGAGGTCCGGGCGACGGCGAACCGGCTGGCCAACTTCGACGACGCCAACCTGCGCCGCTCGGCCCGGGCCGCGGTGGCCGCGGGCGCCCGGGTGCAGCGGGCCCTGGAGATCCTCGGCGAGGAGGTCCCGGAGCACCTGGCCGCGGCCGGACGCCTGCGGATGGAGCACAAGCAGGCATCGCTGGAGGAGCTGGGCTCGCTGGCGGACCCGCCGCTCACCAAGGACGCGGTGGCCGGGCGGATCCGGCGGCTGCTGGCGATGGCCGACAAGCGGGCGTCGGAGCTGGGCCTGCCCAGCACCGAGCACAGCCTGTCCGAGGGCGACTCCTACGCCGGCGAGTCCTACAGTGCGGACCCGTACGGCAGCGAGCCCTACCGCGGCGAGCCGTACGGGGCTCAGGAGCTGGCCTCGCACTGAGAGTCGGCCATACCCCGTTCGTGCGTCCTACTGTGCGGTAATCCATGGAAATACCAGTGAAATTCGTATGAAACCGGGGTGAATGCCGCCTCTGGACTCGATGTCCAGGGGCGGCATCGGTGCGTACGGCCGGTCTGATGTGCTCTCCGCCACTGGCGCGGGGTAGGGTTTTAAGCGGTCGGGGACATCCCATTCCAGCTCGTCGGTGTAAAGCGCCGACGTACCAGCGAGGAGATCGGTTCGTGACGATCCGGGTAGGCATCAACGGGTTCGGCCGCATTGGTCGTAACTTCTTCCGTGCGGTTATCGCCCAGGGCGCGGACATCGAGATCGTCGGTGTCAACGACCTGACCGACACCAAGACCCTGGCGCACCTGCTCAAGTACGACTCGACCCTGGGCACCCTGCACGCCGAGGTGTCCCACAGCGACGACAGCATCACCGTCGACGGCAAGAGCTTCAAGGTCACCGCCGAGCGTGACCCCGCCGCCCTCAAGTGGGGCGAGCTGGGCGCCGACATCGTGATCGAGTCGACCGGCTTCTTCACCAAGGCCGAGCAGGCCAAGAAGCACCTGGTCGGTGGCGCCAAGAAGGTCCTGATCTCGGCTCCGGCCAGCGATGAGGACATCACCGTCGTCATGGGCGTCAACGACGACAAGCTCGACGTCGCCAAGCACACCATCATCTCCAACGCCTCCTGCACCACCAACTGCGTGGCGCCGATGGCGAAGGTCCTGCACGAGGCGTTCGGCATCGTCAAGGGCATGATGACGACGGTGCACGCGTACACCAACGACCAGGTCACCCTGGACTTCCCGCACAAGGACCTGCGTCGCGCCCGCGCCGCGGCCCTGAGCATCATCCCGACCTCCACCGGTGCCGCCAAGGCCACCGCGCTGGTGCTGCCGGAGCTCAAGGGCAAGCTGGACGGCACCTCGCTGCGCGTCCCGGTCCCCACCGGCTCCATCACCGACCTGGTGGTGGACCTGGAGCGCGAGGTCACCAAGGACGAGGTCAACGCGGCCTTCCAGAAGGCTTCCCAGGGCCAGCTCAAGGGCTACCTGTACTACAACGAGGACGAGATCGTCTCCCGCGACATCGTCAACTCGCCGTTCTCCTGCATCTTCGACGCCCCGCTGACCATGGTCCAGGGCAACCAGGTGAAGATCTTCGGCTGGTACGACAACGAGTGGGGCTACTCCAACCGTCTCGTCAACCTGACCACCCTCGTCGGTGGCCAGCTCTGACGAGCGGCACGGTGAGCAGCTGAGGTGAGCAGGACCCGGACTCCGATGGGGCCGGGTCCTGCTCGCGTCACTCCATGTCCAACTGTCGAAAACCTCCCAGGAGCGTCCTGACGTGCAGACCATCGACGACCTCGACGTCGCGGGCAAGCGGGTATTCGTCCGCGCCGACCTCAATGTGCCGCTGTCCGGCACCGACATCACCGACGACGGCCGGATCCGCGCCGTCGCGCCGACCATCGCCAAGCTGGTCGCGGCCGGCGCCAAGGTGATCGTCGCCTCCCACCTGGGCCGTCCCAAGGGCGCGCCCGACCCCCAGTTCAGCCTGGCCCCGGTGGCCGTACGGCTGGGCGCCATCCTCGGCCAGGACGTCGCCTTCGCGACCGACACCGTCGGCGACAGCGCCGCCGCGGTCGTGGCCGGCCTGGCGGACGGCCAGGTCGCGCTGCTGGAGAACCTGCGCTTCAACGCCGGCGAGACCAGCAAGGACGACGCCGAGCGCGGCGCCTTCGCGGACCAGCTGGCCGCCCTCGCCGACGTCTACGTGGGCGACGGCTTCGGCGCCGTGCACCGCAGGCACGCCTCGGTCTACGACCTCCCGGCCCGGCTGCCGCACGCGGTCGGCCTGCTGATCGCCACCGAGGTCGGCGTGCTCAAGCGGCTGACCGAGCAGGTCGACCGCCCCTACGTGGTCGTCCTCGGCGGCTCCAAGGTCTCCGACAAGCTCGGTGTGATCGACAACCTGCTGGGCAAGGCCGACCGGATCCTCATCGGCGGCGGCATGGCCTTCACCTTCCTCAAGGCGCAGGGCCACGACGTCGGCAGCAGCCTGCTGCAGCAGGACCAGATCCCGGTCGTCCTGGAGTACCTGGAGCGCGCGAAGCAGAACGGCGTGGAGTTCGTCCTGCCCGTCGACGTCGCGGTTTCCGCGTCCTTCCCCGACCTGAAGGCCAAGACCCCGGTCGCGGACTTCGAGGTGGTCGCCGCCGACGCGATGCCGGCCGGGAAGATGGGCCTGGACCTCGGCCCGGCCACCGGCAAGCTGTTCGCCGAGAAGCTCGCCGACGCCAGCACCGTGTTCTGGAACGGCCCGATGGGCGTCTTCGAGCACCCCGACTTCGCCGAGGGCACCAGGGCCGTCGCCGCGGCCCTGGCCGACGGTGACGCGTTCTCCGTGGTCGGCGGCGGCGACTCGGCCGCGGCCGTCCGCATCCTGGGCTTCGACGAGAAGAAGTTCGGGCACATCTCGACGGGTGGCGGCGCCAGCCTCGAGTACCTGGAGGGCAAGACCCTCCCCGGCCTGGCCGCACTGGAGAACTGATCCCCATGACTGCTGCACGCACCCCGCTGATGGCGGGCAACTGGAAGATGAACCTCAACCACCTCGAGGCCATCGCCCACACCCAGAAGCTCTTCTTCGCGCTCAACGACAAGGACTACGCGGCCGTCGAGGTCGCCGTCCTGCCGCCGTTCACGGATCTGCGCTCGGTGCAGACCCTGGTCGACGGCGACAAGATGAAGATCAAGTACGGTGCCCAGGACATCTCCGCCCAGGACTCCGGCGCCTACACCGGTGAGATCTCCGGGCCGATGCTGTCCAAGCTGAAGTGCACCTATGTGGCCATCGGCCACTCGGAGCGGCGCCAGTACCACGCCGAGACCGAGCCGATCGTCAACGCCAAGGTCAAGGCCGCGTTCCGGAACGGCATCGTGCCGATCCTCTGCGTCGGCGAGGGCCTGGACGTCCGCAAGGCCGGAAACCAGGTCTCCTACACCCTGGCGCAGCTGGACGGCGCGCTGGACGGCGTGCCGGCCGAGGACGCCGAGTCGATCGTGGTGGCGTACGAGCCGGTGTGGGCCATCGGCACCGGCGAGGTCGCCACCCCCGAGGACGCCCAGGAGGTCTGCGGCGCGATCCGGGTCCGGCTGGCCGAGCTCTACAGCCAGGAGCTGGCGGACAAGGTCCGGGTGCTCTACGGCGGCTCGGTGAAGTCCTCGAACGCGGCCGGGATCATGGCCAAGCCGGACGTCGACGGCGCCCTGATCGGCGGCGCGGCGCTGGATCCGGAAGAGTTCGTGAAGATCGTTCGCTACCGGGACCAGGCAGTAGGCTGACAGCGGTCTAGAGTATGCAGGGTCGGGACGACGGTCAGGATCCGTCGACCCGGCCCTGCGTCACAGCTTCACACATCGATTACGAGAGATTGGTCCCGCCGTGATCCTCGGCTTCTCGATCGCGCTGATCTTCTTCAGCGTGATGATGGTCGTCCTCGTCCTGCTGCACAAGGGCAAGGGCGGCGGTCTTTCTGACATGTTCGGTGGCGGTATGTCCTCCACCGGCGGTGGCTCTGCCGTCGCCGAGCGCAACCTCGACCGCATCACCATCTTCATGGGTGTCGGTTGGTTCGCCTGCATCATCATTCTGTCGCTGCTGCTGAAGGCCAAGAACGGCTGATCAGCCCGCTGCGGGCAGAACCTCTGCGCAGCACCCCTGCCGCGAAAGCTGACGGAGTGTCGCCCGGCCGCTTATCATGAGTGACAGTTGTCACCGGTGGCGGTGTCGGGCGGCACTTATGCGCTCCGTACACTGGGACGACTCCGTCGGAGAAGGGGGGCGACGGGACACAGTGGGGGCCGGGCCTCTGGGGCGCGAACCACTCCCACGTGACTATCGCAACGCACCAGCACGCAGGGAGTCAGACCGTGGCAAGTGGCAACGCCATCCGTGGCAGCAGGGTCGGGGCAGGCCCCATGGGGGAAGCCGAGCGCGGCGAGTCCGCTCCTCGGCTCCGTATCTCCTTCTGGTGTGCCAACGGGCATGAGACCCGCCCGTCGTTCGCCTCCGACGCGCAGATCCCGGACACCTGGGACTGCCCGCGTTGTGGATTCCCGGCCGGGCAGGACGAAGAGAACCCGCCGGCTCCGCCGCGTACCGAGCCCTACAAAACCCACCTCGCGTATGTCCGCGAGCGCCGCAGCGACGCCGACGGCGAGGCGATCCTCGCTGAGGCGCTGGCCAAGCTGCGCGGGGAGATCTGAGCAGGGCTTCCGCAGCAAGCAGCACGTTCGCAGGGGCGTCGCCCCGGACACCTACCTCACCAGGCGGTCCGGGCGGGGCCCCTGTCGGCTGTCTCGGCCGTCCCTGCTCTCCAGGACCTTTCGGCGGCAGGCGGACGGGGTGCCCCAGGCGTTGCGCAGCACCCGGGCCCGGCGGATCCACAGCGAGAGGTCGAACTCGTCGGTGTAGCCGATCGCGCCGTGCAGTTGCAGCGCGGCCCTGGCGGCGGCGTAGCCGGCCTCACCGCAGGCGGCCTTGGCCGCCGCGATCGCGACGGCCGTGTCCGCCGCAGCGTCCTGCAGGGCGACCGCGGCGCCGTACAACAGCGGTTCGGCGAAGTCCAGTTGGAGCAGCACGTCGGCGAGCCGGTGCTTGACGGCCTGGAAGCCGCCGATGGGGGTGCCGAACTGGGTGCGGGTCCTGGCGTACTCGACGGTGGCGGCGAGGAGGTGACGGCCGGCGCCCAGGGCGAGCGCCGCGGTCGCGAGGGCGGCCAGCTCGGTGGCCGCCGAGCTGCCCGGACCAGCGCTGATGCCGATCGCGTCGTCGGGCAGGCCCACCCGGCGGGCCGGGTCCAGGGACTGGCGCAGTGGCGCCTTTCCCTCGCCGATCCGCAGCACGGCGTCGGCCAGGTCGGGGTCCGCGGCCTGGCCGCCGTCGGCGGCCAGGGAGAGGATCACCTGCCCCGATGCCACGCCGGGGAGCAGCCCCGCCTGCTCCGTGCCCGCCAGCAGCGCGCTGGCCGCGAAGGTCTCGGCAAGTGGTCCCGGCATGCCGTGGCGTCCCAATTCGACGCAGCAGAGCACCAGTTCGACCGGAAGCAGGCCGGTGCCGCCGAACTCCCCGGGCACCGCGAGAGCGAACACCCCGGCGTCGCCGAGCCGCCGCCACAGCGCCCGCAGCGGTGCGTCGTCCCCGGCGGCGCGGGCCCGGACCACGGCCGGGATGTCGGCGGCAGACAGCAGCGCGTCCAGGCTGGCGGCGAAGTCCCGCTGCTCGGTGTCGAGAACGAACCTCATCCGCGCCGCCCCTTCGGCAGGCCGAGCAGCCGCTCGGCGACGATGTCCCGCTGGATCTCGTTGGTGCCGCCGTAGATCGGGCCGGCCAGGGCGAAGACATAGCCCTCGGACCACTCCTCCACATCGGCCAACTCGCCCTCGTGGCCCAGCAGATCGAGCGCCGTCTCATGGAGCGTCAGATCAAGCTCGGACCAGTGCAGTTTGTTGAGGCTGGACGCCGCCCCGGTCGGCCCGCCCTCGCCCGAGGCCGCCGCGAAGGCGGACAGTTGGTACGCCCGCGCGCCGATCACCGCGTCGGCGACCCGCTCGGCCATCGCTGTGTCGCCGGGGTCGCCGACCTGGCGCCAGAGCTCCACCAGCCGGTCCGCGGCGGCCAGGAATCGCCCCGGGCTGCGCAGGGAAAGCCCGCGCTCGTTGCCGGCCGTGCTCATCGCCGCCCGCCAGCCCTGCCCGGCCTCGCCGATCACGTCCCGGTCCGGGACGAAGACGCCGTCCAGGAAGATCTCGGCGAAGGCGGGCCTGCCGTCCAGCCGGCCGATCGGACGCACCGTCACCCCCGGTGCGACCAGCGGGAACATCAGATAGCTGAGGCCGCGGTGCCGGGCCCCGGACTCCTCGACCGGAGTGGACCGGAACAGGCCGAAGGCGCGGTCGGCGAAGGCGGCCCGGGAGGACCAGGTCTTGGCGCCGTCCAGCAGCCAGCCGCCCTCGGTGCGGGTGGCGGTGGAGCGCAGGGCGGCCAGGTCGCTGCCGGCGCCGGGTTCGGACCAGGCCTGGGCCCAGACGGTCGTTCCACTCGCCATCTCCGGGAGGATGCGGGCCCGTTGCTCCTCGGTGCCGTGCTCGAACAGGGTCGGTGCGAGCAGGTTGATGCCGTTCTGGCTGACCCGCCCGGGCGCGCCGGCGGCGTAGTACTCCTCCTCGAAGAGCAGCCAGCGCAGCAGCGAGGCGTCCCGGCCGCCGTACTGCTCCGGCCAGGAGACCACGGACCAGCGGTCGGCGTGGAGTTCCTGCTCCCAGGCGCGGTGCTCGGCGAAGCCGGCCCCGGTCTCCAGCGAGGGCAGCCGGCGCGCCGGGACGTGCCGGCGCAGCCACTCGCGCGCCTCGGCGCGGAACTCCTGGTCCTCAGTGCTTATCTGAAGATCCATCAGCTATTGTCCCGCCCTTGGGCCGCGGCCTTCATCGAGCGGGCGTCCATCCCGCCCAGCGAGTCCTTGGCGGTCTCCGCGTTGTGGGCGTGGGCGAGGTGATGCAGACCGAAGACCGAGTCCAGGCCGCTGTGCAGGCCCTGCAGGTCCTCGGCCTGGTTGACGGCGCGCTTGGTGAGGGCCAGGCCCATGGTGGGCATCTCGGCGATGCGGGCCGCCAGCGCCATCGTCTCCCGGTGCAGTTCGGCACGCGGCACCAGCCGGTTGACCATGGCGAGCTCGTACGCCCGCCGCGCGGTCATCCGTTCGCCGGTGTAGAGGAACTCCTTGGCGATGCGCGGCGGCAGCACCCAGGGGTGCGCGAAGTACTCGACGCCGGGGATGCCCATCCGCACCACCGGGTCGGCGAAGAAGGCGTCGTCGGCGGCCACGATCAGGTCGCAGACCCAGGCGAGCATCAACCCGCCTGCCACGCAGGCCCCGTGGACGGAGGCGATCACCGGTTTGGGCAGTTCCCGCCAGCGGCGGCACATGCCCAGGTAGACCTCGGACTCGCGGGCGTAGCGGCTCTCGGCGCCCTGCCGCTCCGAGTGGTCCCACCACAGCGAGGCCCTGCGCTCGAAGGGGAGGTGGGCGTCGCGCCCGGGGGTGCCGATGTCGTGGCCGGCCGAGAAGTGCGGTCCGGCGCCGCGCAGCACCACGACCTTGACCTCGGGATCGTCGGCGGCCCGGTAGAAGGCGCGGTCGAGGGCGTAGGTCATGGCCGAGTTCTGGGCGTTGCGGTACTCGGGGCGGTTCAGGGTGACCAGGGCGGTCGAGTCCTGGCGCTCGTAGAGGACGACATCCGTCTCCTCGGGCATCTCGACCCCTCCTTCCCTAACAAGTGTTTGGTAGGTTAACGTGCGGGGAGTCGGCCGTCGAGAGGTGGGCCAGGTCGTGAGCACCGTACCTGACTATCCGTCAGCACATGGGCTGCTGAACGGTCGCAGCGCCGTGGTCACGGCGGCGGCAGGGGCCGGGATCGGCGGCGCGACCGCCCGGCGGTTCCTGGAGGAGGGGGCGGCGGTCGTCCTCGGCGACGCCCATGCGCGCCGCCTCAAGGAGACCGTCGAGGCCCTGGCCGAGGAGTTCGGCGCGGACCGGGTCGCCGGCACCGCCTGCGACGTCACCGACGAGCAGCAGGTCTCCGCGCTGCTCGACCTCGCCGAGACGCGGCACGGACGGCTCGACATCCTGGTCAACAACGCCGGCCTGGGCGGGACGTCGACGCTGGAGGAGATGACCGACGAGCAGTGGGACCGGGTCCTCGACGTCACCCTCACCGGCACCATGCGCTGCACCCGGGCGGCGCTGCGGAGGTTCCGGTCCTCCGGCGGTGCCGGGGTGATCGTCAACAACGCCTCGGTGGTGGGCTGGCGGGCCCAGGCCGGGCAGTCCCACTACGCGGCGGCGAAGGCCGGGGTGATGGCGCTGACCCGCTGCGCCGCCGTCGAGGCCGCCGACCTGGGCGTCCGGGTGAACGCGGTCTCGCCGAGCCTGGCGATGCACCCGCACCTGGTCAGGGTCACCACACCGGAGCTGCTGGAACAGCTGACGGCCCGGGAGGCCTTCGGCCGCTGGGCCGAGCCGTGGGAGGTGGCGAATGTGATCGTGTTCCTGGCGAGCGGATACTCGTCCTATCTGACGGGCGAGGTCCTCTCCGTCAGCAGCCAGCACCCGTGACAGCCAGCACCCCTGACAGCCAGCACGCCGACGAGGAGTCGACCCGCGATGACGTCCCAGCCGAGAACGGCAGCGGCCACCCGAAGGGACGAGCTGCTGGCCACAGCCGCTCAGGTGTTCGCCCGGCAGGGCTACGACGCCACCACCGTGCGGGAGATCGCCGACGCCGCGGGCATCCTGGCCGGCAGCCTCTACTACCACTTCGACTCCAAGGAGTCGATGCTGGACGAGATCCTCTCCGGCTTCCTGAACGAGCTCTGGACCGGCTACGACGCCGTGCTCGCCGCGGACCTCGGCCCCCGGGAGACCCTGGAGGCGCTGGTCGTCGAGTCCTTCCGGGAGATCGACCGGCACCGCGACGCCGTCGCCATCTACCAGCGCGAACGGCATCTCGCCGGGCAGCCCAGGTTCGGCTACCTCGCCGACTCGATGAGCCGCTTCGAGGCCGCCTGGCAGGGGACGCTGGAACGCGGGGTCGCCGAGGGCGCCTTCCGCGCCGACCTGGACCTGCGACTGGCGTACCGCTTCGTCCGCGACACCGTCTGGGTCGCCGCCTCCTGGTACCGGCCGGGCGGCCGCCATGACGCGGCGGAGATCGCCCGCCAGTACCTCAGCATGCTGCTCGACGGAATCTCCACCCTTCATCAGTGACCCCACCCCAGTACCCAGCTACCCAGCTACCCAGTAGGAGGAACGACCACCATGCCCGAGGCCTACATCGTCGAAGCCGTCCGCACCCCCGTCGGCCGTCGCCGCGGCGGCCTGGCGTCCGCCCACCCCGCCGACCTGGGCGCACATGTGCTGAAGGCCCTGGTCGAGCGGTCCGGCGTGGACCCGGCGCTGGTCGAGGACGTGGTCTTCGGCTGCCTGGACACCGTCGGCCCGCAGGCCGGGGACATCGCCCGCACCAGCTGGCTGGCGGCCGGGCTTCCGGAGGAGGTACCCGGTGTCACCATCGACCGCCAGTGCGGCTCCTCGCAGCAGGCGGTCCACTTCGCCGCGCAGGCGGTGATGTCCGGGACCAGCGACCTGGTGGTGGCCGGCGGCACCCAGAGCATGTCGCAGATCCCGATCGCCTACTCCGCACGCGAGGCCGCGCTGCCGCTGGGCCTCACCGAGGGCCCGTACGCCGGTTCCATCGGCTGGCGCGAGCGCTACGGCGACCAGCCGGTGAACCAGTTCTACGGAGCCGAACTGATCGCCGAGAAGTGGGGCATCTCCCGGGAGGAAATGGAGCGCTTCGCCCTCCAGTCGCACCAGCGGGCGGCCCGCGCCATCGACGAGGGCCGCTTCGACCGCGAGATCGCCCCGTACGGCGAGGTGCGGCAGGACGAGGGCCCGCGCTGGGACACCACCCTGGAGAAGATGGCCGAGCTGAAGCCGCTGACCGAGGGCGGCCGGCTCACCGCCGCGGTCTCCTCCCAGGTCTCCGACGGTGCCTCGGCGATGCTCATCGCCTCCGAGCGCGCCGTCGCCGAGTACGGCCTGACCCCGCGCGCCCGGGTGCACCACCTCTCCGTGCGCGGCGAGGACCCGATCCGGATGCTCTCCGCCCCCATCCCGGCCACCGCGTACGCGCTGAAGAAGACCGGGATGAGCATCGAGTCCATGGACCTGGTGGAGATCAACGAGGCCTTCGCCCCGGTCGTCCTCGCCTGGCTCAAGGAGACCGGAGCAGATCCGGCCCGGGTGAACGTCAACGGCGGCGCCATCGCCCTGGGCCACCCGCTGGGCGCGACGGGTGTGCGGCTGATGACCACCCTGCTGCACGAACTGGAGCGCACCGGCGGCCGCTACGGCCTGCAGACCATGTGCGAGGGCGGCGGCCAGGCCAATGTGACGATCATCGAGCGGTTGTCGTAGGCACGGACGCCGGCGGGGTTTCCTGGTCCGGCTCCGGGACGCCGTGCGGCAGCCGCCGTACGGCGGCCGAGGCGAGCGGGGCCACCGCCGCGAGCGCGTAGACGACGCCCGCGGTGGTGGCCACCCGGAAGCCGCCGAAGGCGTGCGCCAGCGGTCCCACGCTCAACTGGCCGATCGGGATCGCCAGATAGGACAGCAGGTCGTCGTAGGAGGAGACCCGCGACAGCACCTCGGCCGGGACGTGCTCCTGCAGTGAGGTGTCCCAGCCGATGCCCGCCACCGAGGAGCCCAGACCCGCGACGAAGGCGGCCGCGATCAGCCAGGGGGCCTGCAGTGCGGTGCCCAGCACCAGCAGCGGCAGCGCCCCGAGCAGTGTCACCAGCTGTCCCAGCCGCAGCAGATGACGGACCGTCAACCGGTACATCACCGCGCTCATCACCAGCAGCCCCGCGCCCCGGGCGCTGAGCACGAAGCCCCAGGCGGCCTCCCCGCTGACCTGCTTGGTGAGCGAGGGGCCGAGGATCTGCCAGGTGCCGACCTGCACCAGGTTGATCACGCAGAAGGAGAGCGCCACCGTCCACACCCAGGGGATCCGGCGGAACTCGGCCCATCCCGAGCGGATGTCGGTCAGCATGCTGGTGGCCCGCGACGATGCGGGCACGCTGCCGGGGAGGCTGAGCCGGGCCAGGCACACCGCCGCCAGCAGATAGGTCAGCGCGTCGAAGGCAATGGCCGGACCGCCGCCCGCGACGACCACCAGGATGCCGGAGAGACTCGGCCCCAGGATCCTCGTCCCGTTGCGCATCGAGCCCAGCAGCGAGTTGGCCTGCCGCAGTTGGTCCCGGCCGACGAGCTGAGGCACCACGCCGCGCAGCGCCGGTGTGGTGAACGCCTCCAGCACCCCGTTGAGCAGGCCCAGCACGGCGACCGGAACGAGTGAGTAGTGGCTGGTCAGCAACAGCGCGGCCACCCCGCCCTGGGTGAGCGCCGAGCCGAGGTTGGCGACCAGCAGCACGGTCCGGCGCGGGAACCGGTCGGCGGTGGCGCCGCCCAGCAACAGGAAGCCCACCAGCGGGATCATGTGTGCGGTGAGGATGATGCCGAGGTCGCCGGTGCTGCCAGAGGCATTGAGAACCGCGAAGGTCAGCGCGACCGGCGCCATCGACGAGCCGAGCAGCGAGACCAGCTGTCCGGTGAAGAACCAGCGGAAGTCGGGTGACCGGAGCAGGGACGAGCGCGGGGTGGGTGCGGAGGGCGCGGCCGGGGAGGGCATGGGCGGCAGTCTGCGAGGGCCGATGGGACGGACACTATTCTTTCGGCAGGAGGCGAAAGATGACCCTGCTGCGGCTGACCCCGCTGGCCCTGTCGCGGTCCCGGTTCGCGCTGTCCCCGCTGGCCGAGACGCTGGCCTCGATCAAGGTGCTGCACGCGGACTACTGCGATCCCTGGATGACCTCCTGGTACGCCCGGCACCACGGCGCGTTTCTGGCCGCCCTCGACGCCGACCCCTTCGCGCGTGGCATGGTCCGGTTGATCAACTCGACCAAGTGGATGCCGCTCTTTTTCACCGCGCCGCCGCAGGGCGGGATGCGCACGACCATGGCCGAGGAGCTGGCGGCGCTCGCGCCGTTCTCCGACGAGGAGGTACGCGCCGAACTGGAGCTGTCCGTGGCCCACAGCTGGGAGCAGCACGACCTGTCCTGGCTCACCGGCCGGAACTGGTTCGCGCGCACCGTGGAACTGTTCCGCTCGGCGTGGACCGCCCACGTGGAACCGGACTGGCCACGACGCCGCGCGCTGCTCGAACGGGACGTCACCTACCGGGCCGGGCTGCTGGCCGCCTACGGCTGGCCCCGCGCCCTGGAGCGCATGAGCCGCCGCAGCGCCTGGGTCGGCGCGGACGCGATCCGCTTCAGCGACCAGGACTTCCCGGACCGGCAGATCGGCGACGACGGCATGCTATTCGTCCCGGTCAGCGCCCTGTCCCGCGGCACCTGGCTCTGCGAGAGCCGGGACGACCGCTACGCCCTGGTCTACCCGGCCCGAGGGGCGGCAGCGGAGTCCGCCGCCGAGGCACGCCCCGGCTCTCGCCCCCGCAGCGTCCTGCACCGGCTCATCGGCACCGGCCGCGCGGCCATCCTCCACGAACTCGACCGCCCCGCAACCAGCACCGAACTCGCCTCCCACCTCGGCCAGTCACTCGGCACCATCGGCGGCCACCTCGCCGTCCTGCGCGACGCCGAGTTGGTCGCGGGGACGAGGGTGGGGAGGAGGGTGGTGTACCAGCGTACGGAGGCCGGGGACTCGCTGGTGGGGGGTTGATCGCGCAGTTCCCCGCGCCCCTGGGGGCTGCAACTGACCAACTGCGCGCAAGTTGCACTATCAGGGGCGCGGGGAACTGCGCGACAAGCCAGGCACAACCCGCACCCGAACGCCTAGCTCACCACCGCCCCCGCAACACCCGCCAAGACGACTCCCGCCTCGGCCATGATGCGGTCGATCAGCTCCTGCACCGAGGGCAGGTCGTCGATCAGGCCGGCGACCTGGCCGGCGGCCATCACGCCGAGGTCGGTGCGGCCGTCGACCATGGCGGCCTTCAGGAGCATGGGGGTGTTGGCGGCTAGCAGGACCTGGCTCCAGGTCAGGTCGTGGCCGTGTTTCATGGCCAGGCCGTCGCGGATCATCGCTGGCCAGGAGAGGCCGGAGACGGTGCGGAAGGCGGCGGCGTGGCGCAGCGCGCGGGCCAGCGAGCGGGTGCGTCCGGCGTGTTCGAGGGCGGTGACCAGGTCACTGCGGAGCATGCGGTGCGGCAGGCCGTCGACCTTGGTGGTGACGGCGATGTCGTTGACCCCGGCGGCGAGGTAGCGGGCCTTGACCGCGTCGGGGACGGTGCTGTCGGAGCTGAGCAGGAAGCGGGTGCCCATCGCGATGCCGGCCGCCCCGAAGGCCAGCGCCGCGATCAGGCCCCGGCCGTCGCGGAAGCCGCCGGCGGCGATGACGGGGATGTCCACAGCGTCCACGACCTGGGGGAGCAGTACGGTCGTGGCGACCGTGCCGGTGTGCCCGCCGCCCTCGCCGCCCTGGACCAGGACGGCGTCCGCCCCCCAGGCGGCGACCTTCTCCGCGTGCCGACGCGCGCCGATGCTGGGGATGACGACCACACCGGCGTCCTTGAGCCTGACGATCAGCTCACGCGAGGGGGCCAGCGCGAAGGAGGCGACCCGGACGCCCTCCTTCACGATGATCTCGGCGCGCTCGGTCGCATCCCCGGCGTCGGCGCGCAGGTTGACCCCGAAGGGCGCGTCGGTACGATCCTTCACCTCCCTTACAGCTGACTGCAGCTGACCCGGCGTCATGGTGGCCGAGGCAAGGATGCCGAGCCCGCCGGCCCGGGCGGTCGCGGTGACCAGGCGAGGTCCGGCGACCCAGCCCATGCCGGTCTGGACGATGGGGTGGCGGACGCCGACGAGTCGGGTGAGCGCGGTGTCCAGCCGGATCGGGGAGGGGGTCATCCGCGAACCTCCCGATCGCGGGCCCCGCGCGGGTCCAGGACTTCGCGGATCAGGCGCAGTTCTTCGGCGGAGGGGGCTCGGGTGGAGGCAATATCGCTGGGCAGGACCAGCGGGAAGCCGGTGGCGGCGATGACCTGATCGACCGTCACTCCTGGGTGCACCGAGAGCAGCCGGATGGCGTGCCCGTCCCCGCCGAAGTCCAGTACCGCAAGGTCGGTGACGATCCGTCGGAGATCCTGGAAGCGTGCCGCCGCGCCGTGCAGCCGTCCGTACCCGACGCCGCTGACCACATCGACCGTCCCGGGGACGAAGACCCGTGGGCTGTGGCGCGGGATCCAGTAGCTGGTGGGGTTGTTGACGGTGTTTCCGGGCGCTCCGCGCATGCCGAGCAGTTGCCGGGTCGGTCGGGACCAGTCGCCGATGGCGGAGATGTTCTGGTTGCCGTGGCGGTCGAGCTGGCTGGCGCCCATCATCACGTGGCGGTGGCCCATGGCCACCAGCTCCAGATGCTTCCGGTACGGCAGCGCGCCCTCGACCGCCGCCGGGGCCGCGCCGAGGGCGGGCACATCGGCGGCGAGCTGCGCCTCGCCGTCGGTGATCAGCAGGTCCGGCGCAAAGGTGAGTTTCGCCAGCCGTGCGCCCAGGGTCGGGATGGTCCCCATCGCGGCGGCCAGCACTTCCCCGTCCCCGCGCCAGGCCTCGGCGCAGGCGATGACGCAGTACTCGGCCCTGGTGACGGCCAGGTCCGCACCGATCGACGCGGTCATGAGGTCGCCTCCGCTCGGAGGGCCGCCACGGCGGCCCGGTAGTCCTCTTCGTCCCCCGACAGGAAGCGCTGCTCGAAGACGGGCCAGGACGAGGGGTCGGCGGCGGCCTGGGCGTAGGCGCGCTGGAAGGGCTCGTCGCGGTCGTAGTCCGGGACGCAGGAGGTGAAGTGGGCGCCGCCGGGCGCCTCCACCACGCCGGTGACAGACCAGCGTGGGACCAGCACCGTGCCGGGGGAGCCCTCCTTCTGCAGGTCGGCGGTGTCGACCAGCCGTTCGCAGCTGAGGTAGGCGGTGTCGGCGGCGGCGCAGAACAGATCGTCCATGTAGGGGTCGGGGCCCAGGTACTGGCCGTTGCCGAGTCGGTCCGCGCGGTTCAGGTGGACCAGGGCGGCGTCCAGGCGCAGGGCCGGTACGGCGACCAACTCCTCGCCGTCCTGGTAGGGGGAGACCACGGTCCGCAGTTCCGGGTTGAGCCGCAGCACGTCCGAGCCCAGCCCGGCCCGGGTCGGCAGGAAGGGGAGTCGGTGGGCGGCTGCGGTCAGTCCCAGCAGCAGCATGCCCTCGTCGTACTCGGTCAGTCGTTCCAGCGTCCCGCTCTCCCGCGCCGCCCGGAAGTGGGGTTCCAGCGGGATCGAGTCCAGGGTGACGAAGGCGGTGACGAGGTGCCGGATCCGTCCGGCCGCGGCCAGCAGCCCGATGTCGGGACCCCCGTAGGAGACCACGGTCAGATCCCGCAGGCCGGACCGCAGGATGGCTCTGACCAGGGCCATCGGCTTGCGCCGTGAGCCCCAGCCGCCGATCCCCAGGGTCATCCCGCTGGAGAGCCTGCCGACGACCTCGTCGGCGCTCATACGCTTGTCCACCATGGCGCTACTTGCCCCCTGCCGCGATGAAGGCCTCGCGGTGGGCGTCCGAGGCCCCGGCGAGATTGGCCTCGAAGGTGAACCCCTGCTCGAAGCGGTAGCTGCGGCGGACGTCGACCGGGTCGATGCCGTTGATGGCCTCCTTGGCCAGGCGCAGCAGATAGCCGTCCTTGGCCGCGATGCGCCGGGCCAGCGCCATCGCCGCCTCCCGGAGCCGCTCGCGCGGGACGACCTCCCAGACCGTCCCGAAGCGGTGCAGCTCGGCCGCGCTGACGGTCCGTCCGGTGTAGTAGAGCGGACGCATCAGATGCGGCGGGACCAGCCGGGCCAGATGGGTGGCCGCGCCGAGCGCGCCGCGGTCCAGTTCGGGCAGGCCGAAGACGGCGTCCTCGGCGGCGACGATCGCGTCGGCGTTGCCGACCAGACCGATGCCGCCGCCCAGGCAGAAGCCCTGCACGGCGGCGATGACCGGCACCTGGCACTCGTAGACGGCGGCGAAGGCCTCGGCACAGCCCCGGTTGGCGCCGATCAGGGACTGCGGCCCGGGGTCGCGCTGGATCTCCTTGATGTCGACGCCGGCGTTGAAGCCGCGGCCGGAGGCCTCCAGCACCACCACCCTCACGCCGGGGTCCTGCCCGGCCTCCCGCAGTGCGCGGGCGAGCTCGTACCAGCCCGCCACCGGTAGGGCGTTGACGGGTGGATAGGCGACGGTGACCACGGCTATGCCGTCGTCCGCTTCTTCAGTGCCGGCGATCGAGGTGGAGACACCCATGGGATTCTCGGCTACCTTTCCACCAAACGTTAGTTAGGTACGTCCAGGTCGACGGTAGCAGCGCAACAAGCCGCAGGGGAGCCCCGGATGACACACCGTCAAGAACTGTCCGGCCGTGTCGCCGTGGTCACCGGGGGGACCCGGGGGGTGGGTGCCGGAATCGTACGGACGCTGCTGGCGGCCGGCGCCGTGGTGGTCGCGGCGGCCCGCCGACCCCCGGCCGGGGCCATCGAAGCAGCGGGCGGGAAGGCGGAGTTCCGCGCGCTCGACGTACGCGACCCGGAGGCCGGCGCCGCGCTGCTGGCGGCGGTGGCCGCCGACCACGGTCGGCTCGACCTGTTGGTCAACAACGCCGGTGGGACGCCGTACCTGCCGCTGGCCGAGGGGGAGGCCGAACGGCACCGCAGGATCCTGGAGCTGAACCTGATCGCGCCGTTGCTGCTGTCCCGGTCCGCGCATGCGGTGATGCGGGAGCAGCAGGACGGCGGGGCCATCGTCATGATCGGCAGCGTCAGCGGTT
Organism: Streptacidiphilus sp. EB103A; assembly: GCF_041261405.1. NCBI lineage: Bacteria > Bacillati > Actinomycetota > Actinomycetes > Kitasatosporales > Streptomycetaceae > Streptacidiphilus > Streptacidiphilus sp. EB103A. The sequence goes on along the minus strand of NZ_JBGCAQ010000008.1, from coordinate 161,522 downwards.
CGCGACCGTCCCCCGGCAGCGCCGCCTATGGCGCGGCCAAGGCCGGGCTCGACCACCTGGCCCGCAGTCTCGCGGTGGAGTGGGCCCCGACCGTTCGGGTGAACACCCTCGTCCTCGGCATGGTGCGAACCGAGGCCTCCGCGCTGCACTACGGGGACGAGGAGGGCGTCGCGGCCGTCGGACGCACCGTCCCGCTCGGCCGGCTCGCCCAGCCGGAGGAGGTCGGCGAGGCCGTGGTCTTCCTGGCCTCGCCCCGGGCCGCCTACATCAGCGGCGCCTCACTGCTGCTGCACGGCGGCGGGGAGCGTCCCGCTTTCCTCGACGCCGCCACCGCCAACCGTTGAACCCTTGGATCGCCGGACCGCTGAAGGAGCAACGACCATGCCAGGACTGGCCGAAGGCCGCACCGTCATCGTCACCGGCGCCGGGCGCGGGCTCGGCCGTGCGCACGCCCTCGCCTTCGCCGCCGAGGGTGCCGCAGTCGTCGTCAACGACCTCGGCGTCGGCCGGGACGGGAGCCCTGCCGGGGACAGTCCGGCCGACGCCGTGGTCGGCGAGATCCTGGCCCTCGGCGGCCGAGCGGTCGCCCACCACGGCGACATCACGACGGAGGAGGGCGCGGCCGACCTGGTCGCCCTCGCCCTGGACGCCTACGGCCGCCTGGACACCCTGGTCAACAACGCGGGCTTTCTGCGCGACCGGATGCTGGTGAACCTGGACGCGGACGACTGGGACGCGGTGATGCGGGTCCATCTGCGCGGGCACTTCCTGCCGCTGCGCGAGGCCGCCGCGCACTGGCGGGCCGAGGCCAAAGCGGGGCGGCCGGTGGCCGGACGGATCGTCAACACCAGCTCCGGGGCGGGGCTGCTGGGCAGCGTCGGCCAGGGGAACTACTCGGCCGCCAAGGCCGGGATCCTCGGCCTGACCTCTGTCGCCGCCGCCGAATTCGCGTCCTACGGCGTGCAGGTGAACGCGATCGCACCGTCGGCCCGGACCAGGATGACCGAGGGAGCGATCGCCGCCGCGCTGCCGGAGCCCGAGGACGTCTCCCCGCTCGTGGTGTGGCTCGGCAGCGACGCCAGCGCGGGGGTAACCGGGCGGGTGTTCGAGGCGGAGGGGGGCAGGATCACGGTGATGGAGGGGTGGCACCCCGGGCCCACCGCGCACAACGCCCCCCGCTGGACCCCGGTCGAGGCCGGGGAGGCGGTCCGAAAGCTGCTCGCGCAGGCCGAACCGCCCCTGCCGGTCTACGGGGCCCGCTGACCTCCCGGCTTCAGGCCTTCCAGTCAGCCCTACGGCCGAGGAAGTTGAGCAGCGAATCGGCTTCGTCCGCGTCGATGGCCGGCTCGATCGCGGGGCCGTAGGCAAAGCCGCGCAACGGCTCCACCAGGGCGTCGGCGGCCGGCCGCAGCGCCAGGGCGAGGCCCGGGGTGAGCGGCGACAGTTGCCCGGTGGCAACGGCGATGTCCCACGCATGCACCGCCGCGTCCAGCGCCGCCGCAGCCACGGCCACCCCTGCGGGCAGTTTGAAGGGCGGCAGCGGTACGGCAACCTCAGTGTCGGGTGACTCCACCGCGCCGAAGGCGGCGACGGTGGCGGCGAGTGCGGGTTCCAGTACTTGCGCCGGGGTGCCCCGGAGTTCCCCGGAGGGGGCGAACGGGTCTTCCGTCGGCTTCGGCCCATCGGTCAGCGCCGAGGCATAGGCAAACTGGTCACCAGCTGCGTGCTGCAGCACCTGGGTGACATTCCATGCCTCGGCGGGAGTGGGCCGGTCCCAGCCGTCGGCCGGGATGCCCATGACAGCGGTACGCAGTGCCTGGTGTGCCTCGGTGAGGAGATCCCACCTCGTGCCCTGGGGGACTGGAGTACTCATGCCCGGATCGTATCCCAGCCCCATCCGGTCAGCTGATCTCCCCGCTGCAGAAAGATAGTTGATTGTTCATCAGCTACTCGTTCCGACGGTGAGCAGATGGCCGCTCACGCCCAGCAGTGAAGGCACCGACTCGGTCCGCCGCATCGCGTCCAGCAGCGGGCCGCACGGCTTGGGATCGGCGAGGCTCTCGGCGCAGTCCGGCAAATCGTTTTAGGGAGCCTCAGGCATCGTCCGGCAGCAGTCGGAAGCAGGTGTGGGCGGTCAGTGGGCGCATGGCTCGGAAGTCGCGGCGATCCAAGGTCAGTACGGCGTCGGTTCGGTACTCGGCGGCGAGGGCGACGTTCACCGCGTCGGCGAGGTCGAGGTCGAGGGAGGCGTAGCGCCGCATGACGGCGCGGGCGGTCGCCAGCATGTCCACGGTGATGTCGGGTACGAGGAAGCGACCGCGTCGTCCCTGTTCGATGATGCCGTCGAGCAGGGCGTCACGCAGGACCGGGCCGCCGATTCGGTGCATCAGATGGTCGGCCTCGGCGATGATCAGCGGGGAGATCACGACCAGACCGGCGTTCTCCAGCGCTTTGAGGCTGGCCGCCTGCTCGGGGTGGTCGGTGTCGGCGGTCGCGAGGAGGGCGGAGGTGTCCGCGACGACAAGGATCATGGCGTTCGGCGCTTGCCCGCTTCGTAGGCTGCTGCCTTCTCGTCCCACACCTGGTCGAGAGCTCGGTCGACGTCCTCACCGGGCTGCGAGCTGCCGCTCGCGAAGGACGGCCAGCCCAGCGGCTCGGCCCAGGATCGTTTGGCCAGGGCGGCCAGGTGGATCGCCTCGCGGATTATCTCCGCCTCGGCGATTCCCTCGCGCGCGGCGGCTTCCTTGATGATGGCGAGGTCCTCGGCGTCGGCGTAGACCGTGGTTCGCTTCAGAGACATATGTGTATGGTACTGCATGCATACATGCTCGGGTCAGGCTTTGCGCTGGGGCCGCCACATGGTGTCGATCCGCGGCGCGGCCTTCGGCAGCTTGAGGGCGCCGGTGAGCTCGAAGCCGAAGTGTTCGTAGAGCGGGACGTTGGCGGGGTTGGTGGACTCCAGGTAGGCGGCCAGGCCTTCCGCGTCCACGCGGTCCAGGCGGGAGCGGAGCAGGGCGGCGCCCACGCCCTGGCCCTGGAGGTCGGGGTCGACGCCGAGGATGAAGAGGTACCAGTGGGGTTCGCCGCTGGGGTGGGCCTTGAAGCAGGCGGCCTGCAGGGCGTTGCCGTACCAGATCCGGCGTCCGTAGGCGCGCAGGTAGCCGGGGGCTGCGGCGGCCTGCTCGCGCAGGGTGGGCTTGGCCTTGCCCGGCGGCAGCCAGAGCGCGGCGCCGACGATCCGGCCGTCCTCGTCGCAGGCCACCTCGACCGCGCCGTGCCGCAGCACCTCGTGGCGCAGCATCGTGGCGAAGATCCGCCGCAGCCGCTCCGGCCTGGTCGTCTCCACCGGCAGCGACCAGAGCCACTGCGGATCGTCGTGGAACGCCAGCGCCAGCGTGCCCGCGGTCTCGTCGACGTCCGCTTCGGTGGCCGGTCGGACGGTGATGCCGGTATCCCCCATGTGCCGCATCGTAGGCGCGGTGCGCGGGAACTGTCGATGGGTCAGATCAACGGCGACGGCCCTGTTCCTGCTGCCGAGGCAGCAGGAACAGGGCCGTCGGGCAGCCGTCAGGAGGACGACAGCGGGTACATCTCCGGCGGGATCTTCGACGCCGCGGCGCGGTCCAGCAGCCACAGCGTGCGCTGCTGCCCGTACGCGCCGGAGGCGGGGGCCTGGATCTCGCCCGGGCCGCTGAGGGCCAGGGCGACCGCCTCGGCCTTGTCCTCGCCCGCGGCGAGCAGCCAGACCTCGCGTGCCGCCCGGATCGCCGGGAGGGTCAGCGAGACCCGGACCGGCGGCGGCTTCGGCGCGCCCCTGACGCCCACGACGGTGCGGGAGGTCTCCCGCACGCCGGGGAGTTCGGGGAACAGCGAGGCGACGTGGGTGTCGGGGCCGACACCCAGCAGCAGCACGTCGAAGCTGGGCACGCCGGCGTGGTCGCCGGGCCCGGCCGCCTTGGCGAGCTCGGCGGCGTAGCGTTCCGCCGCCGCCTCCGCGTTGTCGCCGTCCACCCCGTCCGAGGCGGGCATGGCATGCACCCGCGCCGGGTCGAGCGGGACGGCGTCGAGCAGTTCGTCCCGGGCCTGGGTGGCGTTGCGCTCCGGGTCGCCCTCCGGCAGGAAGCGCTCGTCGCCCCACCACAGGTCGAGCCTGGACCAGTCGACCGCGTCCCGGGCCGGCGACGACGCCAGCGCGGCGAGCAGCGCGTTGCCGTTGCGGCCGCCCGTCAGCACCACCGAGGCGGTGCCGCGGGCGGACTGGGCGTCCACGATCCGGGTGATCAGCCGGGCCGCCGCGGCAAGGGCCATCAGGTCCTTGTCGCGGTGGACCACGAGTTGTGGCGCTGTCACCTCTGGGTCCGGTTGGCCGAGGCGGCCTTCTTGGACGGGGTCTTGGCGGCGGGCTTCCCAGCCTCCGCCTCCGCCTGCTCCGCCCGGGCCTGCCCGGCCGGGGTCCTGGCGTCGACGAACTCGTGCCCGACCGGCGGAGCGTCCTGGTGCAGCTTCTCCACGCCGTAGCGCACAGCCGCCGCGTAGATGTCGTCCGGGTCGAGCCGGCGCAGCTCCTCGGCGATCAGCTCGGCCGTCTCGCGGCGCTTCAGCGCCACCATCCGGTCCGGCTGGTCGGGCATGGAGAGCTTGGCCAGCAGGCCGTCCGAACGCTCCAGGGTGACGTCGCCGCCCGCGGTGTGCAGGCGTACGGCGGTCAGTCCGGGGCCGTCCGAGACGACCCGGTCCACCTTGATGTTCAGCCGGTCGGCGAGCCACAGCGCCAGCAGCTCCGCGCTGGGGTTGTAGGACTCGCCCTCGACGACCGCCGAGGCGACCTTGACCCGCCGCTGGTCCAGGGCCGCCGCCAGCATGGAGCGCCAGGGGGTGATCCGGGTCCAGGCGAGGTCCGTGTCGCCGGGGGTGTAGGAGGCGGCCCGGACCCCGAGCTGCTCGACCGGGGACTCGGCCGACACCGCGTCGGTGATCCGCCGCTGGGCGAGTGCCCCGAGCGGGTCCTTGGCGGCGTTCTCGGGGGCGTTCTCGGGCCACCAGACGACCACGGGGGCGTCCGGCAGCAGCAGCGGCAGGACCACCGACTGCGCCTGCGAGGCGAGTTCGCCGTGCAGGCGGAGCAGGACGGTCTCGCCGGTGCCTGCGTCCGAGCCGACCCGGATCTCGGCGTCCAGACGGGCCTCCGCGCGGGCCCGGGGCGAGCGCCCGGGTCGGCGGATGACCGCGAGGATCCGCGAGGGGTGCTCGCGGGAGGCGTCGCCGGCCGCCTTGAGGGCGTCGTAGGCGCTGCCCTCGTCGGTGACGATGACCAGCGTCAGCACCATCCCGATGGCGCCGGTGCCGATCGCCCTGCGGGCTTCGACGAGGCCGGAGTTGATCTTGCTGGAGGTGGTGTCCGTAAGGTCGATTTTCATGGCCGGCGCCAGCTCCTACCGTCTCGTGCGAGCATCTCGTCCGCCTCGGCCGGGCCCCAGGTACCCGACTCGTACCCGGCGGGCCTGCCGTGCTTGTCCCAGTAGGCCTCGATCGGGTCCAGGATCCGCCAGGACTCCTCGACCTCCTGGTGGCGCGGGAACAGGTTGGCGTCGCCCAGCAGCACGTCCAGGATCAGCCGCTCGTAGGCCTCGGGGCTGGACTCGGTGAACGACTCGCCGTAGGCGAAGTCCATGCTCACGTCCCGGACCTCCATCGAGGTGCCGGGCACCTTGGAGCCGAACCGCATGGTCACGCCCTCGTCCGGCTGGACCCGGATGACCAGGGCGTTCTGCCCCAGCTCCTCGGTGGCCGAGGAGTCGAAGGGCAGGTAGGGAGCGCGCTGGAAGACCACCGCGATCTCGGTGACCCGTCGGCCCAGGCGCTTGCCGGTGCGCAGGTAGAACGGCACCCCGGCCCAACGGCGGTTGTTGATCTCCAGCTTCACCGCGGCGTAGGTGTCGGTGGTGGACTTGGGGTCGATGCCCTCCTCCTCCAGGTAGCCGAGCACCTCCTCGCCGCCCTGCCAGCCGTGGGTGTACTGCCCGCGTACGGTGTGCCGGCCCAGGTCCTTGGGGATCCGCACCGCGGAGAGGACCTTGAGCTTCTCGGCGACCAGGGCCTTGGGGTGGAACGAGGCGGGCTCCTCGATCGCGGTCAGCGCCAGGAGCTGCAGCAGGTGGTTCTGGATGACGTCGCGGGCCGAGCCGATGCCGTCGTAGTAGCCCGCGCGGCCGCCGATGCCGATGTCCTCGGCCATGGTGATCTGCACGTGGTCCACGTACGAGCGGTTCCAGATCGGTTCGAACATCGAGTTGGCGAACCGCAGCGCCAGGATGTTCTGGACCGTCTCCTTGCCCAGGTAGTGGTCGATGCGGAAGACCTCGTCGCGCGGGAACACCGAGTGCACGACCTGGTTGAGCTCCTGAGCGCTCTTCAGGTCGTGGCCGAAGGGCTTCTCGATGACCGCCCGGCGCCAGGAGCCCTTGGGCGGATCGGCCAGGCCGTGCGCCTTGAGCTGCTGCACCACCTGCGGGAAGAACTTGGGCGGCACCGACAGGTAGAACGCGAAGTTGCCACCCGTGCCCTGGGCCTTGTCGAGCTCCTCGATGGTCTCGCGGAGCTTCTCGAAGGCGTCGTCGTCGACGAACTCGCCCTGGACGAAGCGCATGCCCTTGGCGAGCTGCTGCCAGACCTCCTCGCGGAAGGGCGTGCGCGCGTGCTCCTTGACGGAGTCGTGGACGACCTTGGCGAAGTCCTCGTCCTCCCAGTCGCGGCGGGCGAAGCCGATCAGCGAGAAGCCCGGCGGCAGCAGGCCCCGGTTGGCCAGGTCGTAGACGGCCGGCATCAGCTTCTTGCGGGACAGGTCGCCGGTGACCCCGAAGATCACCAGCCCGGACGGGCCCGCGATCCGGGGCAGCCGACGGTCCGCCGGATCACGCAGCGGATTGACCCAGGCGTCAATGACACCTGTGTCCTCCTCCAGTACTACTGAGGCTTCCTCACTCACTTCGCGGTGCCCCCCTTCGGGGCGAACTTCGCGAGCGAGGCGGAAACGGTGTCCAGCAGTTCCTTCCAGGAGGCCTCGAACTTCTCCACGCCCTCGTCCTCCAGCACCTGGACCACGTCGTCGTAGGAGATCCCCAGCCCGGCCAGCTCGTCCATGACGCCCTGCGCCGCCGCGTAGCTGCCGGTGACGCTGTCGCCGCGGATGACGCCGTGGTCGGCGACCGCGTTCAGCGTCGCCTCCGGCATGGTGTTGACGGTGCCCGGCGCGACCAGCTCGACCACGTAGAGGGTGTCGTCCAGGGACGGGTCCTTGACGCCGGTGGAGGCCCACAGCGGACGCTGCGGCTTGGCGCCGGCCTCGGCCAGGGCCGCCCAGCGGTCCGAACTGAAGACCTCTTCGTAGGCCTGGTAGGCCAGCTGGGCGTTGGCGACGGCGGCCTTGCTCTTGGCGGCCTTGGCCTCGGGGGTGGCCAGCTTGTCCAGGCGCTTGTCGATCTCGGTGTCCACCCGGGACACGAAGAAGGACGCGACGGACTCGATGGAGGACAGGTCCTGGCCGTTGGCCTTGGCCGTCTCCAGGCCGGTCAGGAAGGCGTCCATGACACCGCGGTAGCGCTCCAGCGAGAAGATCAGCGTCACGTTGACGCTGATGCCCTCGCCGAGGACGGCCGCGATGGCCGGCAGGCCGGCCTTGGTCGCCGGGATCTTGATCAGGGTGTTGGGGCGGTCCACCAGCCAGGCCAGCTGCTTGGCCTCGGCGATGGTCGCCTCGGTGTTGTGGGCCAGCCGGGGGTCGACCTCGATGGAGACCCGGCCGTCGCGGCCGTTGCTGGCGTCGTAGACCGGACGCAGCACGTCGGCGGCCTCGCGGACGTCGGCGGCGGTCATCATGCGGACGGCCTCCTCGACCGTGACGCCGCGGACCGCGAGGTCGCGGAGCTGGGCGTCGTAGGCGTCGGAGCTGCCGCCGATGGCCTTCTGGAAGATGGTCGGGTTGGTGGTGACTCCGACGACGTGCTTGTCGCGGACCAGCTCGGCCAGGTTGCCGGAGGTCAGGCGGGTGCGGCTGAGGTCGTCCAGCCAGATCGCCACGCCTTCGTCGCTGAGGCGCTTCAGAGCGTCAGTCATGATCCTCGTCACTTCTCTCTCTGGTTCGTACTGACTGTTCGATGGCTGGACTGCTCAGCGGCCCGAGGCGAGGTCGGCGAGCGACTCGTGGGCGGCGGTGACCACGGCGTCGTCGGTGAGGCCGAACTCCTTGTAGAGCACCTTGTAGTCGGCGGAGGCGCCGAAGTGCTCCAGGCTGACGACGCGTCCGGCGTCGCCGACGTAGCGGTACCAGGTCAGCGCGATGCCGGCCTCGACGGCGACGCGGGCCCGGACGGCCGGGGGCAGGACGCTGTCGCGGTAGGCGAGGTCCTGCTCCTGGAACCACTCCACGCACGGCATCGACACCACGCGGGTGGGGATGCCCTCGGCCTGCAGCTTCTCGCGGGCGGCGACCGCGAGCTGGACCTCGGAGCCGGTGCCGATCAGGATCACCTGGGCGGCGCCGCCCTCGGCCTCGAACAGCACGTAGCCGCCCTTGGCCGCGTGCGGGTTGGCCTCGTAGGTGGGCACGTTCTGCCGGGTCAGCGCCAGCCCGTGCGGAGCCGGGTTGGCGTCGTGCCGGCGCAGCACCTCGGCCCACACCGCCGCGGTCTCGTTGGCGTCCGCGGGGCGCACCATGTTCAGCCCCGGGATGGCGCGCAGCGCGGCCATGTGCTCGACCGGCTGGTGGGTGGGGCCGTCCTCGCCCAGGCCGATGGAGTCGTGCGTCCACACGTAGGTCACCGGCAGCTTCATCAGCGCGGCCAGGCGGACCGCGCCGCGCATGTAGTCCGAGAAGGTGAGGAAGGTGCCGCCGTAGATCCGGGTGTTGCCGTGCAGCGCGATTCCGTTCATGGCCGCGCCCATGGCGTGCTCACGGATCCCGAAGTGGATCGTGCGCCCGTACGGGTCCGCCGACGCCAGCGGGTTGCCCGCGGGGAGGAACGAGGAGTTCGCGTCGATGGTGGTCAGATTGGAGCCGGCCAGGTCGGCCGAGCCGCCCCACAGCTCCGGGACCACGGCGCCGACGGCCTTGAGGAACTCGCCCGAGGCCTTGCGGGTGGCCACGTCCTTGCCCGCCGGGAAGGAGGGGATGGCGTTCTCCCAGCCGTCGGGCAGTCGGCCGGCCGCGATGCGGTCGAACTCGGCCGCGCGCTGCGGGTTGGCGGTGCGCCAGTCCTCGAACCGCTTGGTCCAGGCGGCGTGCGCCTCGCGGCCGCGGTCGCCGACCTCGCGGGCGTGGGCCAGGACCTGCTCGGTGACCTCGAAGGACTGCTCAGGGTCGAAGCCCAGCACGCGCTTGGTGGCGGCGACCTCGTCGGCGCCCAGGGCGGAGCCGTGCGACTCCTCGGTGCCCTTGGCGTTGGGGGCCGGCCAGGCGATGACGGTGCGCATCGCGATGATCGAGGGGCGCTCGGTCTCGGCCTTGGCGATGACCATGGCGTCGTGCAGGGCCTTGGGGTCCAGGTCGCCGTCGGCGGCCGGGGCGACGCGCTGGACGTGCCAGCCGTAGGCCTCGTAGCGCTTGAGGACGTCCTCGGAGAACGCGGTCTCGGTGTCGCCCTCGATGGAGATGTGGTTGTCGTCGTACAGGAACACCAGGTTGCCCAGCTTCTGGTGGCCCGCGAGGGAGGATGCCTCGCCGGAGACGCCCTCCTCCAGGTCGCCGTCCGAGCAGATGCCCCAGATGGTGTGGTCGAACGGCGAGGCCCCGGCGGGGGCCTCGGGGTCGAACAGTCCGCGCTCGTAGCGCGCGGCCATCGCCATGCCGACCGCGTTGCCCACCCCCTGGCCCAGCGGACCGGTGGTGGTCTCAACACCCGCGGTGTGACCGTGCTCGGGGTGACCGGGGGTCAGCGAACCCCACACCCGGAACGACTTGAGGTCCTCCAGCGTCAGTCCGTACCCGGACAGGTAGAGCTGGATGTAGAGGGTCAGGCTGGTGTGTCCGGGCGACAGCACGAAGCGGTCGCGTCCGGTCCAGGCCGGGTCCGCCGGGTCGTGCTGCAGGAACCGCTGGAAAATCAGGTACGCGGCCGGGGCCAGCGACATCGCCGTGCCCGGGTGGCCGTTCCCGACCTTCTGCACGGCGTCCGCCGCCAGAACCCGGACAGTGTCCACCGCCCGCCGGTCGAGCTCGGTCCACTCGAAGGTGTTGCTCGGCTTCGTACTCACCCTGAATCAGGGCTCCTTCCATATCGTCATTCGACCCGGTGCCGTGGACCGTCGACGGTGGCGGACCCTGGTCACAGAGCGTTGACCCGCTGTACGAGGCGAGCCTACCGCTCATGCGTTCACTGGTTCTCTGCGTTCCGGAGCGTGGGCAGCCACCCCGGAGCAACCGCACGAACACGGGACGCATTCCAGGCGACCGGCAGCCCGTCCTCGGCGGCAACTCCTATATGGCAGCCTGAGGGATCGTCCGGGGAACCGCCCGCTGAACGGTGCAACACGGTTACCGGAACCGGGACCCCGCGCCGAAGCCGACATATGCAACGTCTAAGGTGGCGTGGTACGCGCAGGGCCGCCGGGCCTCGTCCCGGTCCTGCGGCTCTCCATCAACCAGGGGTGTTCGTGACCGCCGTCGAAACCCGCCCAGCCGGGCTGGTCAAGGCGAACCCCGGGCATCGGCCGCTGCCGGCCCGTGTCGGGGCATTCGTCGCACTGACCAAACCGCGGATCATCGAGCTGCTGCTGATCACCACCGTCCCGGTGATGTTCCTGGCGCAGCGCGGGGTCCCGGACCTGCTGCTGGTGCTGTACGTCGTCGTGGGCGGCTATCTGTCGGCCGGTGGCGCCAACGCCCTCAACATGTACATCGACCGCGACATCGACGCGCTGATGCACCGTACCGAGCGCCGCCCGCTGGTCACCGGCATGGTGTCGCCGCGCGAGTGCCTGGTCTTCGGGATCGCACTGGCGATCGGCTCCACGGTCTGGCTGGCCGCGCTGGTCAACCCGCTCTCGGCGGCGCTGGCCCTGGCGGCACTGCTCTTCTACGTCTTCGTCTACACCCTGGGGCTGAAGCGCCGCACCTCGCAGAACATCGTCTGGGGCGGTATCGCCGGCTGCATGCCGGTCTTCATCGGCTGGGCCGCGGTCACCGACTCGCTCAGCTGGGCGCCGGTGGTGCTGTTCCTGGTCATCTTCCTCTGGACGCCGCCGCACTACTGGCCGCTGTCGATGAAGGTGAAGGAGGACTACGCCAACGCGGGCATCCCGATGCTGCCGGTGATCGCCACCAACGAGGCCGTCGCCAAGCAGATCGTGGCGTACAGCTGGGCGATGGTCGCGGTGTCGCTGGCGCTGTGGCCGCTGGCCCACACCAGCCTGCTCTACCCGGTGTCGGCCGTGGTGCTGGGCGCGTTCTGGCTGAAGGAGGCGCACGGCCTGCTCTCCCGGGCCAGGGCCGGGGTGGTCGGCGCCAAGCTGAAGGAGATGCGGCTGTTCCACTGGTCCATCACCTATCTGACGCTGCTGTTCGTCGAGATCGCGATCGACCCGTTCCTGAAGTAGTTCCGCAGGACTGTCTTCCGCCCCGATGTGCCACGCGGCACATCGGGGCGCTGTCGTGCCGGGGAGTACCCGTGGGTAGCATCAGCCGTATGAGCGAAACGACCACTCCCGCCGCCCCCTCCGCTCGTGACGAGCGCCGCGCGGCCCGCATCGCCAAGCACATCAAGGCCTTCGCGGCGGCCCACGGCGGCAGCGCCGACGGGGTCGTCGAGTACATCGGCGGGATCTCCACCCGGATCGCCCTGGTCGGCGCGGACGGCGCGTGGGGCGACCAGGTGGCGCCCAGCGTCGCGGTGGCCGACCGGGCGGTGCAGCTGTCCGGGATCACCGTGCACGAGTCCTTCGAGGGCGAGCTGGGTCTGAAGGTCCGCACCAGTGCCTACGAGTGGAAGCGGATGGCTGGTCTGCAGCTGGGGGGTACCCAGGGCTGACGGCTGCGGACCGTAGTGGGCTGGTCGCGCAGTTCCCCGCGCCCCCAGGGGTCTGCAACTGGGCCAGTTGCACTTGCTAGGGGCGCGGGGAACTGCGCGAACAGTAGCCAGGCACACGCCGCAGCCAGGAACTAGACCTGCGCCAGGCTCGCCACGGACTCGATGTTCGCGGGCCGCGGCAACGCGCCGACCGAGGGCCGGGTGCGCAGCGACAGGTGCAGCCGGAGCACCGCGACCCAGACCAGGGCCGCCCCCAGCAGGTGCACCGCGACCAGCAGTTCGGGCGTGTGCGTGAAGTACTGGACGAAGCCGATGACGGCCTGCGACATCAGCACGACGAAGAACTCGCGTGCGCGCCGTCGCGGCTCGGCCGGGGCGTCCACGGCCATCAGCACGAAGACCATCGCCAGCGACAGGCCGATGGTGACCATGGCGAAGTCGGCGTGGAACTGGGTGATCTTCTCCGCGTCGAAGGGCATCCGCTTGACCGCGGTGCCGTCGCCCGAGTGCTTGCCGGTGCCGGTGGCCAGGGTGCCGGCCACGATCAGCGCCGAGGTCACCGCGATGGTCAGCCGCGACAGCTGGACCACCGGTCGGCCGACGGTGCGCACCGGATCGCCGTCGCCCTCGCGGCTGCGCTGCCACATCGCCAGCGCGGTCAGGATCAGCACCGTCGAGGCCAGGAAGTGGCAGGCCACGATGAAGGGGTTGAGGTGCGTCAGCACGGTGATCCCGCCCAGTACCGCCTGAGCCACCGTCACCCAGAACTGCGCCCAGCCGAGCCTGGTCAGGCTGCGCCGCCAGGGTCGGCCGCAGCGTGCGGCGATGATGGCCAGTCCGATCACCCCGCAGAGCACGTCGGTGAGCATCCGGTTGCCGAACTCGATGATTCCGTGGATGCCCATCGCAGGGGTGGTGGCGATGCTGCTGCCGGTGCAGGTCGGCCAGGTCGGGCAGCCCAGCCCCGAGCTGGTCAGCCGTACCGCGCCGCCGGTCACCACGACCAGCACGCTCATGACCAGCGTTGCGAACGCCGCCCAGCGGATGATCCGGTCGGAGACCGTGACGCGCTCGGCGAGGAGGGAGAAGGGTGTACGCACGCCCTTCATCGTAGGTTGCACAATTGGGGATCTTCCGGCGGGGTCACTCATGACACGACTGCGGCCCGCACCGGTTGGACCGGTGCGGGCCGCAGTTCCGAACGGTGCCGAGGATCAGCTGTGGTTGCCCGCAGCCCGGCGACGCAGTGCGAAGACCGCCGCACCGCCCGCGACGACCAGGGCGCCGGCGATGCCGGCGATGGTGCCGGTGCCGCTGCTGCCGGTGTCGGCGAGCCCGCCGCCGCTGGAGGTGGCGCTGGCGCTGGCCGCCGCACTCGCGCCGGCGGACGAGCTGGCCTCGACCGAGGAGGACGCCGAGGCCGAGGCGGACGTGCCGGTGCCGGTCGAGCTGCTCGCCGAGGCGGAGGCGCTGTCGGACGGCACGGCCGAGGTCGAGTCGCTCGCGGACGGGCTCGCCGAGCTGGGAGTGTCCGACGGGCTGGCCGAGGCCGAGGTGCTGGGGGTGGGCGAGCAGAGCTGGCTGCCGCCGTTCCAGGACTTGATCAGGCCGCTGTCGCCGTTGAACACGCCGTGGGGGTAGTGCGGGGCGTTGTCGCCGGAGAAGACCTTGGACCCCTTGTAGAGGTCGATCTGGCCGAAGCAGCCGGCGTCCGGGACCTTCACCGAGAGCTTCGCCGACTGGCCCGGCTGCACGCTGACATGGGCGACGTCGACCAGCGTCTGGGTGCCCGAGGTGGCCCAGGTGGCGCCCTCGGTCAGGTAGGAGGCCAGCGAGACGTCACAGGTGGCCTGGCCGCTGGTGGACACGGTGATCTGCACGGTGCCCGAGGCGGTCGGCACCAGCGAGTCCGGGGTGGAGATGGCGCAGTCGCCGCCGGCGCCGACGGTGGTGGGCTGCGCGTGGCCGGCGCTGAAGCCGACCCGGTGGCCGTTCCAGACGTGGCCCTGGGCGAACGAGGTGCCCGAGGCGCCGAGGCCCAGGGCGAGGGCTGCGGAGCCGGTACCGGCTATGCGCAGCAGTGTTGCGGTACGACGAGTGTGGGACACGTCTTCCCTTACTTTCCGGTCGAGCCTGGAACAGGTGGGGACGCCCTGGGGGCGGCCGTTGACGACCGGAGAGGATGCACCTTCCCCCACAGGAGCATCACACATGCTTAATTTTCCCTGGAGTGTTGTCAATTCATCAAAAAACCGGCAATTACCGAGGAAAAGCGGAGCGATCGGTCGGGCAGGCGCGGATTTTGTGCCACGGCTGTTACAAGCCACCCAGGAACCGTGCAGGCCGCGGCAGTTGCCAGGTCTCACTCCCAACGGAAGAACCGGGCCGCCGCTGCCAGCGCGACGACCGCCCAGGCGGCGAGGATGCCGACATCGCCCCAGGGCATCGCCGAGCCCTGCTGCAGCACCGCGCGCAGCCCGTCCGACAGGGCGCTGATCGGCAGGGCCTCCAGCACCGGGCGCACCGCTGCGGGGAACTTCGTCAGTGGCACGATCACGCCGCCGGCCAGCAGCAGCAGGATGAAGACCAGATTGGCGGCGGCCAGCGTCGCCTCGGCCCGCAGCGTGCCGGCCATCAGCAGGCCCAGGCCGGAGAAGGCGGCGGTGCCCAGCAGTAGGAGCAGCAGCACGGCGGCGGGGTCGCCGTGCGGATGCCAGCCGAGCAGCAGCGCGATCGCCGACAGCAGGGCGACCTGCAGCACCTCGGTGACCAGCACGCTCCCGGTCTTGGCGGTCATCAGCGCCCAGCGCGGCAGCGGGCTGGCGCCCAGGCGCTTGAGCACGCCGTAGCGGCGTTCGAAGCCGGTGGCGATGGCCTGCCCGGTGAAGGCCGTCGACAGCACGGCCAGGGCGAGCAGCCCCGGCGCGAGGAAGTCGACCCGCGCCCCGGGGCCGGTGGTGGTGACGATGTCCACCGCGCTGAACAGCACCAGCAGCACGCTGGGGATGACCACGGTGAGCAGCAGCTGCTCGCCGTTGCGCAGCAGCATCCTGGTCTCCAGGCCGGTCTGCGCCCGGAGCATCCGGCCCAGGGGGGCCGCGCCCGGCTGCGGGGCGTAACTGGTGCCGCTCATGCGCGGAGGTCCCGTCCGGTGAGTTCGAGGAAGACGTCTTCGAGGGTGCGGCGGCCCACCGCCAGCTGTTCGGGCATCACCCCGGACTGGGCGCACCAGCTGGTGAGGGTGGCCAGCAGCTGGGGGTTGACCGCGCCCTCGACCAGGTAGGCGCCGGGGGTGGACTCGGCGACTGCCGTGCCGTCCGGCAGGGCCTTGAGCAGGCTGCCCAGGTCCAGCCCGGGGCGGGCGCGGAAGCGCACCGTGTCGGCGGCCTCGCTGTGGCACAGCTCTTCCGGGGCGCCCTCAGCGATGACCCTGCCGCCGTCCACGATGGCGATCCGGTCGGCGAGCTGCTCGGCCTCGTCCATGTGATGGGTGGTCAGCACCACGGTGACGCCGTCCCGGCGCAGGTCCCCGACCAGGTCCCAGGTGGCGCGGCGGGCGTGCGGGTCGAGTCCGGCGGTGGGCTCGTCCAGGAAGACCAGCTCCGGGCGGCCGACCACGGCCAGGGCCAGGGCGAGCCGCTGCTGCTGGCCGCCGGAGAGGCGGCGGTAGGCGGTGCGGCCGCAGGAGTCCAGGCCGAGGCGGGCGGCCAGCTCGTCCACGTCCAGCGGGTGGGCGTGCAGTTTCGCCGTGTGCCGGAGCATTTCCAGGGCGCGCGCGCCGGGGTAGATGCCGCCGGACTGGAGCATGACGCCGATGCGCGGGCGCAGCCGCGCGGCCTGCGCCGGGTCGCCCGGGTCCAGGCCGAGCACCCGTACCGTGCCGGCGTCGGCGCGGCGGTAGCCCTCGCAGGTCTCGATGGTGGTGGTCTTGCCCGCGCCGTTGGGGCCGAGGACGGCGGTGACGCCGCCCCGGGGCACGGTGAGATCGAGGCCGTTCACCGCCGTTTTGTCGCCGTACCGCTTGACCAGGCCGGTGACCGCGACGGCAGCAGCAGTGGTTTGCATGGCGACGAGTCTACGAAGCGGCCGGGGGCGCACCGAACCCGGTGCCGAATGCACAGGTCAGGTTAGGCAATCCTTAGTGATAGATCAGACAGCGGATGCTGCTGGAAGGAAGTTGTTCCGGCGGAATGAATTACGCAACAATGGCGTTGTGAAATACATGCGGGAGCGCGAGGAGGGATCCGAGGCAGTCGTTGAGGCGACGGCCTCTGTTGCCATGCCCTCCGCGATCTCCTCGCGGGAGCGGGTGGCCCGCTCCATTCTGGACCACGGCCCCAGCAGCGCCGCGGACCTCGCCGAGCGGCTCGGCCTCACCCAGGCGGCCGTCCGCCGCCACCTGGACTCCCTGCTCGCCGCCGGGCTGGTCACCGCCCGCGAGCAGAAGGTGTACGGGCACCGCGGCCGCGGCCGCCCCGCCAAGGTCTTCCTGCTCACCGACTCCGGCCGGGACGCCTTCTACCAGGCCTACGACCAGCTCGCCGCCGACGCCCTGCGCTTCCTCGCCGAGGCCGCGGGCGGCGGGGACGCCGGACGCGACGCGCTGGCCGCCTTCGCCCGGGCCAGGCTGGCCCGGGACGCGGACCGCTACCGCGAGGCGCTCGGTGAAGGCGACGGGCTCACCCCCACCGAGAAGCTCGCCGGGGTGCTCTCCGCCGACGGGTACGCTGCCACGGTGCGGCGTGCCCCTCTCGGAGAGCAGCTCTGCCAGCACCACTGCCCGGTCGCGCACATCGCCGAGCAGTTCCCGCAGTTCTGCGAGGCCGAGACCGAGGTCTTCTCGCAGCTGCTGGGCACGCATGTGCAGCGGCTGGCCACCATCGCCCACGGCGACGGGGTCTGCACGACCTTCGTGCCCACCCCGGCCCACACACTTTCTGCCACCGATACCAGTTCGCCCGATACCAGTTCACCAGTCTCCGGGAGGAACCCCGTATGACCACCACCGCTCACCCGGAGCTTGAGGGCCTGGGCACCTACGAGTTCGGCTGGTCCGACTCCGACGCCGCAGGCGCTACCGCCAAGCGCGGTCTGTCCGAGGCCGTCGTCCGCGACATCTCGGCCAAGAAGTCCGAGCCGGAGTGGATGCTGAACCTTCGCCTCAAGGGTCTGAAGCTGTTCGGCAAGAAGCCCATGCCGACCTGGGGTTCCGACCTCTCCGGCATCGACTTCGACAACATCAAGTACTTCGTCCGCTCCACCGAGAAGCAGGCGGAGTCCTGGGAGGACCTGCCCGCCGACATCAAGAACACCTACGACAAGCTCGGCATCCCGGAGGCGGAGAAGCAGCGCCTGGTCGCCGGTGTCGCGGCGCAGTACGAGTCCGAGGTCGTCTACCACCAGATCCGCGAGGACCTGGAGGAGCAGGGCGTGATCTTCCTCGACACGGACACCGCGCTGAAGCAGCACCCGGAGCTGTTCCAGGAGTACTTCGGCACGGTCATCCCGGTCGGCGACAACAAGTTCGCCTCGCTGAACAGCGCGGTGTGGTCCGGCGGCTCGTTCATCTACGTGCCGAAGGGCGTGCGCGTGGACATCCCGCTGCAGGCCTACTTCCGGATCAACACCGAGAACATGGGTCAGTTCGAGCGGACGCTGATCATCGTCGACGAGGACGCCTACGTCCACTACGTCGAGGGCTGCACCGCCCCGATCTACTCCTCGGACTCGCTGCACAGCGCCGTGGTCGAGATCATCGTGAAGAAGGGCGGCCGCTGCCGCTACACGACCATCCAGAACTGGTCGAACAACGTCTACAACCTGGTGACCAAGCGGGCCGTGGCCTACGAGGGCGCGACCATGGAGTGGGTCGACGGCAACATCGGCTCCAAGGTCACCATGAAGTACCCGGCCGTCTACCTGATGGGCGAGCACGCCAAGGGCGAGACCCTGTCGATCGCCTTCGCGGGCGCCGGCCAGCACCAGGACGCCGGGGCCAAGATGGTCCACATGGCGCCGAACACCTCCTCCAACATCGTCTCCAAGTCGGTGGCCCGGGGCGGCGGCCGGACCTCCTACCGCGGTCTGATCGAGATCGGCGAGGGCTCCAAGGGCGCCAAGTCCAACGTCCTGTGTGACGCGCTGCTGGTGGACACCATCTCCCGCTCGGACACCTACCCCTATGTGGACGTCCGCGAGGACGACGTGTCGATGGGCCACGAGGCGACGGTCTCCAAGGTCAGCGAGGACCAGCTGTTCTACCTGATGAGCCGTGGTCTGACCGAGTTCGAGGCGATGGCGATGATCGTCCGCGGCTTCGTCGAGCCGATCGCCAAGGAGCTCCCGATGGAGTACGCGCTGGAGCTCAACCGGCTGATCGAGCTGCAGATGGAGGGCTCGGTCGGCTGACCGGTCCACCCCCCACCCAGTCGCTTCCATCCGAGTTCGAGAGAGAGCAGTACTAGTAATGGCTGAGGCCACCAACACGCCTGGCGGCTCGACCACCGCGGGATCCATCGAGGTCGGCACGGCAGGGGCCGGCGCGCAGCTCGCCGGTCCCGGCACCGGCCGCGACACCGTCGCCGTCGTCCAGCCGGTCGACGCCCGGCTGGACGCCGTCGACTCCTACGACGTCGCGGACTTCGCCGTGCCCACCGGGCGCGAGGAGAACTGGCGGTTCACCCCGCTGAACCGGCTGCGCGGCCTGCACGACGGCAGCGCCGAGGCGACCGACGGGGCGCTCAAGGTCGACGTCAGCGCCCCCGCCGGGGTCGTCGTCGAGATGGTGGAGCGCACCGACCCGCGGGTCGGCAGGGCCGGGAAGCCGGTCGACCGGGTCGCCGCCCAGGCCTTCAGCAGCTTCGAGAAGGCCGGTCTGGTCTCGGTCCCGCGCGACACCGTGCTGACCGAGCCGATCCGGATCAGCGTGCACGGCCAGGGCGGCACCGCCTACGGCCACCAGGTGATCGAGCTCGGCGCGTTCGCCGAGGCGCTGGTCGTCATCGAGCACACCGGCGACGCCGTAGTGGCAGCCAATGTCGAGTACCTGATCGGCGACGGCGCCAAGCTCACCGTGGTCTCGGTCCAGGACTGGGACGACACCGCCGTCCATGTCGCCCAGCACACCGCGCTGGTCGGCCGGGACGCCTCGTTCAAGTCCGTGGTGGTCAGCTTCGGCGGCGACCTGGTCCGGCTGCACCCCCGGGTGGTCTACGGCGCGCCCGGCGGCGAGGCCGACCTCTACGGGCTCTACTTCGCCGACGCCGGCCAGCACCTGGAGCACCGGCTCTTCATCGACCACGACACCCCGCACTGCCGCAGCAACGTCGCCTACAAGGGCGCGCTGCAGGGCAAGGACGCGCGGGCGGTCTGGATCGGCGACGTGCTGATCCGCGCCGCCGCCGAGGGCACCGACACCTACGAGCTCAACCGCAACCTGGTCCTCACCGACGGCGCGCGGGTCGACTCGGTCCCCAACCTGGAGATCGAGACCGGCGAGATCGTCGGCGCCGGACACGCCTCGGCCACCGGCCGCTTCGACGACGAGCAGCTGTTCTACCTGCAGTCCCGCGGCATTCCGGCCGACGAGGCCCGTCGCCTGGTGGTCCGCGGCTTCTTCGCCGAGCTGGTCCAGCAGATCGGCCTGCCCGACCTGCAGGAGCGCCTGATCGAGCGGATCGACGCCGAGCTGGAGGCGTCGGTCGGATGAGCTTCGTTCGAGTCGCCGCGCTGAGCGAGCTGGAGGCCGACACCCCCAAGCGGGTCACCGTCGGCGACACTCCGGTCTCGCTGGTGCGCACCGAGGGCGAGGTGTTCGCGATCAACGACATCTGCTCGCACGCCAATGTCTCGCTCTCCGAGGGCGAGGTGGAGGACTGCTCCATCGAGTGCTGGCTGCACGGGTCGAGCTTCGACCTGCGCACCGGAAAGCCCAACGGGCTGCCCGCCACCCGGCCCGTCCCCGTGTACCCCGTAAAGATCGAAGGGGACGATGTGCTCGTCTCCGTCACCCAGGAGTCCTGAGCCTCATGGCAACCCTTGAAATCAACGACCTGCACGTCACCGTCGAGACCGAGAACGGCCCCCGCGAGATCCTCAGCGGCGTCGACCTGACGGTGAAGCAGGGCGAGACCCACGCCATCATGGGCCCCAACGGCTCCGGCAAGACCACCCTCGCCTACTCCATCGCCGGCCACCCCAAGTACACGATCACCCGTGGCACGGTGACCCTGGACGGCGAGGACGTGCTGGCGATGACCGTGGACGAGCGCGCCCGCGCGGGCCTCTTCCTGGCCATGCAGTACCCGGTCGAGATCCCCGGCGTGTCGATCTCCAACTTCCTGCGCACCTCCGCCACCGCCGTCCGCGGCGAGGCGCCCAAGCTCCGCACCTGGGTGAAGGAGGTCAAGGCGGCCATGGCGGACCTGCAGATGGACCCGTCCTTCGCCGAGCGCAACGTCAACGAGGGCTTCTCCGGCGGCGAGAAGAAGCGCCACGAGATCCTCCAGATGGAGCTGCTCAAGCCCAAGGTCGCGATCCTGGACGAGACCGACTCCGGCCTGGACGTCGACGCCCTGCGCGTGGTCTCCGAGGGCGTCAACCGGGTCCGCGCGACCGGCGAGGTCGGCACCCTGCTGATCACCCACTACACGCGCATCCTGCGCTACATCAAGCCCGACTACGTGCATGTCTTCGCGGCGGGCAAGATCGTCAAGTCCGGCGGCCCGGAGCTCGCCGACGAGCTCGAGAACGAGGGCTACGAGAAGTACGCGAAGGGCGGCGCTGCAGCGTGATCCATACACCTCGTCCCGGCCTGGTGGCCCCCGGCGGCGCCGCGGCGTCCGCGCTGGACACCGACGCCATCCGCAAGGACTTCCCGATCCTGCAGCGGGTGCTGCACGACGGAAAGCCGCTGGTCTACCTGGACAGCGCGGCGACCTCGCAGAAGCCCCGCCAGGTGCTCGACGCGATCAACGCCTACTACGAGCAGCACAACGCCAACGTCCACCGCGGCGTGCACACGCTCGCCGAAGAGGCCACGGCGCTCTACGAGGGCGCCCGTGACAAGGTCGCGTCCTTCATCAACGCGCCCAGCCGGGACGAGGTGATCTTCACCAAGAACGCCTCCGAGTCGCTCAACCTGGTCGCCAACATGCTGGGCTGGGCCGACGAGCCCTACCGGGTGGACGCGGACTCCGAGATCGTGATCACGGAGATGGAGCACCACTCCAACATCGTGCCGTGGCAGCTGCTGTCGCAGCGCACCGGTGCCAAGCTGAAGTGGTTCGGGCTGACCGACGACGGCCGGCTGGACCTCTCCAACATCGACGAGATCATCACCGAGAAGACCAAGGTCGTCTCGTTCGTGCTGGTCTCCAACATCCTGGGCACCATCAACCCGGCCGAGGCGATCGTCCGGCGCGCCCAGGACGTCGGCGCGCTGGTCGTCATCGACGCCTCGCAGGCCGCTCCGCACATGCCGCTGGACGTGCAGGCGCTGGAGGCCGACTTCGTCGCCTTCACCGGGCACAAGATGCTGGCGCCGACCGGCATCGGCGTGCTCTGGGGCCGCCAGGAGCTGCTGGAGGACCTGCCGCCGTTCCTGGGCGGCGGCGAGATGATCGAGACCGTGTCGATGAGCTCGTCCACCTACGCCCCGGCGCCGCACAAGTTCGAGGCCGGCACCCCGCCGATCTCCCAGGCCATCGGCCTGGGCGCGGCGATCGACTACCTCAACGCGATCGGCATGGAGAACATCGCCGCGCACGAGCGGGAGATCGTCGAGTACGCGGTGCGTCGGCTCAAGGAGGTCCCCGACCTGAAGATCATCGGACCGGACACGGCCGAGGGCCGGGGCGCGGCGATCTCCTTCACCCTGGGCGACATCCACCCGCACGATGTCGGCCAGGTGCTGGACGAGCAGGGCATCGCGGTCCGGGTCGGCCACCACTGCGCCCGGCCGGTCTGCCTGCGGTACGGAATTCCTGCGACCACGCGGGCGTCGTTCTATCTGTACTCCACCGAGGCGGAGGTGGACGCCCTGATCGAGGGGCTGCACACGGTCCGCGCCTTCTTCGGCTGAGAGAGGAGATGACGACGCGATGAAGATGGACTCCATGTACCAGGAGATCATCCTGGACCACTACAAGCACCCCCACGGCAAGGGCCTGCGGGACGGCGACGCCGAGGTGCACCATGTCAATCCGACCTGCGGTGACGAGATCACCCTGCGGGTGCGGCTGGACGGCAGCACCGTCGCCGACATCTCGTACGAATCGCAGGGCTGCTCGATCAGCCAGGCGAGCGCGTCCGTGCTGAACGACCTGCTGGTCGGGAAGCAGATCGGGGAGGCGCAGCAGGTCCAGGAGGCGTTCCTGGAACTGATGCAGAGCAAGGGCCAGTCCGAGGGCGACGAGGAGCTGCTGGAGGACGCCATTGCGTTCGCCGGGGTCTCCAAGTATCCGGCGCGCGTCAAGTGCGCCCTGCTCAGCTGGATGGCCTGGAAGGACGCCACCGCGCAGGCGCTGGCCGGGACCCCCGTCAAGGAGAGCGCATGAGCGACACCGAAACCTCGCCTGCTGAGGCAGTCGAGGAGAGCACCTTCGTCGGGACCACGGCCGGCACCGTCGCCGTGGACGACCTGATGGAGGCCCTGCTGGACGTCGTCGACCCGGAACTGGGCATCGATGTCGTCAACCTGGGCCTGATCTACGGCGTCCACATCGACGAGAGCGACGTCGCCACCATCGACATGACGCTGACCTCGGCGGCCTGCCCGCTGACCGATGTCATCGAGGACCAGGCCCGCACCGCCACCGACGGACTGGTCCAGAATCTGCGGATCAACTGGGTCTGGATGCCGCCGTGGGGCCCGGACAAGATCACCGACGACGGCCGCGACCAGCTGCGGGCGCTCGGCTTCAACGTCTGAGTCCGTCCGAATCCGACTGAGTCCGTGCGTGTTTCCTGAAGCTGCCGTCCCGTTCACTCCAAGGGGTGAGGGGGACGGCAGCTTCTGCCGTGTTCCGGGCCGTCGCTGCGGATAGGCTCAGCGGAGCGGGCGGACCGAGTCTGTCGCCCCATCTCCCGTCGAGAGCGAGCGTCCGATCATGGCAGGTCCCAGCCGGAAGAAGAGTGGTTCGTCGGCAGGGGTTTCACTCCCGGCCGACCTGGATCTGGAAACGCTCTACGGCGCGTCCGGAGCGGTCGGGGAGGAGCTCTTCGACGAGGAGGAGGATGAGCTGATCATCGTCCCGCCGGTGCGGCTGCTGCCGCGCGAGGAGCTGGCGGCGGAGGCGCTCCGGGTGCCGCTGTTCGAGCAGGCGATCCGGCTGGCCGGCTGGGTCGGGTCCGGGCGTCCGGTGGACGAGTTCGGTGAGCTGGGCCGGGAGCAGGAGGAGCTGGCCGCGGCCGAGCTCGGGCTCGGCGAGGGCGACGTGGGCGTGCTCGCGGTGGCCCGGGCCTGGACCCTGGCCCTGGACCTCGCCCTGGTCGAGCTGGGCGAACCGGACTCGGAGGGCGCGGACACCGCCCGTCCCACCGCGGCGCTGACCGCGCTGACCGGCGAGGACCCGGAGGCCGTGCTGGAGGCCTGGCAGCTGGCCGCCACCACGATCGCGGACGTCGTCGTCGAGGCCGATCTGGACCCCAATGAGCTGGCGGCGCTGGAGGAGGCCTCCGAGGGCAGGGACGAGGAGGAGTCCGAGGCCATGTACGAGCGCCTGGAGACGGCGCGCGAACAGGCCTCCGGGCTGCTGGACGACGCCCTGCAGGTGCTCTACGAGGCCAAGGCCTTCGCGGGGACCGAGGCGGAGGAGACCGTCCCGCTGGGCGTGCTGGCCGCGCTGCTGGTGGTGCCGGACGGCGAGGAGCCCACCGAGGAGATGCTCGGCGACATCACCGCCGTGATGGTCGCGCTTGACCCCATGTTGCAGGACCTCGCCGACATCGGCGTCCTGGACTACCGTCCGATCGACCCGGCGCTCTTCGACGAGTCGGGGAGTGACGAGGACGCTGAGCCGGTGGCGCCGTTCGACCCGGACCTGGAGGTCGACGACGACGAGGCGGCCCGGTTCGGCCTGGCCAGGCTCACCGCACTGGGTGTGCACCAGGTCCGGCAGTGGCTGCTGGAGGAGGGGTACGAGGCGCCGCTGATCGGGGACCTGGCCCGGGGCACCGCGGCCGAGCTGCTGGAGGGGATCTGCGAGGCGGTGAACGTGCTGCCGGAGGAGGAGATCGCCGAGTGGCTGGTCGACCGCGAACCCCTGCCGGCGGCGGCGGAGCTGCTCGCGGCCGCCCGTGGCAACGACCTGACCGGCCCGATGCGCCGACTTCTCTGCGCGACGGCGCTGGACAGCCTCGACGACGGCGCCGAGCCGGCGCTGCGCGAGGTGCTGGGCGATCCCGAGCTGGCGGGGCTGGCGACGACCTGGCTGGCCGGACGGGGTGTGGAGGACTTCGACCCGCCAGGGCGGCCGGTGATGCTCTGGACCATGGTGGACACCCTGGCCGCGCAGCTGATCGAGGCGGGGCCGGAGGAGAGCGCGTTCGCCGAGTTCCTGGAGCAGCTCTCGTCCGAGGAGCAGCCGGCCCAGCTCTTCGCCGAGCTGTGGCGGATCGAACACCCCTACACCACGGCCGTGCTGGAGGCCGTGGGCGAGCGGCACCCGGACAAGGCGACCGCCAAGGAGGCCCGCAAGGCCGCGTACAAGGCGCGTTCACGGATGGGCTCGCAGCGGTAGCGGGCGTCGGCGGGAGTCGGCGCGAGTCGGCGGGACTGTCAGAGGACGGCGGGGGCCAGTTCGTCGGTGCGGTCCCCGCCGGTGGCCGTGTCGCGCATCCTCCGGTCCGGGCGCCGGGCCGGCAGGTAGCCGAGGCCGGCCAGGCTGACGATGCCGACGCCCAGCAGGGCGGCCCAGACCTGGTACCAGGGCGCGCCGACCGGGGCGAGGATGGTGCGGGGCCAGCAGATGTTGACCACCTCCAGGCCGGTCCAGAGCACCGCGAGGACGTTCAGCAGGGTGCCGAAGCGGCCGTAGGAGACCTCTCCGGACGGCTTCCAGCCGCTGCGCAGCCGGGCCACCAGGGCGACCAGGGTGAGCAGGAAGAACGGCACGAAAGTGGCCGCACTGGCCGAGTCCCTGGAAGCGGCGTCGGCCCGGGGCGGCGGCCCGTCCGGCCTGGACGAGCGCGGCTTCGAACTCGCGCTGCGGCTGCTGCTGGACGGACTGGCGGCCCGGACCGCGGTGTGACAGGTCCGGGGGCGAAGGACGGAGCGCCCGGGCCGGTCAACTCGCTGCCGGGCCGGGTCGCCGATCCGTAGGCTGGGGTCAGGGATGTCTGGCGAGAAGGGGATTCTGCGTGCATCTCAGGGGTAGCGGCTCCGGATCCGAGGGGCCGCGTGACATCTGGCGCGAGCTGGCCGAGGCGGACCTGCGCAGTCTCGGCAGACGCAGCTTCCGGGTCTACGGCCCGATCGCGCCGCTGCTCGACTCGCCCGCGCTGGCCTCCTGGGAGCAGCACAACGGCAGACTCGCCGTGGTCGTCCTCTGCCACGGTTCGCTGTTCGATCCGGACGGGCCCTATGTCGCGGTCCAGACCCAGGTGGAGCAGGACGGGCTCAGCCTGTACCCGCTGCAGGAGGTGATCGAGGACGAGCGCGACCGGCTGTTCTCGCACGCCGGGATCGACGAGGGCGCGGGGACGGCCCCGGCCGAGGAGTCGGAGCCCTGGTTCACCGTGGACGGCATCCCGGTGCGGGCCCGGCTACGGGTCGAGGGAAAGCTGTGGGCCGCCAGATTCGCCGTCGGTGGCCCCGAGAGTCCGCTGCGCGGGCGGGGCGGCGATCCGGTGCTGATCACGCTGACCGCGCGCGGCGTCGCCCCCGAGCGGGTCGCCCTGCGCACGGTCGAGGAGTTGCAGCCCTATGCGCTGGGACGGCAGGGCCTGCTGCAGGCCATCACCGAGCGGCGCGGCGCGCCCGAACCGCACATCAGCGAGCGCGAACTGCCCCAGCCCCGGGGGCTGGAGGCGCACCGCCGGCTGGTCGACTTCTCGGTGCAGGAGTCGCTGCAGCTGGAGGCGAGCCTGGAAGCCGGGCACAAGCCGCGGACCCCGAGGGGGGAGACCAGCCGTCGCCAGCTGTGGGAGGTGGCGGTGCGTCAGCAGATGCGACTGGCGGGGGAGGACCGGATCGAGGCGACCGAGGCGGTGACGGCCCTGGTCAACCAGATGACGACGCTGGCCCGGCGGGTCGAGTGGTTCCCCGGCACCGACGACGCCGAGGCAGCCGTCGAGGAGAGCATCCGCTTCACCGTCTTCGCCAGTGAGGTACCCAGTGAATTGGCCCAACGTGCCTGGCAGAGCCAGTGGGAGGCGAAGATGGAGCCGCGCCGGGAGGGGGAGGCGGAGGAGGAACGCGTCCGCAGGTACCGGGCGCTCTACGCCGCTGCCGACGACTGGCGGGAGCTGTGGCAGCAGTGGCTCAGAGAACGCTCCGCTGCCGGAGCCTGATTGACGGTCCGTCAGTCCGATGCGGAAACGTCACTGCTGGTCCGGGGGCTACTCGGACGTCGGCAGTCGCAGTTGGAGCATCGCCAGCAGCCGCTGCTCGGGGCTGCCCAGGTCCAGCCCGGTGAGCTGTTGGGCCCTGCGGACCCGGTAGCGCAGGGTGTTGGGGTGGATGTGCAGCCCGGCGGCGGCCTCGCGGACATCGCCGAGACCGTCCAGCCAGGCCAGCACCGAGGCGGCCAACCGGCCGTTGTGCAGCGTGTCGTGGGCCACCAGCGCGGTCAGCCGGGGGTCGCGGACCTCGGGGTTGGCGGCCAGCAGTTCCAGCAGTTCGCCCAGCAGCACCTGGGCCCTGACATCGGGCAGCGCCGCGATGTCGGCGGTGATCCGTCCGGCCGCCATGGCGTCCATCACCCGGTCGGCCTCGGCCCGGGACTCCGGCACCGCGTGGAGGTCGGGGACGACCCGGCCGACGGCGCCGCGCAGCGGCTCCGCCGCATACCGCCGGGCCGCGTCGGCGATCTCCTGGGCCCAGCCGCGCAGGGTCTCCGGTGAGACACCGCGCGGGAGTTCGGGCAGCAGCACGTAGACCCGGTCGCCGACCGGGGCGACCAGCGCGTTGCGGTGCCGGGCGGCGGCGTGCACCGAGATGACATTGAGCGTCTCGCTGCGGCCCGGCTCGGGTCCGCCGGGCAGGGTGAAGCCGAGGACGGCGGCCGGACGGCGGACGTCCAGGGCCAGGTGTCCGGCCAGGGTCTGCGGCCCGGTCGCCCCGTCGAGCAGTCCGGCCAGCAGGGTGCGGGTGAGCCGCAGGTCGGCGCTGACCTCGCTGCGGCGCCGGACCAGGTACAGCGCCGCGACCCGGGCCGCGCCCAGCAGCGCCTGGTCGGCGCGCCCGGCCAGCGGGGTCGATCCCTCCTGCACCCAGATCGTCCCCAGCTGCCGTTCGCCGGACCGGATCGCGACCACCAGGCGGCGGCGCAGGCCCAGTTCGGGGTGCGGGTCGATGGACACCACCGCGTCCAGGGTGCGCAGCCGCTGGAACACACCCCACTCACGCAGCTTGGACAGGTACGGCTCGGGCCCCTGCCAGCCGAGGATGGTCAGCCGGCGCAGGTCGTCCGCCTCGTCGGAATCGGCCGAGCGCGAGTAGGCCAGGATCCGGTTGGCGGTGTCCTCGATGCTGACGATGCCGCCGGTGAGCACCGCCGTGGTCTGGGCCAGGCCGAAGAGGTCGCCCTCCTGGGCGTCGGCGTGGGTCTGCTGCGGCCTGCCCGCCGCGAGGGCGGCGCGGACCAGGGCGTCCAGCCGGTCCCAGCGGGCCTCCGGATGGACCGAGAGCAGGGCCACGCCCGCGTCCTCGGCCGCCGTTCGCAGCGCCTCCGGCGGGGCGCCGGGCGCCGGTTTCACCGCGACGGCCGTCGCCCCGTCCCGCGCGGCGGCGCGCAGCACCGGGAGGGCGGAGCGGCCGCGCACGCCCAGGGCCAGCACCAGGTCGCCTGGGCGGGCGGCGGGAGGGTCCTCCGGGTCGAGCAGGGCGACCCCGGTGACCGGCGCGTCCAGGTCCGGGGCGTACTGGAGCTCGGCCAGCGGCTCACCGAAGGACATCAGCAGCTGGCGCAGCGAGATGCCGTCGGCGTCCTGCGTGACTTCCTGCACTGGGTCACCTCTTGTCCGATCGGCCAGCTCACATGGCCAGATGTTATCCGCTCGGCCAAATCGGTGGTCCGCTGCCGGGCCCTAGCGTGCTGCACAGGAGCAGAGACCCCGCTCCAGCCCTTGGCACAAGAGGAGAGCGCGCGTGTTGGACGCTGTGACCCGGATTCCCGCGCCGGTCAATGAGCCGGTGCACAGCTATGCGCCGGGCAGCCCCGAGCGGGCCCGGCTGGAGGCCGCCTTGAAGCGGCTCGGCGAGCAGGGCCCGGTGGAGCTGACCATGGCCGTCGGCGGGGTCCGCCGGCTCGGCCGCGGCGAGCCGGTCGACGTGGTCCAGCCGCACTGCCACGCCGCCGTGCTCGGCACCCTGCGCAACGCCACCCGCGAGGACGCCCAGGAGGCCGTCGACGCCGCGCTTGCCGCCGCCCCCGCCTGGCGGGCGCTCTCCTTCGACGACCGTGCCGCGATCTTCCTCAAGGCCGCCGACCTGCTGGCCGGCCCCTGGCGGGAGACCATCGTCGCGGCCACCATGCTGGGCCAGTCCAAGACCGTCCAGCAGGCCGAGATCGACAGCCCCTGCGAGCTGGTCGACTTCTGGCGCTTCAACGTCCACTTCGCCCGGGAGATCCTGGCCGAGCAGCCGCAGTCCTCGCCCGGCGTCTGGAACCGCAGCGACCACCGGCCGCTGGAGGGCTTCGTCTACGCGATCACGCCCTTCAACTTCACCGCCATCGCCGGGAACCTGCCCACCGCGCCCGCGCTGATGGGCAACACCGTGGTGTGGAAGCCCTCGCCGACCCAGCAGTTCTCCGCGCACCTGCTGATGGACCTGCTGGAGGAGGCCGGGCTGCCGGCCGGCGTCATCAACATGGTCACCGGCGACGGGCTGGCCGTCTCCGAGGTCGCGCTGACCCACCGTGACCTGGCAGGGATTCACTTCACCGGCTCCACCGCCACCTTCCAGAAGCTCTGGGCCACGGTGGGCGCCAACATCGGCGGCTACCGCAGCTACCCCCGCCTGGTCGGCGAGACCGGCGGCAAGGACTTCCTGGTCGCCCACCCCAGCGCCGACCCGGCGGTGCTCAAGACCGCGATGACCCGCGGCGCCTTCGAGTACCAGGGTCAGAAGTGCTCGGCGCTGTCCCGCGCCTATGTCCCGGCCTCGCTCTGGGAGCAGATCCGGGACGGCTTCAGGGACGAGGTGGAGCGGCTCACCATGGGCGACGTCACCGACCTGGCCAACTTCATGGGCGCCGTCATCGACGCCCGCTCCTTCGCCAAGAACAAGGCCGCGATCGACCGCGCCGCCGCCGATCCGAAGGTCGAGATCCTCGCGGGCGGCGGCTACGACGACTCGGTCGGCTACTTCGTCCGCCCGACCGTGCTGGTCTGCGAGGACCCGGCGGCCGAGTACTTCCGCGAGGAGTACTTCGGCCCGGTCCTGGCCGTGCACGTGTTCGCGGACGAGCGGTACGAGGAGGTGCTGGAGCAGCTCGACTCGGTCTCCTCCTACGCCCTCACCGGCGCGGTCGTCGCCCGGGACCGGGCGGCCATCGCCGCGACCATGGAGAAGCTGCGCTTCGCCGCGGGCAACTTCTACATCAACGACAAGCCCACCGGCGCGGTCGTCGGCCAGCAGCCCTTCGGCGGCGGACGGGCCTCCGGCACCAACGACAAGGCGGGGGCGGCGCAGAACCTGCTGCGCTGGACCTCGACCCGCTCCATCAAGGAGACCTTCGTCCCGCCGACGGACTTCCGCTACCCGCACATGGGCTGACGCTCCATCCATTCCCCTGCCGCACTTTTCTCCTTGGAGTCGTCATGCTCCGTGCCCCCCTTCTCGCCGCTGCCCGGTCCCCGCGTGCCCGCGCGGTGGTGCAGCAACTGCCGCCCACCCGGGCCCTGGTCGAGCGCTTCGTCGCCGGCGAGGGGCTGGACGACGCCGTGGCCGTGACCGACGAACTGGTCGGCGCGGGCCGGCGGATCACCCTGGACCACCTCGGCGAGGACACCCGCGACGCGGCCCAGGCCGCGGAGACCGCCGCCGCGTACGAGCGGCTGCTGGGCGCGCTCAAGGAGACCGGCCTGGCCGAACGCGCCGAGGTCTCGGTCAAGCTGTCGGCCGTCGGCCAGTTCCTGGGCGCCGACGGCGAGCGGGTTGCCCTGGACAACGCCCGCCGCATCTGCGCCGCCGCGACGGACGCGGGCACCACGGTCACCCTCGACATGGAGGACCACACCACCACGGACTCCACCCTCGGCATCGCCCGCGAACTGCGGGCGGACTTCCCCTGGCTGGGCGTGGTGCTGCAGGCCTACCTGCACCGCACCGAGGCCGACTGCGCCGACTTCGCCGGCCCCGGCTCCCGGGTCCGCCTCTGCAAGGGCGCCTACCAGGAGCCCGTGTCTGTGGCGTTCCAGTCCAAGCGCGAGGTCGACCTCTCCTACGTCCGCTGCCTCAAGCAGCTGATGCGCGGCGAGGGTTACCCCATGGTCGCCTCGCACGACCCCCGCATGATCCGCATCGCCGGCCAGCTGGCCCAGTGGAGCAACCGCAAACTCGACACCTTCGAGTACCAGATGCTCTACGGCATCCGCCCGGACGAACAGCAACGCCTCGTCGACACCGGCGCCACCATGCGCATCTACCTCCCCTACGGAGGCGAGTGGTACGGCTACTTCATGCGGCGGCTGGCCGAACGCCCGGCCAACCTGGCCTTCTTCCTGCGGGCGCTGGCGACCAAAAACTGACGAATGGCGGGCTACTTGTCTCCCGGCTTGTCTCTCGCGCCAGGATCTCGCCGGTCCCGTAGGCACACCAAGCGTGGTGGCTCGCGTCGAACACCAGGCGTGCACCGGTGACACAGTGCGCGCCCTCCGCCTGGGCCTGACGCGCCAACTCCTGGAACGCATAGGCCGGGTTCCTGATACCGGTCACGGTCACGGCCCAGGCGTACTTGACGGTCACGCCGTCGAGGTCATGGTCGCCAGTAGTGCGGATCGGTATGGCGGTCTGGGCCATCGGTGCTTCCTCCGGTTCGTTGAGCTGCGACGCATTGTCGCAGCTCAACGATGGCGAGGGGCGGGGTTCACCGCTGGGCTCCCTGCTCCATGACGCCCTGGGCCACGCGGGCCAGGTCCTCGCCGCTGGGGAGCAACTCGCGCACCTGCCGGGGCAGCCCGACGTAACTGCTCACGGCGAGCGGGCGGTTGTGGCTCTGCAGGGCGTACTCGACGGCGGCGTGGTTTCGACCTGCGCTGAGAAGGATGCCGATGGTCTCGTCGTCCCGCTCCTTGTCCCGGACCAGGTCGTCCACGACGGCCACGTAGAAGCCGAGTTTGCCGACGTGTTCGGGGCGGGCCGTCCTGGTCTTCAGCTCGAAGACGACGTAACGGTGCAAGCGGCAGTGGTAGAAGAGCAGGTCGATGCGGAACTCTTCCCCGCCGACCAGCACCCGGTACTGCCGACCGACGAACGAGAAGCCGACGCCCAGTTCGGTGAGGAACTCGATGAGCCGGGCTACGAGGGCGTCCTCGAAGTCGCGCTCGGCGTGGTCGCCGTCGAGGCCGAGGAACTCAAGCCGGTAGGGGTCCTTGACCAGCTCGCGGACAGCGTCGGACTGC
This sequence comes from Streptacidiphilus sp. EB103A, assembly GCF_041261405.1. Classification (NCBI taxonomy): domain Bacteria; kingdom Bacillati; phylum Actinomycetota; class Actinomycetes; order Kitasatosporales; family Streptomycetaceae; genus Streptacidiphilus; species Streptacidiphilus sp. EB103A. Next base: position 129,714 of record NZ_JBGCAQ010000008.1, on the reverse strand, counting down.
TCGGGGATGACGGTCGTGGCGAAGTTGGTCTGCGCAGCACCCTGGGAGAGGTGCAGGCCACTGGCGATCCAGTGCTGCAGCATGGCCCTGGACCAGCCGTGCTGCACGGCGGAGCGGGTGTAGAAGTCCAGCTCAGCGGGGGTGCCGGTCTTGTCCAGCAGGATCATGATGTGACCCCAGGGCAATTGGGCAGCAGGTTGCTGCCCAATTGCATTCGGCCACCTTTTGGCGAAGTTCTGCATGTATCGGAGGCTGCGGGGCGAGAGCCCGCGCTGGTTCGGATATGCCGTGCAGAGGTCGATCGAGAGTCGCTTGATGACCTGGGTTCCCCAGCCTTCCTGCTCCTGGCGATCCAGGATCAGCCGACCGACGCGCCAGTACAGCTCGATCTGCTCGGTGTTGACGGCGCGGTGAGCCCGGATCCGGGCGGAGGTGATCTCGGACTTGATGTCGTGCAGCAAGTCGGTGTAGCCAGCCGGGAGGTCCTCGGTGGACATGGGCGCAAGCGGTCGATTGACCTGATCGTCTGTCATGAGGGCAATGATCCGGGTCGACTGGGTCATCCGAATGGCCGAAACGATCCTGCTCGCTCATATGCGTGAACCTCGTCAATGTGACGACTTTACAAACACCAAACGGGTGAGGGGAATGTTCGAACCCGGCTCGGCCCGGATGATTGTGCAGCGACCTGCTGCACAATTGGGAAACAGGCTGTTGCCCAATTGCCGGGACGGTGAATGGGCTGGTCAGAGGAGCTTGGAAGCGGGTTTGACCATGCCGCGGGCGCTTTTGGCGTCGGCGTACTCCTCGAGGGCGGTCATGACCCATTCGCCGGTGTTCATGCGGATGAGCTTGCAGACCATGACGCCGGTGCGGGGTTCGGCGTGGGTGAGGTCGAAGCGGACGAGTTCGACGTTGGTGTTGGCGTCGATGAGGCGGCAGTAGGCCTTGGCGATTTCGGTGAACTTCTGGCCCGAGAAGGAGTTGACTGTGAAGACCAGGCCGGTGACCTGCGGGGGGAGGCTCTGCAGGTGGACGGTGATGACCTCGTCGTCGCCGGAGCCGGCGCCGGTGAGGTTGTCGCCCATGTGCTGGATGGCGCCGTTGAAGCCGACCAGGTGCATGAAGTAGATCTTCTCGAGCTCCTTGCGGTGGCTGTCGAAGGCGATGACGCTGGCGTCCAGGTCGACGTTGCGGCCGCGGTAGGCGGGCTCCCAGCCCAGGCCCATCTTGACCGAGGAGAGGAACGGCTTGCCGTCCTTGACCAGGGAGACCGAGCTGCCCTTGGTGAGGGAGACCCGGCCCTTGTCGAGGGTGATCTTGGCCGGTCCGGCGGGGGCAGCGGGCGCGACGGCAGCCAGGGCGGGTGCCGGGGTCGGGGAGGCGAGGTGCCAGTCGTCGGGTTCGGGCTGGGCGGGGGCCGCTGACGGCTCCTCGACCGAGATGCCGAAGTCGGTGGCGATGCCCGCGAGGCCGCTGGCGTAGCCCTGGCCGACGGCGCGCAGCTTCCACTCCGCGCCGCGCCGGTAAAGCTCCACCACGATCAGCGCTGTCTCGGTGGTGAGCCGCGGCGGGGTGAAGGTCGCCAGGACGGTGCCGTTGGTGCTGTCCTTCACGGTCGCGGTGGGCTCGGTGCCGGCGAAGGTGGCGTGCTGGTCGTCCAGGCTGGCGGTGATCACGATCTTGTCGATCTCGGCGGGCACGCCGCCGGTGTCCACGGCGATGCCGGTCTGGCTGTAGCTGACGCCGGGTCCGGTGGGCGCGTTGAAGAAGATGAAGTCGTTGTCGGAACGAACCTTTCCGGCCGCGGTGAGCAGCAGCGCGGAGACGTCCAGCAGTTTCGCGGCGGCGACCTCCACGCTGACGCGCGTGCTGGTCAGCGGCGTGTTGCCACCGGGCGTGAGGACTGCGGTCACAGGGGTCTCCAAGGCTCGCACGATGGCCGGATGTCCGATCCGGACGCCTACGGCACCCACCGTAACCGCAGAACCCCGCAATCAGGAGTTGACCGGTCGGAATCCATCGGGTTGGACCGTGGTGAAGGCGCCGCCGAGGTACCGGTACTCGGGTGTGCCCGGGACCAGCGGGCCGTGCTCGGCGACGACGGCTTCGGCGTACGCCTCGGAGTCGTCCTGCGGTTCGTAGCCGAGGGCGCGGGCCGGGGCCAGGTCCCACCAGCCGCGGGTGTTGGCGCTGGTGCCGAAGACGACGGAGTGGCCGACATCGGGCGCGGTGAGGGCCGCGTGCACCAGCCGGGCGCAGTCGGCCGGGCTGAGCCAGGTCTCCAGCATCCGGGTGTTGGCGGGGACCGCGAAGCAGGAGCCGATCCGGATCGAGACCGTCTCCACGCCGTACTTGTCGGCGTAGAGCGAGGCGAGCGACTCGCCGAAGCACTTGGACAGGCCGTAGAAGGTGTCGGGGCGGAACGGGGTGTCGATGGGGAGGTCCTGCTTGCGGTCCTCGGGGTGCTCGGGCCGGGGGGTGAAGCCGATGGCGTGGTTGCTGCTGGCGAAGACGACCCGGCGGATGCCCTCGGTACGGACGGCCTCGTAGAGGTTGTAGGCGCCTTCGATGTTGGCGGCGAGAATGCGGTCGAAGGTGTTCTCCAGGGAGAGCCCGCCGAGGTGGACCACGGCGTCGACGCCGCGGACGGCCTCCCGTACTGCGTCCCGGTCCTGCAGGTCCACGGCGAGGGACTCCGGCGCGCCGGGGACCGGGGCGATGTCGCTGAGGCGCAGGCTGTAGCCGTAGCCGGGGAGGCTCTCGCGGAGGAAGGTGCCGACGCCGCCGGCGGCGCCGGTCAGGAGCACATGGTGCGGGGCGGGCATCTGGCCTCCAGAGGAGAAGATTGAACAAGAATGTGGATCGCATTCACATATATGGCTAGCCTAGGAGTCGCTGCATGATGCAGTCAACAAGCCCAGCAGAGCCATCAGGGAGAGCGACACATGCCGGACCGCGCCGTACCGCCCCTCGCCGACCGGCTGCACGGACTCCTCTTCTTCCCGGTGACCCCGTTCGCCCCTGACGGCTCGATCGACCTCGACGTCCTTCGCGCCCATGTCGGCACTGGTGTCGCCGGGGGCGCGGGGGCGGTCTTCGCGGCCTGCGGCACCGGCGAGTACCACGCGCTGGACCTGGACGAGTACGAGGCCGTCGTCGCCGCGACCGTCGTGGCGGTGGACGGGCGGGTACCGGTGGTCGCCGGGGTCGGCCATGGCACCGCCCTGGCCAAGCAGTTCGCCGCGCGGGCCCGCCGGGCCGGCGCGGACGGCCTACTGGTGCTGCCTCCGTACCTGGTCAGCGCCGACCAGGACGGACTGCTGCGGCACTTCGCCGCTCTCGCCGCGGCGACCGACCTCGACCTGATCGTCTATCAGCGCGACAACGCCGTGCTGACCCCGTCCTCGGTGGTCGCCCTGGCCCGACTGCCGCAGGTGATCGGCATCAAGGACGGCTGCGGCGACCTCGACCTGATGCAGCGCATCATCAGCGCGATGCGCACCGAGGCCCCCGACCGGCGCTTCCTCTTCTTCAACGGCCTGCCCACGGCGGAACTCACCGGCCTCGCCTACCGCGGCATCGGCATCACCCTCTACTCCTCAGCCGTCTACTGCTTCGCCCCCGACATCGCCCTCGCCTTCCACCGGGCCCTGCTGGGCGGTGACGACGCGGTGGTGAACGCACTGCTGGACGGCTTCTACCGACCGCTGGTGGAACTGCGCAACCAGGGGCGGGGGTACGCGGTGTCGCTGGTCAAGGCGGGGGTGCGGCTGGAGGGCCTGGACGTCGGCGGGGTGCGCCCGCCGCTGTCGGACCCGGCGCCGCAGCACGTCAAGGAACTGGCCGAACTGATCGCTCGTGGGCGCGCGTTGCTCGCGGGCAACTGAGAAGGGTCCATCGATGCGCAGCTCCGCCTTCCTCTATCCCTGGGACGTCCTCGGCGACCCGGACGCCCCGGCCCGCATCGCCGACCTGGGCGTCGACGGCGTCACCCTGGCCTCCGCATACCACAGCACCCGGGCGCTGACGCCGCGTCACCCGCGGAGCCGGATCGTCACGGCGTCGTACGCGGCGGTCTACTACCCGCCGTCGGAAGAGACTTGGGCCGGTCGGACCTTGCGGCCGCACCGGCAGCGGTGGGTCGACTCGGAGGACGCCTGGGGCGAGGCCGCGGAGCGGTTGTCCGCGGCCGGGCTGGAGGTCGCCACCTGGGTGGTGCTGGCGCACAACTCGCGCTTGGGCGGAGAGAACCCGGACAGTACGGTGCGGAACGCGTACGGCGACCGCTACCCCTGGGCGCTGTGCATCGCCCGCCCCGAGGTGGTCGAGTACTGCGCGACCCTGGCCGGCGAGGCGGGGGCGCGGCCCGGCGCGGTGGGGGCGGAGCTGGAGTCCTGCGGGTGGTACGGGCTGGCGCATCTGCACGCGCACGACAAGATCGGTGGCGTGCGGTTGGACGGCGCGGCGCAGTATCTGATGTCGCTCTGCTTCTGCGAGGTGTGCGAAGCCGGCTATGCGGAGGCGGGCGCGACGGAGCTGGCGGCGGCGGTACGGGGGGCGTTGGCGCCGGTGTGGGCGGGGCGGGTCGAGCAGTTCGCTGACGAGTGGTCAGGGGTGGAGAAGCTGCTGGGCGCGGACCTCGCGGCAGTGACGCTGCGCTGGCGGAAGGGGCGGGCTCGGGCTGTGCAGCAGGCGTGCTTGAGCGCGGTGCGGGACGCGGTGGGTGCGGCGGACTTCTCGGTGCTGCTGCATGCGGACACTGCGGCGCATCGGGTGGGTGCGAACGTGGGGGTGGAGGCGGAGTGGCTGCTGGGGGAGGGGGGCGCGGACGGGTTGGTGATGCCGTGCACGGGGGCGCCGGCGGTGTTTCCTGATGTGCCGGGGCGGACCTTTGCGGCGAACTTCACTGTGGTGACGGGGATGGGGGGTGACCCTGCGGTCATGCCGCCTCCTGGGGCTACGGAGTTGCGGCTTTACCATGCTGGACTGGCCTCCGAAGAGGATCTTGCGGTGGTGCGGAGGAGCTTGCGTCCGTAGATGGTTGTTCGCGCAGTTCCCCGCGCCCCCAAGTACTGCAACTGGCTCAGTTGCAGCCCGTTAGGGGCGCGGGGAACTGCGCGAACAACCCACCACTCACGTGCACCCGTCCGTCAGAGGTGCCGCGTCGCCAGCGTCAGCCGGTCGCGGGCGTCGAAGAGGGCGTCGCGGATCATCTGCTCACGGCCCGGAGTGAGGCGGGCGACTGGGACGGAGCAGCTGACGGCGTCGCGGGCCGGGGTGCGGTAGGGGATGGCGATGCCGAAGCAGCGGAGGCCGAGGGTGTTCTCCTCGGCGTCGACGGCGTAGCCGCGCTCGCGGATCGCGTGCAGGTCCTCGATCAGGGCGTCGATGTCGGTGTGGGTGTGCTCGGTGAGCGGTTCCAGGCGGGCCGGGAGCAGCTTGCGGACCTCCTCGTCGGAGTAGGTCGCGAGCAGGGCCTTGCCCAGGGAGGTGGAGTGGGCCGGCAGTCGGCGTCCGACCCGGGTGAAGGGCCGCAGGTAGTGCTGGGACTGGCGGGTGGCGAGGTAGATGACGTCCGAGCCGTCCAGTCGGGCCAGGTGGATGGTCTCGGTGGTGTCGTCGGCGAGCCGGTCCAGGGTGGTCCTGGCGGCGGCCACGACCTCGTCGCCGTCGATGTAGGAGGTGCCGACCAGCAGCGCGCGGACGCCGATGCCGTAGCGGGTGCCGGTGGACTCGGTCTCGACCCAGCCCAGCTCGACCAGGGTGCGCAGCAGCATGTAGAGGCTGCTCTTGGGGTAGCCCACGGCCTCCTGCACCTCGGCGAGGCTGTGCATGCCGGGGCGGCCCGCGAAGTATTCCAGCAGCTCAACGGTGCGGACGGCCGACTTGACCTGGGCTCCGCCGGCGTCGGTGGGGGCGGGTCGGGCTTGGGCCATCTGGGTTGACCCCATTTCTGTCAGGGACGTATCGTCGGAGGTGTTCAGCGTACTGGACAGCGTTCAGCATATGGAATGCATGCTCCCGAAGCTTGCGCCTGGAGGCGGCCCTCAAATGAACACCACACCAGTGTGGAGTGTCGACGCCCGTACCGGTGACCGTACGGAGCAGGTCGCAGCGGAGGCGGACACCGCTGCGGTGGATGCCGCCGTACGGGCCGCGCACGCGGCGCAGCCTGCGCTCGGCGACCGTACGCTCCGCGCCGCCTTCCTGCGTGCGGCCGCGGACCGGCTGGAGGCGCACGGTGAGGAGCTGATCGCGACGGCCGACCGGGAGACAGCGCTCGGCACCGGTCGGCTGACCGGCGAGCTCGCCCGGACCACGTACCAACTGCGGGCCTTCGCGGACATCGTGGACGAGGGCGCCTTCCTGGACGTGGTGATCGACCACGCCGACCCGAAGGCCGCGCCCGCCCCGCGCCCCGACCTGCGGCGCTGGAAGGTGCCGCTCGGGGTGGTCGGCGTCTTCGCCGCCAGCAACTTCCCCTTCGCCTTCAGCGTGCCCGGCGGGGACACCGCCAGCGCCCTCGCGGCCGGCTGCGCGGTCGTGGTCAAGGCCCACCCCGACCACCCGAGCACCAGCGAACTCGCGGCGGCGGCGCTGCGGGAGGCCGCAGTGGCGGTCGGGTTGCCCGCGGACGTGCTGGTGCTGGTGCACGGACGGCAGGCCGGGGTGGACCTGGTGCAGCACCCGCTGCTGAGCGCGGCCGGCTTCACCGGGTCCATCGCGGGCGGCCGGGCCCTGTTCGACCTGGCCGCGGCCCGCCCGGTGCCGATCCCCTTCCACGGGGAGCTGGGCAGCCTCAACCCGGTGGTGGTGACCGAGCAGGCCGCGGCCGAGCGCGCCGAGGAGATCGGGGCCGGTCTGGCCGGGTCGTTCACCCTGGGCATGGGTCAGTTCTGCACCAAGCCCGGGTTGGTGCTGGTGCCCGCGGGCGCGGCCGGCGACCGGTTGGAGAAGGCCCTGGCGGCCGGTGCCGACGACAGCCCGTCCGGGGCGCTGCTGGACGCGCGGATGCGCGCCGGGTTCCTGGCCGGGTTCGCCGAGCGGGCCTCGCTGCCTGGGGTGTCCGTGCCGGTGCGGGCGGGCGAGGACGGCTATGCGGTACGCGCCGGGTACCTGAGCGTGGCCGCGGCGCGGCTGGTCGAGGACGCGCACGAGGTTCTGTTGGAGGAGTGCTTCGGACCGGTGACGGTCGTGGCCCGCTACCGGGACGCGGCGGAGGTCGAGGCGGTGCTGGGGCGGCTGGGCGGCAACCTCACGGCGACGCTGCACGCGGAGCCGGGGGAGGCGGACGCGGAGGACCTGCTGGCGCGGTTGACGCCGCTGGCGGGGCGGGTGCTGTTCGGCGGGTGGCCGACGGGGGTGGCGGTGGCGCCGGCCATGCAGCACGGGGGGCCGTACCCGGCCACGACGTCGACGGGGACGTCGGTGGGGGGGACGGCGATCGAGCGGTGGGTGCGGCCGGTGGCCTACCAGGGGGTGCCTGAGGCTCTGCTTCCTGTTGAACTGCGGGATGGTGGGGTGGGCGTGCCGAGGCGGGTGGACGGGGTGTTGCAGCGGTGAACCTGGGTGGTGGGTTGTTCGCGCAGTTCCCCGCGCCCCTGAGGTAGGTGGGTGGCTGAGGCGGGTGGGGATGTGATCCGGGGTGGGTCAGTGGCAGCATGATCTGCATGTCTGCTCTGACGCTTGCTGAAGCCGTTGAACGCCGTCGTCTGTTGGAGGTCCGCAGCAGCACTGTGGACCTGGACCTGACCCAGGGGGACGAGGTCTTCGGGTCGGTGACGGTGATCCGGTTCGCCTGCTCCAGCCCCGGGGCGGGCAGCTTTGTCGACGTGAAGCCGAAGACCCTGCTGCGGGCCGTGCTCAACGGGCGGGAGCTGGACCCGGGCGCGCTGGCCGACGGGCGGCTCCCGCTGCACGGTCTCGCGGCGGAGAACGAGCTGCTGGTCGAGGCGGTCATGGCCTACTCCCGTACCGGCGAGGGGATGCACCGGTTCGTCGACCCCGCCGACGGCGAGGCCTACGTCTACACGCAGGCGTTCCTGGACGACGGGCCGCGTTTCTTCGCCAGCTTCGACCAGCCCGACCTCAAGGCCGCCTACGAGGTGAGCGTGACGGCGCCGGAGGACTGGACCGTGGTCGCCAACGGTCTGGTCACCCGGCAGGAGGGCGGCCGCTGGGAGTTCGCGCCCACCCCGCCGATCAGCAACTACCTGGTCGCCGTCGTCGCCGGGCCGCTGTTCACGGTGCGGTCCGAGCACGACGGCATCCCGCTCGGCCTGCACTGCCGGCGCTCGCTCGCCCCCTACCTGGAAGTCGACGCCGAGGAGATGCTGGACACCACCCGGCGCAGCTTCGACCACTACCACCGGGTGTTCGACCAGCGGTACCCCTTCGACTCCTACGACCAGTGCTTCGTCCCCGAGTTCAACGCCGGAGCGATGGAGAACCCCGGCTGTGTGACCTTCCGCGACGAGTTCGTGTTCCGCTCGGCGGTCACCGACACCGAGCGCGAGGAACGCGCCATCGTCATCGCCCATGAGATGGCGCACATGTGGTTCGGCGACCTGGTCACCATGCGCTGGTGGGACGACCTGTGGCTGAACGAGTCCTTCGCCGAGTACCTGGCCTACACGGTCGTCTCCGAGTCGACCCGCTTCTCCGGCGCCTGGACCGGCTTCGCGGCTGCCCGCAAGTCCTGGGGCTACGACGCCGACCAGCGTCCCTCCACCCACCCGGTGGCCCCCGAGAACGTGGACGACACTGCGGAGGCGCTGCAGAACTTCGACGGCATCTCCTACTCCAAGGGCGCCGCGGCGCTGCGCCAACTCGTCGCCTGGCTGGGAGAGGAGGCTTTCTTCAAGGGCGTCAACTCCTACTTCCAGCAGCACGCCTTCGGCAACGCCGCGCTCGCCGACCTGCTCCAGGCGCTGGCCGCGAGCAGCGGCCGGGACGTGCACGCCTGGGCCGAGCGCTGGCTGCGCACCACCGGGGTGGACACGCTGCGGGTCGAACCGGCCCAGCTCGGCGAGGACAGCGGCGGCCGTGGCGGCACGCGCATCGCGCACACCTCGGCCGACGGCGAGCTGCGCCCGCTGCTGATCACCGCGGCCACCTACGAGCGCGTCGCCGACGGCCATTTGGTGCTGCGGGCCCGCCGCTCGCTGGACCTCCCGGCCGAGCCCGAGCACGAGCTGGACAGCGTGGGGGCGGGCGACCCCGATCTGCTGCTGCTCAACGACACCGACCTCGGCTTCGTCAAGATCCGCCTGGACGACCGTTCCTGGCGGACTGTCACCGAATCGCTGGGCGGCATCCCGCAGGAGCTGGCCCGGGCGGTGCTGTGGGGCGCCGCGCGCGACATGGTGCGGGACGGCGAGCTGGACGCGCAGGGTTACCTGGAGCTGGTCGCGGCCCATCTGCCGGGGGAGTCCTCCGCGCACCTGGTGCAGTCGGTGCTCGGCTTCGCCCGGACCACCCTCGCCGAGCAGTACCTGACGCCGGACCGGCGTTCGGCCGGGCTGGGGCTGCTGGCCGGGGTCGGCCGCGATCTGCTGCGCCGGACCGAGGGCGGTCCCGAGGACGCGTCCGGGCTGCGGCTGCTCGCCGTCCGCAGCCTGATCGCGGCCTCGTCCACCCCGGCCGAGCTGGCCGTGCTGGAGTCCTGGCGCGAGGAGGGCGGGGTGCCCGGCGGCCCACTGCTGGACCCGGAGTTGAGCTGGCAGCTGCTGCTGCGGCTGTGTGTGCTGGGGGCGGCCGGCGAGGCCGAGATCGCGGCCGAACTGGTCCGGGACACCAGCGCCACCGGGCAGGAGGGCGCGGCCCGCTGCCGCGCGGCGCTGCCCGACCCGGAGGCCAAGGAGGCGGCCTGGACGGCGCTCTTCGACAGCGACCTGTCCAACTACCTGATCGCCGCGACCGCCCAGGGCTTCTGGCAGCCGGAGCAGGACGAACTGCTGGGCGACCGGCCGCAGCGCTACTTCGAGGCCGTGGTGGACACCGCGCAGCGGCGCGGGCCCGCGGTCGGGCGGCTGCTCACCCGCTACGGCTTCCCGGCCTACCACGCCACCGAGGAGACCGTGCTGGCCGCGGAGGCATGTCTGGCCAGGACGGATCTCACCGCGGCGCTGCGGCGGGGGCTGGTGGACCAGGTGGACGACCTGCGCCGCGCGGTCCGGGCCCGAGAGGCCGCGGCGAAGTGAGCGCGATGGGGACGCAGCCGGGGACAGCGCCGCAGCCGCTGCACGTCAGGGGCCGGATCCTGGTCGGCCCCGAGGAGGTGCGGGACGAGCTCTGGGTGGTCGGCGGCCGGGTGACCTTCTCCCGGCCGCCGGGGGCGGCCGAGGCCGGCACGGTCGACGGCTGGGTGCTGCCCGGACTGGTGGACGCGCACTGCCATGTCGGCCTGGACGGCCACGGCGCGGTCGACGCGGCCACCGCCGAGAAGCAGGCGCTGACCGACCGCGGGGCGGGTGCGCTGCTGCTGCGCGACGCCGGGTCGCCGTCCGACACCCGCTGGATGGACGACCGGGACGACCTGCCCCGGATCATCAGGGCCGGGCGGCACATCGCCCGTACCCGTCGCTACATCCGCAACTACGCCCATGAGATCGAGCCCGGCGACCTGGCCGCGTACATCCGGCAGGAGGCGCGGCGCGGCGACGGCTGGGTGAAGCTGGTCGGCGACTGGATCGACCGGGAGACCGGGGACCTGGCGCCGTGCTGGCCGCGCTGGGCCCTGGACGAGGCGATGGCCGCCGCCCACGCCGAGGGGGCGCGGGTCACCGCGCACTGCTTCGCCGAGGAGTCGCTGGCGGACCTGGTGCAGGCGGGGATCGACTGCGTGGAGCACGCGACCGGCCTCACCGAGGAGACGCTGCCGCTGTTCGCCGAGCGGGGGGTGGCGATCGTGCCGACCCTGGTCAACATCGCGACCTTCCCGGGGATCGCCGCCGCGGCCGAGGGCAAGTTCCCGGGCTACGCCCGGCATATGAGGGAGCTTCACCAACGGCGCTACGCCACCGTCGCGGCGGCCCATGACGCGGGCGTCCCGGTCTTCGTGGGGACCGACGCGGGCGGCTCGCTGCCGCACGGACTGGTGGCGGACGAGGTCGCCGAGCTGGTCGCCGCCGGACTGCCGCCGCTGACCGCACTGGCGGCGGCCAGCTGGTCCGCCCGGGAGTGGCTGGGACGTCCCGGGCTGACCGAGGGCGCCCCTGCCGACCTGGTCGTGTACCGGGAGGACCCGCGGGCGGATGTACGGGTGCTGGCGGATCCGCAGGCCGTGGTGGTGCGGGGGTCAGTGGTCGGCTGAGCGGTGGCGCAGGCCGCGCAGCCAGGTGACCGCCCGCGACCGGGTCGGCTGCCAGACCCCGTCCCGGCCGAAGGTGAGCGGGTAGCAGGCGAGGCCGAGCAGGGCGGCGGTGAGGTGGCCGACGTCGGTGAAGGTGCGGCCGTGGACCAGGGCCGAGCCGTACCAGAGCAGCACGGCTGCCAGGTAGAACCAGCGCCAGGGGTCGGCGATCCGGTAGAAGAGCAGGGCCTGGATCCCGGCCAGGGCGTAACTGACGCCCACGTCCAGGGTGTTGACGGCCGAGGCCGGGGCGCGGCCCTGGTGGATGGCCACATAGAGGACGCCCTCGCTGATGTAGGTGGCACCGACGTGGCAGACGGCCACGGCGACCAGCCAGCGCCAGGTGCCGAGCCAGCGCTCGGCGGGGGCGTGGAAGACGGTGTACAGGAAGACGTAGGGGACCCAGCTGCTGCCGTCCAGCCAGAACGCGCTGGCGATCAGCACCCGGACCGGGTCGGTCGCCAGCTGGTGCAGATTGGTGGAGCGCTGGCGGAGGAAGTCCTCCTCGAAATCCGGGCTCATATGGTGGATCGCCACGGTGGTGACGAACAGGGCCAGCAGCCAGAGGTGGGTGCCGGGCGCGCGGCGGAGGTACGTCCAGGTGGCGACCAGGGCCCGGACGAGATGGTGCGGTGGCTCCGGGACGGGTCGTGCCGGGGCCGGCGGCGCGTTCATGGGGCGATTCTTTCCTGTTTCGCAGGGTTTGTCGCGCGCGTGGAGAAGGGGGTCGGTGTGGCATTAGAGTGACGCTCCATGGCCGCACGTCCTTTGCATGAGATCGTCGAGCCCGGCTGGGCCAAGGCGTTGGAGCCGGTCGCCGGGCAGGTCGCCGCGATGGGCGACTTCCTGCGCGCGGAGATCGCCGCCGGGCGCGGCTACCTCCCGCCGGGGCCGCAGGTGCTACGGGCGTTCCAGCAGCCGTTCGAGCAGGTCCGGGTACTGATCGTGGGTCAGGACCCCTACCCCACGCCGGGGCACGCGGTGGGCCTGTCGTTCTCGGTGGCGCCCGAGGTGCGGCCGCTGCCGGGCAGCCTGATCAACATCTTCCAGGAGTACCAGCAGGACCTCGGTCTGCCCGCGCCGGGCACCGGCGATCTGACGCCGTGGACCGAGCAGGGCGTGCTGCTGCTCAACCGGTCGCTCACCACCGCGCCGCGCAATCCCAACGCCCACCGCGACAAGGGCTGGGAGGCCGTGACCGAGCAGGCGATCCGGGCGCTGGTCGAGCGCGGACCGGCGCTGGTGGCCATTCTCTGGGGGCGCGACGCCCGCAATCTGCGCCCGCTACTGGGTCCCGCGCCCTGCCTGGAGGCGCCGCACCCCAGCCCCAGGTCGGCGGATCGGGGCTTCTTCGGTTCCCGCCCGTTCAGCCGCGCCAATGAGCTGTTGGTACGACAGGGCGCGCAGCCGATTGACTGGCGCCTGCCCTGAACTGGTGGGACGGCAGCGACACCTGAGGTTCCGTCACTCGTTCGGGTGAACACACTCTGTGTGCCTCCAGAGTGACGCACGGTTCGTAAGGATAGGCCGCATCCAAGATTGCGTCCGGGCACTCCGTCACAGGGGGTGAGCGTCCGGCGCCTTCTCCTTGCTGTCTGTGATCGACGAACATCTGTGGGGGCTCCTATGATGACCATCCGCCGCGCCGGCTCCGCCGCCGGCGCCTTACTCGCCGTCTCGCTGCTCGCGGCGGCCCAGCCCGCCCGTGCCGACGGCGCCGGCGGCTCCCCGTGGGGTGCGGCGTCAGCCACCACCGCCGGGCTGGCGCTGGACGTCAGACTGATCAACGGTGCCGTGGACATCCCGGTGGCCCTCAGCCTGAACGCGGTGCACACGCCCAGGAGCGTGGACGGCTCGATGCTGACGACGACCATCGGCGGCGTCGACCAGGGCCGGCAGCTGACGCTGCTCGACGCCACCCTGGGCCACAGCGCCGCCACCGTGGACAGGCACGGCGCCCATGCCCAGGTCGACCTGGTCAAGGCGAACATCAGCCTCCCCGGGCTGCTCACCCAGGTGGTGGGCCTCAAGGAGGTGCATGCCACCGCGGACTGCCCGGTCGACGGGCAGCCCAGCGCGGACGTCAGCATCCTGGGGACGCTGAGCGTGCTGGGCAAGGGGGTCTCGCTGAGCGCGGCCGGTCCGACCAGGGTCAGCGTGCCCGGCATCGGGGTGGTCGATCTGGAGCTCTCCAGGAAGACGGTGACCTCCATCACGGCGGCCGCCACCGCGCTGGAGCTCAACGTCCATGTCAATCCACTGAACCTGAATGTCGCCGAGGTCACCGGCACGGTCGAACTCGCGGCCGTGCACTGCGCCAAGGGTCAGAGCGGCGGCCAGGGAGGCGGTGGCGGCTCGTCCACGCCGTCGACCTCCGCCTCTTCCTCCGCCGCTGCCTCCGGCTCGGCCGCGCCCGGCGGGTCCGCCTCGTCGAGCGGGGCCGCCCTGCCCCCGCCGCCGCTGACCTCAGTCCCGGCTTCCGCTGCCGCTGCGGCGGCCTCGCCGGCCGCTGCCACCACCAACCTCGCCGAGACCGGCGGCGGCAGCAACACCCCGGTGATAGCCGGTGTCGCGCTGGTGCTGGTCGGCGCCGGTGCCGCGGTCGTGGGGACGACCCGCCGCCGGCGGCGTCGGCACTGAGCCGGGTCAGAAGGACAGGTGCACCGTCCTGGAGGTGCCGGGCAGGCCCTGGGTGAGGTCCAGGGTGATCACCGGGGCGGCGCCCTTGAGGTCGACGGAGACGCCGGGATCGTCGCTGAACCCGCGACGGTAGCGGGCCCTGGAGTCGAGGGTGACGGTCAGTGAGGTCTGGGTGCAGGTCGGGTCGCTGACCGCGAGGGTCAGTCGGCCGTCGTGCTCCTGGAACAGCACGGAGGCCGGGCCGCTGGCGCCCACGGAGGGGAGGGCGCCGGCGGTGAAGAAGTTGGCGGCGGTGAGGCTGTTGCGCTGCGAGTGGATCGCCTGCAGGGCCGGAGTGTTGGACAGCACGGTGACGTCCGGGCGCTCCACCCTGCGAGCGGTCTTCGCGGCGCTCGCTCCGGGCAGCAGCAGATAGACGTAGCTGCCGCCGCTGGGGTCGATGCCGTGGTCGAGCCAGAGGGTCGCGAAGGTGTTGGTGTAGGGCGTGGTGGTGCCGCCGGTGCTGGGTCCGTTGTCGATGTCCGCCCAGGCGGCCGTGCGCTGTTCGCGCAGGGCGCGCAGGGTGGCGCCGGGGGCGGAATCCGGCGGGATGACGTAGCCGCCGACCCCCTCCAGATGGGCCCAGCCGGAGGCCGCGAAGCTGCCGGTCCAGCCTGCGGTGGTGGGCGTGGGGCGGCCGTTGACGGTCAGTCGGTTGCTGCCCGAGGCATGGAGGTTGCGGTTCTCGATGGTGGTCTCGACGGCGTGGCCGGAGCTCCCGGTGATCCCCGCGCCGAGCGCCACCACGCCGTCGTCCAGGCAGAACCAGGACTTCCTGGCCCGCAGCGGCGAGCCATAGGGGACCAGGTCCAGGCCGACCGCGCCCCACCTGCCGTCCAGCACCGCACCGCCGGACCAGGTCGTCGGCGGCAGGGTGCCGCTTCCGGCGCTGGGGGCCAGCGGCAGGGTGTCCGCGGTGACGCCGGGCAGCCTGGTGCCGTCCACGGTGGGCCAGTAGGCGTCGGTGTAGTGGCCGTTGTCGTCGTTGTAGAGGTAGGTCGCGCCATCGCCGGTGTGCCAGCCGCGCTGGTTCTCGCCGTTGATGGCCTCCAGCCGGGCGATCCTGCTGCTGGACAGGCCCACCGTCCAGGCCCAGCCGGGACGGCGGTGCACGGCGCGTTCGATCGAGGGCTGCTGGACGTGGTCGGGGCCCTGGCCGATGGCGTGCACCTTGCTGTCGTCCAGGACGGACTTCACCAGGGCCATCCGCGCGGGGGTGGCCGACGCTCGGATGGTGGTGAAGGTCTCGCGCTCGATCCAGCCCTTGCAGAGCGCCTTCCAGCGCTTCTGCTGGTCCCGGGAGCCGACCGGGATCAGCCGGAGGATCGCCTCGGTGATGGCGTGCCCGGCGTCGTGGTCGGTCTCGCCCTGGCGGGACAGGAAGCGGCCCCGGACCACGTCCATCACCAGCCCGTCGTACATGAAGGGCGCGTAGGTGAGGTCCACCGAGTCCAGGATGACCGAGAACTGGGGGTCGGCGATCGGCCAGCCGGAGCCGTTGAGCAGCAGCGAGAGCTGGCTGAGGTCGTTCAGCAGGACGTAGGAGTAGTGCCCGTTGTAGGGGATGGCGCCGTGCTGGATGTAGCCGCCGTCGCGGTAGTAGCCGTCCGAGGTGGTGACGTAGGGGTAGATGTCGGAGAGCTTGTCGCGGCCGAGCGCGATCAGGGCGCCGTCCTTGGCGAGGATGCCGCGCAGGATGGTGATCTGGCACATGTCGGATCGGTTGGCGCCGGTGGTGAGGACGGTGCCGGACTGCTGGCGGGTGGGGTCGGGCACGAAGTGGGCCACGGTGCCGAGGTAGGTCGCCAGGTCGGCGGCGGGGACCTGGCTGCCCAGCACGGCGCAGGCGTTGACCAGGGCCTGCGGGGCGCCGATCTCCCAGTGGTACCAGTTGCCGACCTCGTTGGAGGAGGGGTTGTAGTAGGCGGCGCCGATCAGCTTCAGCGCGGCGACCAGGCGGGCGACGACGGCGGCGTCCTGGTAGTGGGCCGAGCCCGGGGTGGCCCAGGCGATGGCGGTGTCGCGGATCCGGTAGTAGGTGCCGCTGGCGTTCTCGACATGGGTGAACGGCAGGTCGGTGTAGACGGACGCGGGGGCGGCGGAGTTGTCGTAGCGCGCGATGGCGGCCGCGGCCGTGGCGTCGATGGTGGCGATGGCCGTCGCGTAGTCGGGGTCGGTCGGGTCGACGGCGCTGCCACCGGTGAGGATGTCCGACCAGACGCCACGGAGCTGGTCGAAGGCGTCGGCTGTGGAGGCCGTTGTGGAGGCCGTTGTGGAGGCCGCGGTGGAGGTTGGGGCCACCGCCGCGGTGGGGGTCGCGGCGGTGGCCGTTCCGGTGGTGCCGGCTCCGAGCATTGCGGCTCCGGTCACGGCGGCGCCGGCGCCGAGGAAGTGGCGGCGGCGCAGGGGTGCGGCGAGGTGCGTGCTGTCGTCCATGCGTACGTCCTCGGTGACGTGGGGTCAGGTGTGAGGACATGACACGCCGCCGACTCGGCGGAGTCAAGATGCTGGACGAAGTTCAGGTATGTGAACTACAGTTGAAGTGCCGTCAGCGCCTCGAAGAAGGCGTCCAGGGTGGCCTTGTCGCGCACCGCGATCCGCAGCCAGTCGGGGCCCAGACCTGGGAAGGTGTCCCCGCGCCTGACGGCGAACCCGGTACCGCGCAGCCGCTCCCTGACGGTGGTGGCGCCGGCCATGCGGATGAGGACGAACGATGCAGCAGGCTGACCGTAGGTCCGGATGGTGGGCAGCTCTGCGAGCCGGGAGAGCAGATACTCCCGGTCCTCGGCGGTGGCGCGGGCGGCCGCCTCGGCCTCGGCGAGCGCGGCCGGGGTGCTGCACGCCTCGGCCGCGACCAGGGCCGGCGTCGAGACCGGCCACAGCGGCTGGGCGGCCTCCAGGGCGGCGATCATCCCGGGGGCGGCGAGGACGTAGCCGATGCGCAGTCCGGCCAGCCCCCAGGTCTTGGTGAGGCTGCGCAGTACCACCACGCCCGGCAGGTCGCGCCGTCCGGCCAGGCTCTCCGCCTCGCCCGGCACGGTGTCCGCGAAGGCCTCGTCCACCACCAGGGTTCGGCCGGGACGGGCCAGCGCCGCGAGGTCGGCGGCCGGGTGCAGGATCGAGGTCGGGTTGGTGGGATTGCCGACGACCACCAGATCGGCGTCGGCGGGGACGGTCGCCGGATCGAGCCGGAAACCGTTCCTGGGACGGAGCATCAGCCGCTCCACCGGGTGCCCGGCGTCGCGCAGCGCCGCCTCCGGCTCGGTGAACTGCGGGTGCACCACAACCGTCCGACGCGGCCTGAGCGTTCGGGCCAGCAGCACGAACGCCTCGGCGGCGCCCGAGGTGAGCAGTGTCTCGCTGTCCGGGCGCCGGTGCCGCCGGGCGACGGCCGCGCGGGCGGAGCGCCCGTCCGGGTAGGCGGCGAGGCCGCCCAGGGTGTCCGCCAGCAGCTGCCGCAGCCAGGGCGGGGGTGTGCCCGCTCTTACGTTCACCGCGAGATCGACCAGGCCGCCGCCGACCTCGGTGTCGCCGTGGTGGCGCAGGTTGGGCTCTCGATCAGTGAACATGCGTGTGCGAGCCGTGGCCGTGGTCGTGGTCGTGTGAAGGATCGTCAGGGTGGTGGTGCGGGCGCTGCGCCGCACCGACGCGGTCCTCAAAACCAGGCATGGCGACACGATAGACGCAGGTGTCACAGTTCATCCGCAGATCTCCGGCGAGGGCCTCCCGGTAGCGGGCCAGCACCAGCTCGGCCAACTCCTCGGTGGGGCCCATCACCGCAGCCTGGCGCAGGTCGGTGTCCGGGTGGGCGGCGGCCCAGTCGGCGGCCTGCTGTTCCACCCGTTCGGGGAGGATGCCGGTGAACAGGAAGTAGGGCAGCACCACGATCCGCCTGGCGCCGAGCAGTCGGCAGCGGGTCAGTCCGGACGGGACGTCGGGCGCCGCGAGCGAGACGAACGAGGTCTCCACCCCGGCCAGTCCGCGGCCCTCCCAGAGCAGTCGGGCGACCTTGACCACCTCGGCGTTGGCATCGGGGTCGGTGGAGCCCCGGCCGACCAGCAGCACGGTGGTGTCGGCGCGGTCCTCGGGCGCCAGCACCTCGTCCAGCCGCCGCTCCAGGACGGTGAGCAGGGCGGGGTGCGGTCCGAGGGGCCGCCCGTAGGAGAAGGAGGTGCCGGGGTGGCGCTCGCGCTCGCGGACCAGGGCGGCCGGGATGTCGCCCTTGGCATGCCCGGCGGAGACCAGCACCAGCGGCACCGCGGCGAAGCGGCGGGCGCCGGCGGTTACCAGTCCGGCGACGGCGTCGGCGAGCGGCGGCGGGGACAGCTCGATGAAGCCGCCGCCGACGGGGGTGTCCGGCAGCCGGTCGCGCAGCCCGTCGACGAAGGAGCGGAACGCCTCGGCGCCGGCCTCGTCGCGGGTGCCGTGGCCGACGATCAACAGGGCTGGGGGCGTCACAGGGAAGGCTCCTCGTAGAGATCCGGGTAGAGCAGGGCGTTGGCGGCCGCTGCGGCGACCGCCGAGCCGCCCTTCTCGGAGATGTTGCTGACGGCCGGCAGCCCCGAGGCCCGCAGTGCCGCCTTGGACTCGGCCGCGCCGACGAAGCCCACCGGCAGGCCGATGACCAGCGCCGGACGGGCGTCCAGCAGCAGCAGTTCCTCCAGCGCGGTGGGGGCGCAGCCGATCACCCACACCGCGCCGTGGCCGACCTGCTCCAGGGCCAGCCGGACGGCGGCGGCCGAGCGGGTCAACCCGGTGGCCGGGTCGCCCTTGGCGTCGCTCAGCCGGCACAGCGCCCGGCGGGTGGTGATGCCCGCGGCGACCATCTGCACATCGGCCACCAGCGGCGCTCCGGCCGCCAGGGCGTCGGCGGCGGCGCGCAGGACCGTCTCGTCGGCGATCACCAGGTCGTCGAGGTAGGCGAGGTCGGCGCTGGAGTGCACCACCCGCTCGGCCACGGCTCGGGTGAGCGGGGGGAGATGGCTGGTGTCGGCCCTGGCCCGCAGGCGGCGGTAGGACTCGCGTTCGATGGGGTGGACCTGGCGCGCCGTCATGACTGCCACCGGTAGCCGCGCGGGGTGACCATCCGGCCTGCGACCGTGCGCGAGGCGGTGTTGCCGACCACCACGACGGTCGTCATGTCGACGGTGGTGACGTCCAGTTCGGCCAGGGTGGTGACGGTGTGCCACTCGTCGGCGCGGGAGATCGCATGGGCGACCCCGACCGGGGTGTCCGGCGTCCGGTGTTCGGCCAGCAGGGACAGCGCCTTGGGGAGCTGCCAGTCGCGGCCCCGGCTGCGCGGGTTGTAGAAGGTGACCACCAGGTCGGCCTCGGCCGCCGCGCGGACCCGGCGTTCGATGACCTCCCAGGGGGTGTGCAGGTCGGAGAGGCTGATCGAGACATGGTCGTGGCCCAGCGGCGCGCCCAGCAGCGAGGAGGCGGCCAGAGCGGCGGTGACCCCGGGGACGCCGACGACGTCGATGTCCGGGCCGGCCTCGGCCAGCGCGGGGGAGGCCATGGCGTAGACGCCGGCGTCGCCGCTGCCGATCAGGGCGACGGCGTGACCCTGCTCGGCGAGGCGTACGGCGCTGCGCGCGCGCTCCTCCTCGGCGCCGAGGCCGGTGGCCTCGATCCGGGTGCCGGGCCGCAGCAGGTCGCGGATCTGGTCGACGTACTGGTCCAGGCCGACGACGACCGAGGCCCGGCGCAGTTCCTCGCGCGCCCGCGGGGTCAGCAGGTCGCGCGCCCCCGGGCCGAGCCCGACCAGCGCCAGCCGTCCGCGCGGCGCCCGCCGGACGACGGCGACGGTGGCCATGGCGGCCCGCCCCTCGGGGGCGGACTTCCGCTTGGGCACCAGCAGTTCGCCGCCGCCGAGCAGGGCGGCCGCCTCGGCGACGCTGGGCGTGCCGACGGCCGCCTGCGGAGCGGGGGAGGGGTTGGGGACGGCTACGGCGGCGAGCGCCTCGGCGGGGTGGGTGACCAACTCGACGCCGAGGGCGGCGGCCGCCGCGAGCAGGGCGGGCTCGTCGGCCTTGGCGTCCACGGTGGCCAGGTGGCTGACGGAGTGCCGGCTCAGCCCGGCGTCCGCGAGGGCTGCTTCGA
This sequence comes from Streptacidiphilus sp. EB103A, assembly GCF_041261405.1. Classification (NCBI taxonomy): domain Bacteria; kingdom Bacillati; phylum Actinomycetota; class Actinomycetes; order Kitasatosporales; family Streptomycetaceae; genus Streptacidiphilus; species Streptacidiphilus sp. EB103A. The sequence goes on along the minus strand of NZ_JBGCAQ010000008.1, from coordinate 109,577 downwards.
CCAGCCCGAGCACCTCCTCGGCCGGAGCGCCGCGGCTGGCGCCGACACCGACGACCAGCGTGCGCGGACGCAGCGTCACCGTCGTGAGCCGGGAAGCCTCGATGCGGTCGCTGATACTCCGATCTTCCGGGGAGCGACCCCCCGAACCCCCGCGAACCTCCGAGGTGGCCGGGGGCTGCGGACCGGACTCCGCCGTTGGCAGCTGGGGCATGCGGTCGCTGATGACGACCGTGGGTGCGTCCGAGGGTGCGTCGGCGGTCAGGTTCGGCGGCAGCGCGGGCAGCGGGTGGACCGCGTCGGCCCGCAGCCGAACCGGCGCGCCGTCCAGCAGCGCGCGGCTCACCGCGGCGAGTTCGCCCTCGGTGTGCCAGCCGAGGGTGTCCAGGCCGGGCAGGCCCGTCGCGTCGGTGGCCGTGGTCAGCACCGGCTGGGCGTCCAGGGCTTCGGCGACCCGGGCGGCCAGTCGGTTGGCGCCGCCGTCATGGCCGCCGACGAGCGACACCGCGAAGCGCCGGGCCTCGTCGACGCAGACCACCCCGGGGTCGCTGTGCTTGTCCGCCAGCAGCGGGGCGATCAACCGCACGGTGGCGCCGGTGGCGAGGAAGCAGACCAACTGCTCGCACTCGGCCCAGGCCCGGGCGATCGAGGCGGCGACGGTCCGCTCCTGGTAGAGGGTGCAGTCGCCCAGCGCCTCGGCGAGTTCGGCGGCTGCCGAGCGGCCCGCCGAGGTGGCGGCGATCAAGCCGATCACAGTGTGTCTCCTGACGACTGGGCTGACGGTGAATCAAGTCGGGTGCCCCAGAGGACGAATACCGGATTGGTGGCGGCCAGGCGGACCACTCCGCCGGGCAGCGGGGCCAGCCGTGACGACTGCAGCTGTACGCCCTCGGCGGTGAAGCCCGCCGCGAGCAGCGCGGCCCGTACGGCGGGGATCCGGTCCAGCGCGGCCAGTGTCACCACCACGCTGCGCCGGGCGCGCTCGGCGCAGGCGGCGACGATCTCCGCCAGGTCCGCGCCGCCGCCGCCGACGAACACCGCGTCCGGCTCCGGCAGTTCGGCGAGGGCGTCCGGGGCGGCTCCGTGTACCACGAGTACATCGACGCCATGTGCCGCTGCGTTCGCGGTAACCCGCTGCACTCCGTCTGCTGTCTTCTCGACCGCGACCACGGCCGAGCCGAGCCGGGCGCACTCGACGGCCACCGAGCCGCTGCCCGCGCCCACGTCCCAGACCAGCTCGCCCAGCCGCGGCCCGAGTCGGGCCAGGGCCAGGGCGCGGACCTCGGCCTTGGTGACCATCGAGTCGCGGTGCTCGAAGGCGTCCTCGGGCAGTCCCCAGCCGCCCTCGGCGACGCCCGCGCCCCCGGCGACGGCGCGCATCGGACCGGGGAGCTCGGCACCGGGACCCAGGCTCAGCACCACCTGGACGCCGGGCCAGTCCCGCGCTGCGGCCTGCTCCGGCGTCACCTCCTCGATCCGCTCGCTGTCCGCGCCGAGGTCGGTCGCCACCAGCAGCCGACGCCACAGCCCCGGGACGGCGGCCAGGGCCGCCCCGATCTCGGCGGGGCCGGCGCCCGGAGCCGTCAGCACAGCGACCTTGCGGTGCGCCCGGCAGACGTTCAGGGCGGTACGCGGGTCACGGCCGTGGGCGCTCACCACCACCGCGTCGTCCCAGGGCAGACCCACCCGGGCGAAGGCCTCGGCGACACTGCTGACGCCGGGTCGGACGTCCAGCGCCCCCGGGCCGAAACGCTCGGTCAGGGCGCGGACGATGCCGAAGAACCCCGGGTCCCCGGAGGCCAGCACCAGCACCGGACCGGCGTCGGCAGCCAGCGCGGCGGCGACCGCGTCCAGCGCCGGGGCCAGCGGGCCGAGCACCACCGCCCGCTCCGGTGGCACCCCGGCGGCGTCCAGGTGCCGACGCGCGCCCAGAGCCAGCCCGGCGCCGGCGATCAGGGCAGCGTGCTCCGCGGCCTGCCCGGCGCCGAGGACGGTGATCGGGTGCCGGTCCGTCACGACGCTCCGCTGCTGCGCAGGGCGCGCCGGGCCGCCGGGTCGGCCTTGCGGAAGGTGTGGAAGTGGCCGGGGTGGTAGAGGTGCGACCGGGTCCCCGTCGCCGCCAGCGCCGGGCCGACCAGGAACAGGGTGTGCTTCCACAGCCGGTGCTCCTTGACGGTCGCCTCCAGGCTCTCCAGCGTGCCGTGGAGCACCAGCTCGTCCGGCCAGGTCGCCTGGTAGGCGACCACGACCGGGGTCTCCGGCGGGTAGCCGCCCGCGGTCAGCTCCTCCACCAGCTGCTTGGTGCGCGCGGCGGACAGGAAGATCGCCATGGTGGTGCCGTGCCGGGCGAAGTCGCGCACCTCCTCGCCGGGCGGCATCGGGGTCTTGCCCCCGCCGAGCCGGGTCAGGATGACGCTCTGGGCCACCTCGGGGATGGTCAGTTCGCGCTGGATGATCGCGGCGACGGCGGAGAAGGAGGAGACGCCGGGGACAATCTCGGTCTCCAGGCCCAGCTCACGGCAGCGGTCCAGCTGCTCCTGGACCGCACCCCACAGCGAGGGGTCCCCCGAGTGGATCCTGGCCACCCGGCGGCCCTGGTCGGCGGCGCGCTGGTACTCCGCCAGCACGTCCTCCATCGGGATCAGCGAGGAGTCCAGGATCTCGGCGTCCTCGCGGGCGTGCTCCAGCACCTCGGCCTGGACCAGGCTGGCGGCCCAGATCACCGTGTCGGCCTCGGCGATGGCCCGGGCCGCGCGGAAGGTGAGCAGGTCCGCGGCTCCGGGGCCCGCGCCGACAAAGGTGACCTTGCCGTTGATGGCCTCGGTACCGGTCACAGCTTGCCTCCACGGCGGGTGCGGGTCGCGGGTGCGATCAGGGTCGAGAGGTACGGCAGCGATCCGGTCAGCGGATGCCCGGCCGGGCGGATCTGCTCGTCCGGCAGGCCCAGCGCGGACCCCCAGACGGCGGTGCCGTCCCGGTCGGTCTCCCGCAGCGCGGCGGCGACCTGCTCGGCCAGCCGTCCGAACTTGTAGGCGACGACGGTGCCGGGCCCGGCCAGGGCGTCCCGCAGCACCTCCGCTCCCGCGGTCACCGGGACCAGCGTCAGCGGCTCGGTGCCCTCGGCCAGGACGGTGCCGCTGCGCGCGGCCAGGTCCTGCATCGCGGTGATCCCGGGGACGGTCGCCACGACCAGGCCCGGGACCAGCGGGGCCAGCGTCTGGGCGAGGTAGGTGAAGGTCGAGTAGACATTGGGGTCGCCGATGGTGGCGAAGGCGACGCTGCCGTGCTCCCGCAGCAGCTCGGCGACCCGGGCGCCGGCCGCGTCCCAGGCGGCCTCGCGGCGGGCCCGGTCCTCGCGCTCGTTCAGGGCGAAGACCACCCGTTCGACCTTGGCCGCGGCACCGTCCAGATGGTGCAGCACGGTCGCCTCGGCCCGTCCGGTCTCGCCGCTGTCCAGCACCGGGACGACCACCACGGCGGCCTCGCGCAGCACCCGGACCGCCTTGACCGTGACCAGCTCGGGATCGCCGGGGCCCATGCCCACGCCGGTCAGTCGAGGCGTCACCACGGTGTGGGCAGGCAGCGGGGCACGGGAGCGCAGCAGCGCATGGCAGTAGTCCTCACTCGGGGTCCGCGCCCCGGATCGTGGTGTCGGCGGCCAGAGTTCCTGGCTCGGGGACGGCCGCGCCCGGTAACGGGACGCGTCGCCCGGTGACAGTGGCGGGACCGCGCCGGATTCGCACCGGACTTCCTCATCATTGCCGCCGTACAAGGCTTCAAAATCCCACCACGTGCGCCGTCGCCAGGTCAACCGGAGCGGCTGTGTCCTCGCCCACCTCCGTTCTGACTGATCACCACCACAGGCAGTGAACGAACCGATACTCTCGGGAGGGTGCTGACCGGCGAGGCGGGCGGGGTGGAGATGACCTTCAGCGTCCATGGCAGGCGGGTCGGGGAACTGCCCGCCGAAGTCACCGGCTTCGTCGGCCGCAGAGCCGAACTGGCCTCCGTGGAACGGCTGTTGACGCAGGCCAGACTGGTCACGCTGACCGGTCCCGGCGGTGTCGGCAAGACCCGGATCGCGCTGCGCACCGTCGCCGGGATGCGCGAGCGCTACCCGGACGGGGTCTACCTGGTCGAGCTCTCCGCCCTCCCGGAGCCGGAACTGCTGCCCAGGGCGGTCTGCGCCTCGCTGGGGATAGTGGACCAGACGGCGCGTCCGCCGCTGGACTTCCTCACCGAGTACCTGGCCGACCGGACCGCGCTGCTGGTCCTGGACACCTGCGAGCACCTGGTCGACGCCTGCGCCATGCTCGCCGACCTGCTGCTGCGCGACGCGCCCGGGATCGGCATCCTGGCGACCAGCCGCCAGCCGCTGGACGTCCCGGGGGAGCACACCCTGGTCATCCCCCCGCTGCCGGTCCAGGACGAGGGCCCGGACGGGGTCGGCGCGGTGGCCCTGTTCGCCCAGCGGGCGGCCGCGGTGCTGCCGGGATTCACCCTCAGCGACGCCAACCGCGCCGACGTCCTGGCGCTGTGCCGCCGTCTCGACGGCATCCCGCTGGCCATCGAGCTCGCCACGGTGCGGCTCCGGGCGATCCCGCTGGACCAGCTGGTCGCCCGGCTGGAGGACCGCTTCCGGCTGCTCACCGGCGGCCGCCGCACCGCGCTGCCCCGGCACCAGACCCTGCGCACCACCATCGGCTGGAGCCATGAGCTGTGCACGGCCGAGGAGCGGCTGCTCTGGGCCCGGCTGTCGGTGTTCGCCGGCAGCTTCGACCTGACCGCCGTGGAGCGGATCTGCGCCGGCGGCGAACTCGGCGGCGGGACGGTGCTGGAGCATCTGATCGGCCTGGTCGACAAGTCGGTGGTGCTGCGGGTCGACACCGACGACGCCCGGACCCGCTACCGGCTGCTCGACACCATCCGCGAGTACGGCGGCGAGTGGCTGGAGCAGAGTGGCGGAGGGCCCGAGGTCCGGCAGCGGCACCTGGACCACTACCGGGTGCTGGCAGCCGAGTTCCGGGCGCGCTTCGCCACCGACGCGCAGCTGCCGCTGTTCCGGGCGCTCTGCCCGGAGCTGGAGAACCTGCGCGCCGCGCTGCGCTTCATGATCGAGACCTCGGGGGACTCGGACCAGGCCCTCTCCTTCTGTACCGACCTGTGGGTGTTCTGGATCTGCTCAGGGATGCACGCCGAGGGGCGGCACTGGATCGACCTCGCCCTCGCCGAGCAGCCCGAGCCCACCGCGGCCCGATCGCTCGCGCTCAGCCTGGGCGCCGAGCTGTCGCTGTTCGTCGGCGACCACGACGGCGCCCTGCCGGGCCTGCAGGAGGCGCTGGCGATCGCGGAACGCCTGGACGACGACCGGCTGCGGCTGCACGCCCACCACTTCCTGACCCTGGCCGCCGGGTGGCGTGGTGACTACGAGCAGGTTGAGGTCCATACGCAGAAGGTTTTCGAGTACGTGCGCCCCGGCGAGGACCCGGTCAGCGACGGCCTGATGATGGCGCACTGGGCGCTCAAGTACGTGACCACCGGCCGCGCGGACAAGGGTGTCGAGGTGTGCGACGCGTATCTGGCCGTACTCGCCGCCGCACCGGAGGAGTGCTGGCTGCGCGGCTTTCTGCTGCTGGTGAAGGCCCAGGCCAGGTTCGCCCTCGGGCAGTACCGGGAGGCATCGCTGAGTGCCCGTCAGTCCCTGCGACTGCGAACCGAGCTGGGCGACCGCACCGGCCAGGCCTACGCCCTGGAGGTGCTGGCCTGGGTCGCGGCGGCGGAGGGCCGGCACCGCCGGGCCGCCTGGCTGCTGGGCGCGGCCGCCGCGCTCTGGGAGCGGTCGGGCCTGCCGCTGAGCGGCGCCGTCGAGCTCCACGGGCCGCATGACACGGCGGTGCGGCAGATCATCGCGGCCCTCGGTGAGCGGGTCCGGGAGGAGTGCCACCGCCAGGGCGCGGCCGGCGAGTTGGACCAGGTCGTGGCCCTGGCCTGGTCCGACGCGGACAGCCCGCCGGCGGTGCCGCAGGGGGAGCAGCGGCCGGTCCCCGGTCCGGACGCCCTCACCCGCCGTGAGCGCGAGGTCGCCGCGCTGGTCGCCGAGGGGCTCTCGAACCGTCAGGTGGCCGAGCGGCTGGTGATCTCCAAGCGCACGGCGGACGCCCATGTCGAGCACATCCTGGCCAAGCTGGGCTTCTCCTCGCGCACCGAGATCGCGGCGGCGGTGGCCCGGTCGCGGACCGTGGAGGACCCGGTGTAGGTAGGTGCCGTCGCGGATCTAGGTATACCCGGTTCCGTGGGATACCGATGCCGGGCCCCAGGGCCGCGGTCGATGCTGGGAGCACGTCGGGTCGCACCGGAGCCGGGTACAGCAGGAGGTCCGCAAGGGCCTCTGGTACCGGTACGGGGGGCGGCCCGGCGACCGTCACGGCATCCGCCGTTGCAGCAGGGGCTCCCCCGGTTCCACTGGCGGGGGGTGCCGTGGCGGGCCCGATCCTTCCCGTACCAGCGCGAGGAGGCCGTCATGGCCACCGAGGCATTCACACCCCCCGATCCCTGCCCGACCGGTGACGCCCTGCTCGGTCGGGAGCGTGAACTCGCAGATCTGCGCCGGGCTCTGGGCTCCTGGAGACTGGTCGCGCTGACCGGAACGGTGGGCGTCGGCAAGTCGAGCCTCGCGGCGAAGGCCGCGGAAGCCTGGCGCGGGGAGGGCGCGGGACGGGTCCGCCGGGCCGATCTCGGCGCATTGCTGGCCCCCGAGCTCTTCGCCGGTACCCTCGGCTACGCCCTGCGGGTGCCCGAGCGCCCCGGCATGTCCGAACTCGGCGGCCTGGCCCGCACCCTGGGCGCCGAGCCGACCCTGCTGCTGCTGGACGGCGCCGAACGGCTCAGGGGCCGGGGCGCGGCGGTTCTGGAGTACCTGCTGGACACCTGCCCCGAGCTGACGGTGCTCTGCGTCGGCCGGGCCGCCCCCGGTTCGCCCTACGAGTACGTCCAGCGCCTGGACCCGCTCGCGGAGGCGCCGGCCACCGCGCTGCTCTGCCTGCGGGCCCGCCAGTTCGGCGCGAGCCCAATGGTCCGGCGCCGCCGGGAGCACCCGGACGCGCTGCTGCTGTGCCACCTCCTGGACCGCAACCCGCTGGCCATCGAGCTCGCCGCCAGCCGACTGGTCACTACCCCGCCGCGGCGGCTGATGGCCGAGACCGCCCGCCCGGCCGGGCTGCTCGCGCTGGCCCCCGGCGGGCTCGATCCGGCGCACGCCGCAGCCGGCCGCCGCTACCTGCCCGACCGCACGCTGCGATCCGCCGCCGAGGCCAGCCATGAGCTGTGCACGGGGGACGAGCGACTGCTGTGGGCCCGACTGTCGGCGGTGCCGGTCGGTTTCGACCTGTCCGACGCCCACCAGGCCTGCACGCCCGTGTCCGGCGCGGCGCTGGAGACCGCCTGGGCCGGGCTGATCCGCGGTTCGGTGCTGGTCCCCTACGGGGCCGGCGCGGCCCGCTACCGGCTGCCCTTCCTGCTGCGTGCCTACGGTCGGGAGCGGGCGCGGCGGCTCAGCCGCTGAGCGGCGCGTGGGTGAGCAGCCGGTACGGCAGCTGCGGTGCGCCGGCCCAGTGCAGGTGCAGATAGGAGGCGTGCAGGGTGGGGGAGGTGAACCCCTCGGTGCGCGGTCCGTCGGTGGAGCGCCAGCCCCAGGCGGGCGCGGGACCGCCGCCCGGTTCGCAGACCGTGCGGTGGAACTCATGCCCGTTCAGCCGGGTCCCGGCAGCGGCCAGCGGACTGTCCGACAGGGCCACCGCCTCGCGGTAGCCCAGCGTCAGCCGCTCCGTCATCCGCGCCTCGGCGTCCAGCACCCCGCACATCGGGGCGCCGTCCAGGGAGCGCGCGAGATAGAGCAGGCCGGCGCACTCGGCCACCAGCGGCGCACCGGAGGCGGCGAGCGCTCGTACCGACTCGCGCAGGGCGGTGTTGCCGGACAGCCGCTCCGCATACACCTCGGGGAAGCCGCCCCCGATGACCAGCGCGGACGTGCCTTCCGGCAGCTTCTCGTCGCGCAGCGGGTCGAACGGGGCGACCTCGGCCCCGGCGGCGGTGAGGAGTTCGGCGTTCTCGGCGTAGGAGAAGGAGAAGGCGGCGCCCGAGGCCAGCGCGACCACCGGGCGTCCGGGCACCGGTCCGCCCAGCGCGGCGATCTCCGCCCCGGCGTCCCAGGGTTCGGCGGTGAGCGGGGGAGCGCTGCGGGCCAGCGCCAGCAGTGCCTCCAGATCCACCCCGGCCCGGATCAGTTCGCCCATGTCCCGCACCGCGCGCAGGGCCTCGGCGTCGCGCTCCACGGCGGGGATCAGCCCCAGGTGCCGACTGGGCGTCACCACCTCCGCCTGCCGCCGCACCGCACCGAGCACCGGCACACCCTCGCCGGCCTCCAGGGCGTCCCGCAGCAGCTCCTCGTGCCGGTCCGAGGCGACCCGGTTGAGGATCACCCCTCCCAGCCGCACCTCCGGGTCCCAGGACGCGAACCCGTGCACCAGCGCCGCCACCGACCTGCTCTGCGAGGACGCGTCCACCACCAGCACCACCGGGGCCCGCAGCAGCTTCGCCACATGCGCCGTCGAGGCGAACTCCCCACGCCCCGCCGCTCCGTCGAACATCCCCATCACGCCCTCGACCACGGCGATGTCCGCCCCGACCGCGCCGTGCAACAGCAAGCCCGGCAGCCGCTCGGGCCCGCACAGGAAGGCGTCCAGATTGCGTCCGGGACGGCCGGTGGCCAGCGCGTGGTAGCCGGGGTCGATGTAGTCGGGACCGACCTTGTGCGGCGACACCGCCAGCCCCCGCGCGGTGAGCGCGGCCATCAGCCCGGTGGCGACGGTGGTCTTCCCGCTGCCGGAGGAGGGGGCGGCCAGGACGACGCGGGGGAGGGAGTGCGGCATGGCGATCTCTCTACCACTCGATCCCGCGCTGGCCCTTGCGGCCCGCGTCCATCGGGTGCTTGACCTTGGTCATCTCGGTCACCAGGTCCGCCGCGTCCACCAGTGCTGCCGGGGCGTTGCGGCCGGTGATCACCACATGCTGGCTGCCGGGACGGTCCTTGAGCACCGCCAGCACCTCGTCGGCGTCGATCCAGCCCCAGTGCAGCGGATAGGTGAACTCGTCCAGCACGTAAAGCCGGTAGGTCTCGGCCGCCAGGTCGCGCTTGACCTGCTCCCAGCCCTCGCGGGCCGCGTCCTCGCTGTTCTCGATGTCGCGCTGCACCCAGGACCAGCCCTCGCCCATCTTGTGCCAGGCCACACTGCCGCCCTCGCCGCTGGCCCCCAGCACCCGCAGCGCGTGCTCCTCGCCGACCTTCCACTTGGCGGACTTGACGAACTGGAACACCCCGATCGGCCATCCCTGGTTCCAGGCCCGCAGGGCCAGGCCGAAGGCGGCGGTCGACTTGCCCTTGCCGGGCCCGGTGTGGACGGCGAGCACGGGCTGGGTACGGCGCTGACGGGTGGTCAGACCGTCGTCGGGAACGGTGGTCGGCTGTCCCTGCGGCATGGCTACGCCGCCTCCTTCTGCTTGCTCCGGATGAGGTCGGTGACGAGGTGGGTGACACTGTCGGCGGCCAGCTCGTCCAGCCGGACCACCTCTCCGGCGAGGTGCTGCGCCAGTTCGGCGGCCAGGCCGAGCCGGACCGGTCCGCTCTCGCAGTCGACGACCACGGCGGCGGTCCCCTGGGCGGCCAGCAGCTGCGCCGCCCGGCGGGCGTCGGGCAGCGCCTGCGGACCGCCGGTGGCCCGGCCGTCGGTGACCACGACCAGCAGCGGACGGCGGCGCGGGTCGCGCAGCCGCTCCAGCCGCAGCGTCTCGTGGGCCCGCAGCAGCCCGGCGGCGAGCGGCGTGCGGCCGCCCGTGGGCAGCTGCTCCAGCCGGGCCGCGCCGACCTCGACCGAGGAGGTCGGCGGCAGTGCCAGCACCGCGTCCGAGCCCCGGAAGGTGACCATGCCGATCTTGTCGCGGCGCTGGTAGGCGTCCATCAGCAGGGACAGCACCGCGCCCTTGACCGCGGACATCCGCTGGCGGGCGGCCATCGAGCCGGAGGCGTCCACCACGAACAGCACCAGGTTGGATTCGCGGCCCTCGCGGATCTGCTCGCGGAAGTCGTCCCGGCGCAGCCGCAGGGCCCGCCCGTCCCGGCCCCTGGCGAGCTGGTGCGGGGCCGCCGCCTGGATCGTGGCGGCCAGGTGCAACCGCTGCAGCGCCCCGGTCGGCCGGGCGGCGCGGACGGTGTGCCCCCCGCTGTCGGTGCGGGCTCGCGAGCGGCGCCCCCCGGCGCCCTCGCCGAGCCCGGGCACGGTCAGCAGCCGGGTCCGGTAGGGGGAGGCCGCGGGCGCTGCGGGCTGGGGCGGGGCCGGGGCGGTGCGGCTGGGCGCGGCCTCTGCCCCTTCGCCGGAGGCCTCCTGCTCGGGCGCGTCCTGGCCGCCGCCGGACGGGCCGTCAGGGCCTCCGCCGTCGGGCGGTCCTTCGGGACCGGGGCCGTCGTCCTCGGGGCCGCCGTCCGGCTCCTCGCCGGCCGACTGCTCCAGGGTCTGCTCCAGCTTCTCCTCGTCCAGCCCCGGTGCGTCGAACGGATTGCGCCGACGCCGGTGCGGCAGCGCCAGCTGCGCGGCTGTGCGGACGTCCTCGGCGATGACATCGGTCCGGCCCGCCCAGGCGGCGAGGGCGACTGCGGTGCGCGCCATCACGATGTCCGCGCGCAGCCCGTCCACCTCGAACGCGGCGCACACAGCAGTGATCTGACGCAGCGCCGGATCGCCCAGGACCACCGAGGGCAGCAGCGACCGCGCCGCCGTGATCCGGACCGCGAGTTCCTTCTCCTCCTGCGCCCAGCGCTCCGCGAAGCCCTCCGGGTCGGCGTCGTAGGCGAGCCGCCGCCGGACCACCTCAGCCCGCTCGACCGGTTCCCGGGTGGCGGCGACCTCCACGGTCAGCCCGAAGCGGTCCAGCAGCTGCGGACGCAGCTCGCCCTCCTCCGGGTTCATCGTCCCGACCAGCAGGAACCGCGCCGCGTGCCGCACCGAGACGCCCTCGCGCTCGACATAGGAGCGGCCCATCGCGGCGGCGTCCAGCAGCAGGTCGACCAAGTGGTCGTTGAGGAGATTCACCTCGTCGATGTAGAGCACGCCCCGGTGCGCGGCGGCGAGCAGCCCCGGCTCGTACGCCTTGACGCCCTCGGCGAGCGCCCGCTCCAGGTCCAGCGAGCCGACGATGCGGTCCTCGGAGACGCCGACCGGCAACTCCACCAGCCGGGTTGCCCGTTCGGCGTCCGGCAAGCCCAAGTCGTGCGGCCCGTCCGGGCACTGGGCGTCCGGCGCCGCCGGGTCGCAGGCGAAGCGGCAGCCGTCGACCACGGCTATCGACGGCAGCAGCCCGGCCAGCGCTCGCACCATGGTCGACTTGGCGGTCCCCTTCTCGCCGCGCACCAGCACCCCGCCGACCTGCGGTGACACCGCGTTGAGCAGGAGCGAGAGGCGCAGGTCGTCCATGCCGACGATCGCGGTGAAGGGATAGCGGGAGTCGGTCACTGGTCGTCCCCTTCGAGGTCGCCTTCGAGTTCGAGGTAGGTGGCGCGCAACTGGTCCAGGGTGTTCTGGTCCGGCTCGGCCCACAGCTGCCGGTCGGCCGCCTCCAGCAGACGTTCGGTGATGCCGCGCAGGGCCCACGGGTTGGACTGCTTCATGAACTCGCGGTTGGTGGGGTCGAAGACGTACTCGGTCGCCAGCTTCTCGTACATCCAGTCGTCCACCACCCCTGCCGTGGCGTCGTAGCCGAAGAGGTAGTCCACCGTCGCGGCCATCTCGAAGGCGCCCTTGTAGCCGTGGCGGCGCATGGCCGCCATCCAGCGGGGGTTGACCACCCGGGCGCGGAAGACCCGGTGGGTCTCCTCGCCGAGGGTGCGGGTCTTGACCTGGTCCGGGGTCGCGCTGTCGCCGACATAGGCCTCGGGTGACGTCCCCGTCAGGTGGCGCACCATCGCCACCATGCCGCCGTGGTACTGGAAGTAGTCGTCGGCGTCGACGATGTCGTGCTCGCGGGTGTCCACATTCTTCGCCGCCACCGAGATCCGGCGGAACGCCTGTTCCATGTCGCCCCGCGCGGCCCGGCCGTCCAGGCCGCGGCCGTAGGCGTAGCCGCCCCAGACCGCGTAGACCTCGGCGAGGTCCGCGTCCGAGTGCCAGTTGCGGGCGTCGATCAGCGGCAGCAGGCCCGCGCCGTAGGCACCGGGCTTTGAACCGAAGATCCTGGCCGTGGCCCGGCGGCGGTCGCCGTGCTCGGCGGTGTCCTGCTCGACGTGGGCCCGGACGTAGTTGGCGTCCTCGGGCTCGTCCAGCGCCGCCACCGCCTGCACCGCGTCGTCCAGCAGCGCCACCACATGCGGGAAGGCGTCCCGGAAGAAGCCGGAGATACGGACCGTCACATCCACCCGGGGACGGCCGAGTTCGGCCGTCGGGACGACCTCGAAGCCGGTGACCCGGCGGGAGGCGTCGTCCCAGACCGGACGGCAGCCGAGCAGGGCCAGGATCTCGGCGATGTCGTCGCCCTGGGTGCGCATGCAGGAGGTGCCCCACACGGTCAGCCCGACCGAGCGCGGATAGCCGCCGGTGTCGGCCAGGTAGCGGGCCACCAGCGAGTCGGCCAGCGCCTGGCCGACCTCCCAACTCAGCCGGGAGGGAATGGCCTTGGGGTCGACGGAGTAGAAGTTCCGGCCGGTCGGCAGGACGTTCACCAGTCCGCGGGTCGGCGAACCCGACGGTCCGGCGGGGACGTAGCCGCCGCGCAGGGCCCGCAGGATGTGGGTCAGCTCGTCGGTGGTCCGCTCCAGCCGGGGGACCACCTCGTCGGCGGCGAACCGCAGCACGGCCACGGCGTCGGCGTTGCGGTGCCCCAGCACCTCCCGTACCAGCGGCTCGGCGGCGGCAGCGGCCCAACCCGCCTGCTCCATGCCCTCGGCCAGCCTGCGGCACAGCTGTTCCAGCAGGTCCACCGCGTCGGCCGCGCTCCGGGCCGGTCCGGCCACCAGGGCTGTCAGCTCGGCCGGAACCTTCACCGGCGTGCCCGGCTCCGCCAGCAACTCCTTCTCCACCAGCCCGAATTCCGCCGCCAGCGCCGCCCGTAGCCCCGGCAGCGCATCGGCCTTCCCACCCCACACCTGCGCCGAACGCAGCACCGCCAGCACCAGGTTGACCCTGGCCTCGTCGACCGGCCCGCTGCCCAGGATGTGCAGGCCGTCGCGGATCTGAACGTCCTTGATCTCGCAGAGGTAGCCGTCGATGTGCATCACGAACTCGTCGAAGGCCTCTTCGTCGGGCTGGTCCTCGACATGCAGGTCGTGGTGCAGCTCGGCGGCCTTCACCAGGGTCCAGATCTGGGCCCGGACCGCCGGGGCCTTGGCCGGGTCCAAGTCCTTGACCAGCGCGTACTCGTCGAGCAGCTGCTCCAGCTTGGCCAGGTCGCCATAGGTGTCGGCGCGGGCCATCGGCGGCACCAGGTGGTCCACGACGGTGGCGTGGCCGCGGCGCTTGGCCTGGGTGCCCTCGCCGGGGTCGTTCACGATGAACGGGTAGACCAGCGGCAGTTCGCCCAGCACCGCGTCCGGGGCGCAGCCCGCCGACAGGCCGAGGCCCTTGCCGGGCAGCCACTCCATGGTGCCGTGCTTGCCCAGGTGGACCACGGCGTCGGCGCCCCAGGACTGCTCCAGCCAGCGGTAGGCGGCCAGGTAGTGGTGCGAGGGCGGCAGGTCGGGGTCGTGGTAGATGGCGATGGGGTTCTCGCCGAAGCCGCGCGGAGGCTGGATCATCAGCATCACGTTGTCGAACTGCAGCGCGGCCAGCACGATGTCGCCGTTGTCGACGTAGAGGCTGCCGGGCGCCTCGCCCCAGTGCCGCAGGATGCCCTCCCGCAACTCGGGCTCCAGGGTGGCGAACCAGCGCTGGTAGTCGGCCAGCGGCACCCGGGCCGGGGCGGCCCGCAGCTGCTCCTCGGTCAGCCACTCCACGTCGTGGCCGCCGGCGGCGATCAGCTTGTGGATCAGCTCGTCGCCGCCGGACGGGTAGTCGGCGACCCGGTAGCCGGCCCCGCGCAGCGCGTCCAGCAGCCGCACCGCCGAGGCGGGGGTGTCCAGGCCCACCGCGTTGCCGACCCTGGAGTGCTTGGTCGGGTAGGCGGTGAAGACCACGGCGATCTTCTTCTCGGCATTGGGCTTGTGCTTCAGCGCCGCGTGCCGCAGCGCGATCCCGGCCACCCGTCCGGCCCGCTCGGGGTCGGCGGCGTAGACCGGGATGCCGTCCTCGCCCAGCTCCTTGAACGAGAACGGGACGGTGATCAGCCGTCCGTCGAACTCGGGGATGGCGACCTGCATGGCCGCGTCCATCGGCGAGAGTGCCGCGTCCGAGGCCTCCCAGGCGGCGCGGGAGGAGGTCAGGCACAGGCCCTGCAGCACCGGGATGTCCAGTTGGGCCAGCGCCCCGATGTCCCAGGCCTCCTCGGCGCCCCCGGCGCTGGCGTCGGCCGCCACCGTGCCGCCGGAGGCCAGCACCGTCGCCACCACCGCGTCGCAGCGGCCCAGCAGCGCGAACAGCTCGGCGTCGGCGCCGCGCAGCGAGCCGCAGAACACCGGCAGCGCATTGCCGCCTCTGGCCTCCACCGCGTCGCACAGGGTGTCCACGAAGGCGGTGTTGCCGGACAGTTCGTGCGCCCGGTAGAAGAGCACCCCGACAGTGGGACGGCCCTCCACCACCGGACGCGAGCCGCTGACCCCGTAGAGCGGCATCGGCTGCGGCGGGGCGAAGCCCTCGCCGGTCAGCAGCACCGTGTCGGAGAGGAACCGGGCCAGCTCGGCCAGGTTGGCCGGACCGCCCTCGACCAGGTAGGACAGCGCCTCGGCGACCACCCCGGCCGGGACCGAGGACATCCCCATCAGCTCGGCGTCCGGCACCGACTCGCCGCCCAGCAGCACTGCGGGCACCCCGGAGCGGGCGATCGCGGCCAGCCCCTCCTCCCAGGCGCGCCGGCCGCCGAGCAGGCGCACGACGACCACGTCCGAGCCGGTGAGCAGCCGGTCCAGCTCCTCACCGACCTCGACCCGGGTCGGGTTGCCGACCCGGTACCCGGCGTCGGCGGCACCGGCCGCCAGCAGGTCGGTGTCCGAGGTGGACAGCAGCAGCACCGTTGTCACAGCAGGTACCTCTCCAGAAGTGGTTCGTTCGGTCACGGCGCACCCGGCGGCACGAACGGCAGTCCGTCCGGCACACCGTCCTCGATCAGCCGCAGCAGCGCCGCGGTGTCGGCGTGTTCTTCGATCAGGTCGCCCAGCCGGTCCAGCCGTTCCTCGCGCGCGGCGGCGAAGCTGGTGTCCGGGGCCGGGACGAAGCGCCGCCCGGCGGCTGCCGCGACCTCGCGCAGAAAGGCGCGGCGGAAGCCGTCGTTCTCCAGCGCGCCGTGCCAGGTGGTGCCCCACAGCGCGCCCTGGCGCACTCCGTCCAGCCAGGGCTCGCCGCCCTCGACGACAGCCGTCCCGTGGTGGATCTCGTAGCCGGCCACGGTCTCCCCGTAGGCCTCGCCCACCGGCCGGGCCAGGGTCTTCGCGGCCGCGAACTCCACCCGTACCGGCAGCAGCCCCAGCCCGGGGACGGCTCCGGCCTTGGACTCGACCTCGTCCACGATGGTCCGCCCCAGCATCTGGTAGCCGCCGCACACCCCCAGCACCGGCCGTCCCTCGGCGGCGCGACCGGCCAGCGCCGCGTCCAGGCCGCGCTCGCGCAGCCAGAGCAGGTCGGCGACGGTCGCCCGGGTTCCGGGGAGCACCACCAGGTCGGCGTCGGCCAGCTCCTCCGGCCGGGTCGCCCAGCGCACCAGCACGCCGGGCTCCTGCGCCAGCGCGTCGATGTCGGTGAAGTTGGACAGCCGGGGCAGCCGCACCACGGAGACCCGCAGCACCTCCTCCCCGGAGGCGCCGCCGCTGGGCGCCCGGTCGACCAGGCCGGCCAGGTCCAGCGAGTCCTCGGCGTCCAGCCAGAGCCCCGGCAGCATCGGCAGCACCCCCAGGGACGGACGGTGCGTCAGCTTTTCCAGCATGTCCAGACCGGGCTTGAGCAGCCGGACGTCGCCGCGGAACTTGTTGACGATCCAGCCGGCCAGGTGCCGCTGGTCCTCGGCCGACAGCAGCGCCAGCGTCCCGTACATGGACGCGAACACCCCGCCGCGGTCGATGTCGCCGACCACCACCACCGGCAGCGAGGCCGCGACCGCCAGGCCCATGTTGGCGATGTCCCGGTCCCGCAGGTTGATCTCGGCGGGGGAGCCCGCGCCCTCGCAGACCACCACGTCGTAGCGGCTGCGCAGATCGGCCAGGCAGTCCAGGGCGATCCGCAGCAGCGCGGGCTTGCGCTCGCGGTAGTCCAGCGCGCCGACCTCGGCGACCGGCTGCCCCAGCACCACCACCTGGCTGCGGTGGTCGGCGCCGGGCTTGAGCAGCACCGGGTTCATCGCCGCCTCGGGTTCGATCCGGGCGGCGGCCGACTGCATCGCCTGGGCCCGGCCGATCTCGGCGCCGTCGGCGGTGACAAAGGAGTTCAGCGACATGTTCTGCGCCTTGAACGGCGCGACCGAGACCCCCTGGCGCGCCAGCCAGCGGCAGACACCGGCGGTGACCACGCTCTTCCCCGCGTCCGACGTGGTCCCCGCGACCAGCAGTGCCCCGTTCATCGGCGCCTCCCCTTTCCTGCCGCGACCAGCGCGGTCACGCCGACCGCCAGCAGTCCTACCCGTCGCGAAAGCCGACAGGCCCGTTCGATGTCCGCGACCGCCACCGGCCGCGACCCGGCCCCGAGCACCGGACGGTGCTCGGTTCTTTCGCCGTACTTCAAGGTCCCGCCCAGTCGCACCCCGAGCGCCCCCGCGAAGGCCGCCTCCGCCTGGCCGGCGTTGGGGCTGGGGTGGCTGGAGGCGTCCGCCCGCCAGACCCGCCAGGCGTCCCGGCGGTGTTCCGACCCCGCCGCGACCACCGTCAGCAGCGCGGTGAACCGGGCCCCCGGCCAGCCCGCCACGTCGTCGAGCCGGGCCGAGGCCCAGCCGAACCGCAGGTAGCGGGGCGAGCGATGGCCCACCATGGCGTCCAGGGTGTTCACCGCGCGGAACGCCAGCAGCCCGGGAGCGCCCGCCACCGCGCCCCACACCAGGGCGTTCACCACCGCGTCGGCGGTGTTCTCGGCCACCGACTCGACCACCGCACGGGCGATCTGCTGCTCGGTCAGCTCCCTGGGGTCGCGGCCGCAGAGGTAGGGCAGCCGCTTGCGCGCGGCCGCGAGGTCACCCGCCTCCAGCGCGGCGCCAATGGTGCGCGCCTCCCGCACCAGGGAGGCGCCGCCGAGCACGGTCCAGGTGGCCCCGGCCGTGAACAGCGCCGTCCCGGCCGGGTTGCCGCGCAGGGCGTGCTCGCCGCAGCGGGCCGCCCCGGCGACGGCGCCGACGCAGAGCCCGGTGAAGACCGCTCCGGTGCCGCGCCGGTCACGCCAGATCAGCCGCTCCAGTGCTCCGGCCGCCCGGCCGAACCCGGCCACCGGGTGCCCGCGCCGGGGGTCGCCGAGGGCGGCGTCGGCCGCGAATCCCGCTGCGAGGCCCAGGGCGGTGGTCGCCCGCACGGCGGTCAGCCGCAGGGCTGAGCGGCGACGGGGACTACAGGCAGAAGTGGTGGTGCGGCAGCAACGCGCATGGCGGTGAATGTCCTCACTCAGGGTCCGCGCCCTGGATCGACGAACCGGGGGCGAGAGTCTCCTGGCTCCCGGATCGACACGCCCCCGGGCCTTCCCGCAGCTGCCACCGCCTGAAGCAGGTGTGGCCGCCGCCGTGGCCGTCGTTCGAGGGCGCTCCCCGGTGACAGTGGCGGGACCGCGCCGGACTGGGGGTCTCCCCCTTCACCGGCTTCCTCTCCATGCCTCCGTTTGGCCTGCTGATACCACCACGCAGCCGGACCGAGCGTCAACCGACGCCGACCCCGGCCACCGACGGCCCCCTTCTCAGGCGGCGTTGTTCTTGCTCGCCGGCAGCTGCTTCGGTGTGCGGACGACGCGCAGCAGTTCGACGCCGGGCGATCCCGGCTCGGACGACGCCGGGGCCTGGACCGGGCCCAGGACCGGACCGGGCAGCACCTGCCCCTGCACGACCTGGCTGAGTACGACCTGCTCACCGGGGCTGGTGGGCGGGCGGAGGAAGTGGTCCTCGAACCATGACATGCCCAGGATCACGAGCAGGCCGATCGGAGCTATGACGACGCAGAGTAGGACAGACATGGGCACCCCAGGCGGTCAGTGCTGCTGCGGTCTTCCGACTCCCCCCGGATCCCAGCCTCAGCCACCGCTCCGTGTTCCGCATCTCGGGGAGTCCGCACGCGACTGCGGACAGTCAGCGCCCTGCGGCCCGCCCGCCGGTCCGTCCCGGCTCAGTGCCGTCCCGAGACCACGTCGGCGACCCGGGCGATCGGCGAGGTCGTCGCCCTGCCGCCGCGTTCCTGCCGGTCCGCCGCGTGGTAGGCGGCGTACATGCCGTGCACGCCGATCCAGCGCAGCGGTTCCGGCTCCCAGCGCCTGACCCGGTGGTTCACCCAGGGCAGTGCCGTCAGCCCGGTGTCCTCCCCTAGCACCAGGTCCCGCAGGGTCCGGGCGGCCAGGTTGGTGGTGGTCACGCCGCTGCCGACATAGCCGCCGGCCAGGCCGAGACCGGTGGCCGGGTCCAGCTCCACCGTCGAACACCAGTCCCGTGGCACGCCCAGCACACCGGACCAGGCGTGGTCGATCCGCGCTCCGGCCGCGGCCGGGAAGAAGTCCTCCAGGATCGCCCGCAGCTGGTCCACCGTCTTCTGCGCCGTCAGCCCGTCGTTGTCGGTGCGCGAGCCGAAGCGGTACGGGACGCCGCGTCCGCCCAGGGCGATCCGGTCGTCGGCGGTGCGCTGCGCGTACATGTAGGCGTGCGCCATGTCGCCCAGGGTCTCCCGCCCGGACCAGCCGACCGCCTCCCAGAACGCGGCCGGCAGCGGCTCGGTGACCACCATCGAGGAGTTCATCGGCAGCCAGGACCGCCGCTCGCCGCGCAGCGCCGAGGTGAAGCCCTCGGTGGCCCGCAGCACGAATCGCGCCGACACCGTGCCCCGGTCGGTGACCGCCTTGGCGAGCGCACTTGACGAGCCCGGAACGATCTCGGTCACCGTCGTGGACTCGTACACCGACACGCCCATCGACTCGACCACCCGGGCCAGCCCGACCACCAGCTTCGCGGGCTGGATCCGGGCCCCGTGCGGGGTCCAGCAGGCGCCCAGGGCGCCGTCCACGTCGATCCGCGCGGCGGCCTCGGTCGGGCTCAGCAGCTCCAGGCCGGTCTCGCCGAAGGAGTGCTCGTTCTCGACGTACGCCCCAAGCCGCTCCAACTGGGCGGGGGTGCGGGCGACCTCCATCATCCCGCCCTTGGCGATGTCGGCGTCGATGCCCTCGGCCGCGCACACCGCGATCACCTCGTCCACCGCGCCGTTCATCGCCTGCTGCATGGCGATCGCGCCGGGTTTGCCGTACCTGCGGGCGAAGACGCCGCGCCCGGCGAAGCCGTTGTAGAGCCAGCCGCCGTTGCGGCCGGACGCGCCGTACCCGCAGAAGCGCTGCTCCAGGACGGTGACGCGCAGGCCGGGATCGGCCTTCTTCAGGTAGTACGCGGTCCACAGGCCGGTGTAGCCGCCGCCCACGATGCAGACATCGGCCTCGGCCGAACCGTCCAGCGGCCTTCGCGGGGTGGGGAGCCCGATGGTCGAATACCAGAACGAGACACCGCCGTTGGCGGTGGCGGACGTGCCCACGCGAGACCTGCTTCCCTGCTGCGGATAGTGCCCGGCACGCTACCGATGCCCCGGACCTGCGGCAATGCCCACTGTGTCAGGTGCGCACGGTGGACTCGGACACTCCGTCGGATGGCCGCGCACCGCTGGCGCGTACCGCCGCGGGGTACTGGGATTGTCTGGAGCGGGTATGGACGTCGTAGCGGACCGACCTTGGGAGCCAGATGCGCTGGGGACGAACGGCTGTGCTGGCCACGGCCACGGCGGTGGGCGCCGGCGCGGCCGCACTGGTCGCCGGACGGGTGGTCTCCGATTTCTCGGTCCGGCCCCGCGGCGCGGCCCCGGCGGCGGGCGGCGGGCTCCGGGTCCACTCCCTGGCCGCCGGGCGGGTCGAGCTGACCCGCTCCTGGGAGACCCAGCGCCCCGGCCGCTACGCGCTTGAGTACGCGTCAGGACACGCGGTCGTGGGCGAGGTGCTCGGCACCACCGCGCAGACCGTGGTGCGTCGGCTGGAGAGCACCGCCGGCGCCGCGCTCGCGGTCGGGCAGACCGTGCTGATCACCCCGCAGGTCCTCACCGGCGACCCCCGCTCCGCGCTCGGCCTCGACTACTCCGAGATCCATGTCCGCGGCGAGCTCGGCCCGATGCCCGCCTGGTACCTGCCGGGCGTGCGCGACCTGTGCGTGATCGCCGTCCACGGCATCGGCGCCGACCGCCGCCAGGCGCTGCCGCTGCTGCCGCTGCTGGACCGGCTCAAGGTCCCGGTGCTGGTGGTGACCTACCGCAACGACGAGGGCGCGCCGCGCTCGCCCGACGGCATCGCCCACTTCGGCGAGACCGAGTGGCGCGACGTGGAGGCCGCGATCCGTCTCGCGGTGGACGGCGGCGCGGGGCGGATCCTGCTCTACGGCTGGTCCGTCGGAGCCACCATGGCGCTCCGGGCGGCGGCCCGCTCCGACCACCGCGAGGCCGTCCGCGGCCTGGTGCTGGACTCCCCGGTGCTGGACTGGGAGGACACGGTGCGCCGTCAGGCCACCAGGCGCGGCGTCCCCGGCGCCCTGGCCGAGTTGGGCGTACGGGCGGCCCAGGGGCGCTCCGCGGTCGATCCGGCCGGTTTCGACCGGCTGGCCCTCGGCGCCGACCTCACCGTCCCGGCGCTGTTGCTGCACAGCGCGGACGACACCGTCGCGGCCGTCGCCCCGGCCCGGGAGCTCGCCCGGCGGCGCGAGCATCTCGTGGTCTACGAGGAGTACGCCGGCGCGGAGCACGAGGCGCTGTGGAACGCGGATCCGGAGCGCTACCAGGCGACCCTGCTCAGATTCCTCACCCCCCTCCTGTGACCCTTCCGTCACCATTCCGGGACCGATAGGACCCCGCCGCGCCAGGGGATGTGACAACTGGCCCGCGGACGGGGAAGACTGCACGGCGTGACGTCCCGGAATTCGCGTGACCGTACTGGCCGATCCGAGATTTCTGGCCGACCCGACACCGTCGGCGGGCGACAGGAGGGTGCACCCGCGAGGGTGACCCGGCTGCCGACCGCCGCCCGCCCGCCGCAGCCCCGCGCGGCGACCTCAGGCACAGTGCCACCCGCAGGCGGGGGCAGCGCCGGCGCTGCGCGCTCCGGCGCGCATGCACGCCGCACGCCCCCTGCTGGGCTGCCCGGCCCCGCCCAGCTCTCCCCGCTCGCCCGCAGGCTGCTCGCCGACGCGGTCCGGATCGCCCGCTGGGCCGGCGAACTGCCCAACGTCGACCGGCGCGGCGACCTGCTGGAGGGCGACGTGGTCTCGGCCGGCCGCGCTCTGGCGATGACCCATGACGCCGCCGTCGCCTCCTGGGAACGGGCCCGGCTGGCCGGCCTGGTCGAACTGCGCGGCAGCGGCGCGGGCCCCGGCTGGCGGCTGCACGCCTGGGAGCACGACGACGAGGCCGTGCTGCGCGGCTGGGCGGCGCTGTTCGACGCCTGGACGCTGCTGGTGCCGGTACCGGACCGCAACCTGACCTCGCTGGCCGGGCTCGCCGTCGACCACGCCCCGCAACTGCTCTCCTTCCTGCACCTGGTGGACGGCCCGGTGCCGCTCACCGAGCTGCTGGAACTGCTGCGCCGCGGCCTGGAGGAGCAGTGGCACGGGGGCGTTCCCCCCGCGCTGGGCGCCCCCGTCCCGCACGCCGCCTGGGCCGTCAGCGCCGTCCGCGGCGACAGCGCGCTGGCGCTGACCCTCACTCCGGGCGCGACCGAGGTCGCCGGGGTCCTGGACTGGATGCTGGACGGCTTCGCCGCCGTCGGCGCCGTGGTCCGCACCGACCTCGCCGTCCGCACCGACCTCGCCACGGCCGACGCCGAGAGCGCCGTCGCGGACGTCTGCGCCGAGCTCACCCCGCTGGGCCACTGGGCGGTGCGGGCCAAGCTGGAGGAGATCTGCACCGTCGCGCAGACCGCCGCCGGGCACATCGAGCAGTCCGCGCTGGAGCTGCTGACGGCCTGCGCGCAGTACTCCCCGGGCCCGGCCCGCGCCGAGTACCGGGCCTGGCTGGCGGCCCGTCAGGCCGAGAGCGCGGTCGCGGACCTGCTCGACGTCGCCCGCGGCGAGGACGCGCTGCTGCGCGGGCTCGCCTTCGAGGCGCTGCGGGTCGCCGGGCACCCGGCCGAGCCGGCCATCAGGGACTGCACCGAGGAGCCGCTGCTGCGCCCGTACGCGCTGCTCTGGCTGGCCGAGCAGACCGACGAGGAGGTGCTGCCCTCGGACGTGCTCGGCCAGGACGACGCCGCCTGGCTGTGGGTGGACACCGGCGCGGCCGTGCTCGAACACGGCGACACCGCGATGCTGGTCCGCCATGTCCAGGGCGCCACCGACGGCGACCCGGGCCGGCTGTTCGCGCTGGCCCGCAGGATCGGCCACCCCAGGGCGGGCCAGGTCCTGGCCGCCGTCGCCTCGGCCCACCCCGACCCCGGTGTGGCCCGCGCGGCCCGCCGCAGCGCCTTCAGCGTGCACGAGGGCGGCCGCTGAGACCCGCGGCCCCGCGGCCGACTGCCCCACCCGCAGGGCGAGTACGGTGTGTGGCAGCAGTCGGGTGAGGGGAATGGACATGACAGCCTTAGGACGGATCGATTCGCCCGCGGACGCGGTCGCCGACTCCCGGATCCAGGCCTTCGGAGTGCTGCTGACCGCGGCCAACCGGCTGGAGCGCCTGCTCGGCTCCTCGATGGAGCACGAGAGCGGGCTCAGCCACCCCATGTTCGAAGTCCTGCTGCTGCTGGCCGCCAAACCGGAGGGCGCCCCCATGGGCGACCTCTCCCGCCGCCTGGTGCTCACCAGCGGCGGGGCCACCCGGCTGATCGACCGGATGATCGCCACCGGGCTGGTCCAGCGGCAGCGCTCCAGCGAGGACAAGCGGGTGCAGGTCGTCACGCTCACCCCCGCCGGGGCGGCCCGGCTGGTCCAGGCGGCCCGCCGCCATGTCGAGGAACTCGACCGCCATGTCTTCGCCGTCCTCCCGGCCGACCGGGCCGGCGCCGTGGTGGACGGCCTGGACCGGCTCAGCCTGCACGCCCTGGAGGCGCTGCCCCCGCTGGGCTGAGCCCCGCCGGCGCTACGCCTTCCGCCCGCTCCAGTACCGGACGTCCCCCGGCGCGGCCGGGTACGGGCCCGCGGCCTTGATCCGGCGCAGCACCGGCCCGGTCTCCACCTGCTGGACGGCGTCCAGGGCGGAGATGCTGGTGGTCAGATAGGTGTAGAAGGCCGGAATGGACTTGCAGATCACCACCGCGTGCAGATTGGTCGGCCCGGTGGTGGCGCAGCAGAAAGCCACCTCGGGGTGGTCGGCCAGATCGCGCCCGGTGCGCTCCAGCTCGGACGGGGAGACCGACAGCCACAGCATCGCCACGGTGTCGAGCCCGAAGATCTTCCGGTCGAAGTCGATGTCGAAGTAGAGCACCCCGCTCGCCTGCAGCTCGGCCATCCGTCGGCGCACCGAGGTCTGCGAGAGCCCGCCGGCGGCCGCGAGCTCGGCCAGGCCGGTACGGCCGTCCTGCTGCAACAGTGCCAGCATCCGGCGGTCGGCCTCGTCCAGCGACCCGGCCGGCCGTGGTGCGGCGGTGGACGGCCCCGGCTCCAGCCGCTGCACCTGCTCCACCGTCAGCGTGTCCAACTTGCTGATCAGGCTGAGTGATTCGCCGAAGTAGGTGTGCAGCACGCAGTAGGCGGTGACCCCGACCACGCTGCGGGTCCTCGGCAGCCGCTGCAGCAGCAGCGAGTCGTTGCGGTCGCTGCCCGAGCGACTCATGCAGGTGATCTCGGTGCCACCGGAGATCAGGCTGATCCAGGCGGTGTCGTCGCGGCGGGCCAGGGCCTCCGCGACCGGGGCCGCGCCGTCCGGGGTGCACTGGACTCTGATGATCCACTGGACCTCGCCCATCACGGCGGGGCTGGTCAGCCCCATCACCTGGACCGATCCCTGGCCGCGCAGCCTGCCGTAGCGGCGCGCGACGGTCTGGTCGGAGACCCCGAGCGCCTGCGCGATCCGGTTGAACGAGGCCCGTCCGTCGACCTGGAGGGCGCGCACCAGCTGCCGGTCCAGCCGGTCGAACTCATGGGATTTCACCGCTCCAGCCTAGATTATGTCGAGTTCCGCCGCTGGCGGGCCGCTGGCTGGGGAACCCGGTGCTCCGGCGCCGATGCTGGTCGCATGCGTAAGTGGATCCCCCTGATCGCCATCTGCCTCGGCACCTTCATGCTGCTGGTCGACGTCAGCATCGTGAATGTCGCCCTGCCCGACATGGCCTCCGACCTGCACTCCTCCTTCACCTCGCTGCAGTGGGTGGTGGACATGTACGCACTGGTGCTGGCCGCCCTGCTGATGGTCGTCGGCGCGCTCGGCGACCGACTCGGCCACCGTCGGCTCTACCTCGCCGGACTGGTCGTCTTCGCCGTCGCCTCGCTCGCCTGCGGCCTCGCGCCCGATGCCGCGACCCTGATCGCGGCCCGCGCCGCCCAGGGCGTCGGCGGCGCCGCGATGCTGACCTCCACCACCTCGCTGCTCAACGCCGCCTACCAGGGCCGCGACCGGGGCACCGCCTTCGGCATCTGGGGCGCCGTCAGCGGCGGCGCCGCGGCCGTGGGCCCGGTCCTCGGCGGGGTGCTCACCGACCGGATCGACTGGCGCGCGATCTTCTACGTCAATCTGCCGATCGCCGCACTGGCCGTAGTGATGACCCTGCGTCATCTGAAAAGCGATCAGGGCCCTGGCCGGGGCCGACTCGACGCGGCGACGCTCGACTACGCCGGAGCCTTCGCCTTCACGGCCTTCTCCGGTGCGCTGGTCTACGGCCTGATCGAGGGCGCCGACCAGGGCTGGGGCAGCAGCACCGTGCTGATCTGGCTCGGCGTGGCCGCCGTGGCGCTGCTCGCCTTCTTCCTGCTGGAACTGCGGGTGTCCGACCCGCTGTTGGACCTGTCGCTGCTGCGCAACCGCAGCTTCGTGGGGCTGACCCTGGCCGCGCTGCTGGTGAACGCCGCCGCCTTCGCCCACCTCACCTACACCGGCATCTGGATGCAGTCGGTGCTGGGCCTCAGCCCGATCCAGGCGGGCCTGGCGGTCTGCCCGCTGGCCCTGGCCGCCTTCGTGGTCTCCGGCAACAACGCCCGCATCTTCCGCAAGGCGCCGCCGCAGCTGCCGGTCGGCCTCGGGCTGGTCCTGGTCGGCGTCGGCGCGCTGCTGCTGATGCTGGTCTCGCCCGGCTCCTCCTGGACCACGGCGCTGCCCGGTCTGATCGTCAGCGGTGCCGGGGTCGGCGCGGCCATGCCGGTGCTGATGTCCGCCGCTCTGGGCAGCGTTCCGCGCGAGCGGGTCGGGATGGCCAGCGGCGTGGTCAACACCGGCCGCCAGCTCGGCTACGCCCTGGGCATCGCCGTCCTCGGCACGGTCTTCGCCAATCGGGTGCAGTCCTTCGTCACGGCCGACGGCCACCTCACCGACCCGCACGCGGCCGCCTCCGCGCTCAGCGGCGGCCGGGCCCAGGCGGTGCTGGCCGCCGTCCCCGCGGACCGGCGGGACACCGTCCGGCAGCTGGTGCACGCCTCCTTCGCGGCCGGTCTCGACCGGGTCTACCTGGTCGCCGGCGTCACCGGCATCGCCGCGGGGCTGCTGGTGTTCGCCCTGGTCCGACGCGGCGAGCCGGCGCCCTGGGAGCGCAAGCCGGAACCGGCCGCCGTCGCGGCCGCGCCGGAGCCGAGCCCCGCGGTCTGAGCCGGCCCACGCCGAAGCCCCCGCGTCCGCTCAGATGCGGTCACGGGGGCTTCAGTTGCTCTGGACTCAGCTGGTACGGGACTCCGCGCGGCGGGCCCGGACGTCGCCGACCTTGCGGCGGATCACCATCAGCGGCGCCACCAGCGCCAGCGTGACCTGGAGCGTCGCGCCGACCTTGAGCAGCGTCTCGCCGCCGGGCACGCCGGTGGCCCAGGCCGCCAGGCAGCCCATGCTGACCACGATCCAGCACAGCGTCGCCGTCGCCAGCACCCCGTGCGGCTTGGGGTACTCGACCCGGCTCACCATCAGCCCGGCCACCGCGACGATGCCCAGGACGGCCAGCACGAACGGCGGGTTGAGCAGCACGATCGAGATCACCGTCAGCGCGCCCATCGGGCAGGGCATGCCCTGGAACACCCCGGGCCGCATCGTGGTGCAGGAGAACCGTGCCAGCCGCAGCACCACGGCGAGCAGCACCAGGATGGCGATTCCGGCGGACACCCGCTGGTGCGCGCCGTCCGAGACCATGCCCCAGACCACGACGAAGTAGGCAGGCGCGATGCCGAAGCTGATCAGGTCGGCCAGGTTGTCCAGTTCGGCGCCCAGCGCGGAGGAGCGCAGCTTGCGCGCCACCAGGCCGTCGAACAGGTCGCACATCGAGCCGATCAGCAGCAGCGTCACCGCGGTGGCCGCGCTGCGCCGGTCGCCGTTGGTGGCCACCCCGGTGAGGTGTGGGATCAGCACCCCGGTGGTGGTGCAGTAGACCGCCAGGAAGCCGCAGACGGCGTTGCCCAGGGTGAACATGTCCGCGGTGGACAGGTGCTGGGGCGAACGGGGGGTGCGCAGCTCGCGGTCGCGCACCCAGCGCAGCCGACGGGCCGCGCCGTCCCGGTCGTCGTCGGACTCCTGCAGGGTCTCGGGGTCAGTCACGGTCAAGGCGAGTCACCCCAGCCGTGGTCTTCTGGCCGACCTGCACCCCGGGCTCGACGCCTGCGGGCAGATAGGTGTCGACCCGCGAACCGAAGCGGATCAGCCCGATCCGCTCGCCCTGCTCGACCTTGGTCCCGGCGGGCAGGTAGGGGATGATCCGGCGGGCGACGGCCCCGGCGATCTGGACCATCTCGATGTCGCCGAGCTCGGTGTCGAAGTGCCACACCACTCGTTCGTTGCGGTCGCTGTCCTTGTTGAACGCCGGGACGAACCCGCCGGCCACATGCTCGACCGAGGTGACCGTGCCGGGCAGCGGCGCCCGGTTGACGTGCACATTGAGCGGGCTCATGAAGATCGCGACCCGGGTGCGGCCGTCGGGCCAGGCGTCGATGCTCTGCACCACGCCGTCGGCGGGGGAGATCACCCGACCCTGGCCGATGGTGCGCTCGGGGTCGCGGAAGAACCACAGCATCCCCGCGCTGAGCGCGGAGGCCGGTACTGCCGCCAGGGCCCACTTGCCGCTGCGCCGGGTGAGGGCGGTGCAGGCGGCGGCGGTGAGGACCGTGGGGGCAAGCCAGGGCGAGCAGCCGCGTGCAAGCGTGACACGGGGACGGCTCGCGGATCGTGGGGACGGACTGAGGGGCATCGAAGACCTTTGTCGCGGGGGCCCGGGAACGGTATGGACGCCGAGCGTACCGGCGTACGGTGACCGCGCGAGGGGCCGCGTGATCGAGGGGTTCGGGGACGTATCTGTCCAGGGGTGGATGCTATCGGCAGCAGACGGTCACTAGGCAACCTCCAGGAGGCGGGGAAGCTCTCCACGGCCTCGTCCCCTGCTACGAACGTAGAGGTGTCGACCCCTTGGGGCCAAGCGTTTCACAGGATCGGTGACAACTCTCTCAGGAGTGGTCAGGGGCTTGTCGAGGCCAACAGGGGGCGTGCGAAGCAGCCCCGCGCGCGGGGCCGAACGGGGCACCGAAGCACGTACTCCATGGTACGGAAGGCAGAACGGGGAAATCGGCCGGAACCCAGTGGTTCCGGCCGATTCTCGCCGTTGACGGCACAGCGCGTCTCATTCTCCGAGACGATAGTCCTCCAGCAGCCGGCGACCGATGATCATTTTCTGGATCTCCGCAGTCCCCTCACCGATGAGCAGCATCGGAGCCTCCCGGTAGAGGCGCTCGATCTCGTACTCCTTGGAGAAGCCGTAGCCGCCGTGGATCCGGAAGGAGTCCTCGACCACCTCTTTGCAGTACTCGGAGGCCAGGTACTTCGCCATGCCGGCCTCCAGGTCGTTGCGCTGGCCCGAGTCCTTCTTGCGGGCGGCCATCACCATCATCTGGTGGGCGGCCTCGACCTTGGTGGCCATCTCCGACAGTTTGAACTGGATCGCCTGGTGCTCGGCGATCTTCTTGCCGAAGGTGCTGCGCTGCTGGGCGTAGCGGATGCCCAACTCGAAGGCGCGATGGGCGACGCCGCAGCCACGGGCCGCGACATTGACCCGGCCCACCTCGACCCCGTCCATCATCTGGTAGAAGCCGCGGCCCGAGGTCCCGCCGAGGACCATGTCCGCCGGGATGCGGACGTCCTCCAGGATCATCTCGGTGGTGTCGACGCCCTTGTAGCCCATCTTCTCGATCTTGCCGGGGATGGTGAGCCCCGGAACGCTCTCGTTGGGGCCAAAACCCGGCGTCTTCTCGATCAGGAAGGTGGTCATCGACTTGTGCGGGGCGGTGCCCTCGGGGTGCCCCTCGTCGGTCCGGCAGAGCACCGCGACCAGGGTGGAGGTGCCGCCGTTGGTCAGCCACATCTTCTGGCCGTTGATGACGTAGTGGTCGCCGTCCCGGACACCCTTGGTCCGGATCGCCCCGACGTCCGACCCCAGGCCGGGCTCCGACATCGAGAAGGCGCCGCGGACCTCGCCGGTCGCCATCCGCGGCAGGAAGTGGTCCTTCTGGGCCTGGGTCCCGTGCTGGGCGATCATGTACGCCACGATGAAGTGGGTGTTGACGATGCCGGACACCGACATCCAGCCGCGCGCGATCTCCTCCACCACCAGGGCGTAGGTCAGCAACGACTCGCCTAGACCGCCGTACTCCTCCGGGATCATGAGCCCGAACAGGCCCATCTCCTTCATGCCCTCGACGATGGCGGCGGGGTACTCGTCCCGGTGCTCCAACTCAGTGGCGACCGGAATGATCTCCTTGTCGACAAAGCTCCGGACAGTGCTGAGGATGTCCTGCTGAATCTCGGTGAGGCCTTCGGTCTGAGCGAGGCGTCCCATGGCTGGCTCCTGGAAATGTGATGAGGGGGTAGGTGTCCTGCGGCCGTGGCAGCAGCCGCAGGACACCTGGCACGTGGGGGTCTTTCTTTAGGGGCGCGGGGAACTGCGCGAACAACCATCTACGGCCCGCACCGTCAGCTCAGAGGTTCAGGCCGTCCCGCCTGATCCCCACCCCGCTCCTTGATATAGCTCTCCGTGGGAACCATCACCTTCCGGCGGAACACACACACCACGGTGCCGTCCTGCTTGTACCCCTTGGTCTCCACATACACGATCCCCCGGTCGCTCTTGGACTTCGACGGCGTCTTGTCCAGGACCAGCGTTTCGCCGTAGATGGTGTCCCCGTGGAACGTCGGCGCGATGTGCTTCAGCGACTCGACCTCCAGGTTGGCGATCGCCTTGCCGGAGACGTCCGGCACCGACATCCCCAGCAGCAGCGAGTAGATGTAGTTGCCGACCACCACGTTCTTCCCGAAGTCCGTGGTCTTCTCGGCGTAGTTGCTGTCCAGGTGCAGCGGGTGGTGGTTCATGGTCAGCAGGCAGAAGAGGTGGTCGTCGTACTCGGTGACGGTCTTCCCGGGCCAGTGCTTGTAGACCGCGCCGACCTCGAACTCCTCAAAGGTGCGTCCGAACTGCATGACCCTACGCCTCCGGAATCTCGAACTTGGTGGTCCGCTGCATCCCCGCCGCACGGCCCTTCCCGGAGATGACCAGCGCCATCTTCCGGCTGGCCTCGTCGATCATCTCGTCGCCGAGCATCGCCGAGCCCTTCTTGCCGCCGGCCTCGGACGTGCACCAGTCGTACGCGTCCAGGATCAGCTCGGCGTGGTCGTAGTCCTCCTGGCTCGGCGAGAACACCTCGTTGGCGGCGTCCACCTGGCCGGGGTGCAGCACCCACTTGCCGTCGTAGCCCAGCGCGGCCGCGCGCCCGGCGACCTCGCGGTAGCCGTCGACGTTGCGGATCTGCAGGTACGGGCCGTCGATGGCCTGCAGGTCGTTGGCGCGGGCGGCCATCAGGATGCGCATCAGGATGTAGTGGTAGGCGTCCGCGCCGTAGCCGGGCGGCTGCTCGCCGACGACCAGGGTCTTCATGTTGATGGAGGCCATGAAGTCGGCCGGGCCGAAGATGATGGTCTCCAGCCGGGGCGAGGCCTCCGCGATGGCGTCCACGTTGATCAAGCCCTTGGCGTTCTCGATCTGCGCCTCGATGCCGATCTTCCCGACCTCGAAGCCCATGGTCTTCTCGATCTGGGTGAGCAGCAGGTCCAGCGCGACCACCTGCTGGGCGTCCTGGACCTTGGGCAGCATGATGCAGTCCAGGTTCTGGCCGGCGCCCTCGACGACGGTCACCACGTCGCGGTAGGTCCAGTGGGTGGTCCAGTCGTTGACCCGGACCACCCGGGTCTTCCCGGTCCAGTCGCCCTGGTTCAGCGCGTCCACGATGGTGTGGCGGGCGCCCTCCTTGGCCAGCGGCGCGCAGGCGTCCTCCAGGTCCAGGAAGACCTGGTCGGCGGGCAGGCCCTGGGCCTTCTCCAGGAAGCGCGGGTTGCTGCCCGGGACGGCGAGGCAGGAGCGGCGGGGGCGGAGGCGATTCACGGTCATGCGGTGAGGGTCTCTTCCTTGAGGTCCGAGAACGGTGGAAGTCCGTGTGCGCGACGGATCTCGTCGACAATACGGCCGATGATGTGGGTGATACCGAAGTCCTTGGGGGTGAAGACGGCGGCGACGCCCTGCGCCAGCAGGTCCTGCTCGTCCGCCGCCGGGATGATCCCGCCGACGATCACCGGCACGTCCTCCACCCCGGCCCGCCGCAGCCGCCGCAGCACGTCCGGGACGAGCTCGGCGTGCGCGCCGGAGAGGATGGACAGGCCGACGCAGTGGACGTCCTCGGCGACCGCCGCCGAGGTGATCTGCTCGGGCGTCAGCCTGATGCCCTGGTAGACCACCTCGAACCCGGCGTCGCGCGCCCGTACGGCGATCTGCTCGGCGCCGTTGGAGTGGCCGTCCAGGCCGGGCTTGCCCACCAGCAGCCGCAGTCGGCCCGCGCCGATCTCCTCGGCGGTGACGCGGACGGCCTCGCGGACGGCCAGCAGCTCGGCGCCGCTCTCGCCCTCGACCGAGCCGGTGATCGGCGCGCCGCCGACGCCGGTGGGGGCGCGGTACTCGCCGAAGACCTCGCGCAGCGCGAAGGCCCACTCCCCGGTGGTCACCCCGGCCCGGACGCAGGCGAGGGTGGCCGGCATCAGGTTGGCGTCAGTGGCGGCCTGGCGCTTGAGCTCGGCCAGGGCGGCCACAGCGGCGTCCTCGTCGCGCTCCTTGCGCCACTGCGCGAAGGCCTCCACCACGGCCCGCTCCGCGTCCGGGTCGACCTGCATGATCGCGGTGTCGAGATCGGCGGTGAGCGGGCTGGGCTCGGTGGTCTCGAAGCAGTTGACCCCGACGACCTTGTCCTCGCCGGACTCGATCCGGGCCCGGCGCTCGGCGTGCGAGCCGACCAGAGCCGCCTTGAGGTAGCCGGACTCCACGGCGGGAGTGACCCCGCCCATGGCCAGCACCTTGTCGATCTCGGCGGTCGCGCCCTCGACCAGCTCCTGCACCTTGGCCTCGACGACCCGGCTGCCCTCGAACAGGTCGCCGTACTCCAGCAGGTCCGACTCGTACGCCAGCACCTGCTGGATCCGCAGCGACCACTGCTGGTCCCAGGGCCGGGGCAGGCCCAGCGCCTCGTTCCAGGCCGGGAGCTGGACGGCCCGGGCGCGGGCGTCCTTGGACAGCGTCACGGCCAGCATCTCCAGCACGATCCGCTGGACGTTGTTCTCCGGCTGGGCCTCCGTCAGGCCCAGTGAGTTGACCTGGACCCCGTACCGGAAGCGCCGTTGCTTGGCGTCCTGGATGCCGTAGCGCTCGCGGGTGACGGTGTCCCAGATCCGGCCGAAGGCACGGAGCTTGCACATCTCCTCGACGAAGCGGACGCCCGCGTTGACGAAGAAGGAGATCCGGGCGACCACCTCGCCCATCTGCTCGGGGGCGACCTGGCCGCCGTCCCGCACCGCGTCCAGCACGGCGATCGCGGTGCACATCGCGAACGCCAGTTCCTGGACCGGAGTGGCCCCGGCCTCCTGGAGGTGGTAGCTGCAGATGTTGATGGGGTTCCACTTGGGGATGTTCGCCACGGTGTAGGCGATCATGTCGGTGGTCAGCCGGATGCTGGGACCGGGCGGGAAGACATGCGTCCCGCGTGACAGGTACTCCTTGATGATGTCGTTCTGGGTGGTGCCGGTGAGCTTGGCGATGTCCGCGCCCTGCTCCTCCGCGACGACCTGGTACATCGCCAGCAGCCACATGGCGGTGGCGTTGATCGTCATGGAGGTGTTGGTGCGCTCCAGCGGGATGCCGTCGAACAGTGCCCGCATGTCGCCGACATGGCCCACCGGCACGCCGACCCGGCCGACCTCGCCCTTGGCCAGGACGTGGTCGGGGTCGTAGCCGGTCTGGGTGGGCAGGTCGAAGGCCACGGAGAGGCCGGTCTGACCCTTCGCCAGGTTCTTGCGGTACAGCTCGTTCGACGCGGTGGCGGAGGAGTGCCCCGCATAGGTCCGCATCAGCCAGGGGCGGTCTCGCTGGGTCATGGAGTCACTCGCCCCTGAAGCGGTTGATCGCCGACAGATGCTTGTCCCGCAGTTCCTCGTCCCTGACGCCCAGACCTTCGCGCGGGGAGAGGCAGAGCACGCCCACCTTGCCCTGGTGCCGGTTGTGGTGGACGTCCAGCGCCGCCTGGCCGGTCTCCTCCAGAGTGTAGGTCTTCGACAGGGTCGGGTGGATCTTCCCCTTGGCGATCAGCCGGTTCGCCTCCCAGGCCTCGCGGTAGTTGGCGAAGTGCGAGCCGACGATGCGCTTCAGGGACATCCAGAGGTAGCGGTTGTCATACTGGTGCATATAGCCACTTGTCGACGCGCAGGTGACGATGGTGCCGCCCTTCCGGGTCACGTAGACACTCGCGCCGAAGGTCTCCCGGCCCGGGTGCTCGAAGACGATGTCGACGTCCTCACCGCCCGTCAGCTCGCGGATCCTCCCGCCCAGCCGCTTCCACTCCTTCGGGTCCTGGTTGTTCTCGTCCTTCCAGAACCGGTAGCCCTCGGCGCTGCGGTCGATGATCGCCTCGGCGCCCATCGCCCGGCAGATGTCGGCCTTGGCGTCGTTGGAGACCACACAGATCGGCGTCGCACCGCCGGCCAGCGCGTACTGGGTGGCGTAGGAGCCGAGGCCGCCGCTGGCCCCCCAGATCAGCACGTTGTCCCCCTGCTTCATGCCGGCGCCGTTGCGGGAGACCAGCTGCCGGTAGGCGGTGGAGTTCACCAGGCCGGGGGAGGCGGCCTCCTCCCAGGTCAGATGCTGCGGCTTGGGCATCAGCTGGTTGGACTTCACCAGCGCGATCTCGGCCAGGCCGCCGAAGTTGGTCTCGAAGCCCCAGATCCGCTGCTCCGGGTCGAGCATGGTGTCGTTGTGGCCGTCCGCGCTCTCCAGCTCGACGCTCAGGCAGTGCGCGACCACCTCGTCGCCGGGCTTCCAGGCGTGCACCCCGGGGCCGGTGCGCAGCACCACGCCCGCCAGGTCCGAACCCACCACGTGGTAGGGCAGGTTGTGGCGCGAGGTCTCCGGCGAGAGCTTCCCGTAGCGCTCCAGGAAGGAGAACGTGGAGACCGGCTCGAAGATCGAGCTCCACACGGTGTTGTAGTTCACCGCGCTGGCCATCACCGCGACCAGGGCCTCGCCCGGGCCGAGCTCCGGCACGGCGATCTCGTCCAGGTGCAGCGACTTGCGAGGATCCTTGTCGCGGCTGTCCTGGCCGGCGAACATCTGCTCCTCGTCCTTGTGGAGGGTGACCGCCCGGTAGGACTCGGGGACGTCGAGTGCGGCGAAATCGGCCGGGCTCGCGTCCTCGCTGGTGATCGCTTCGAGGATGCTTTTCATGGCTGGGGCCTTCATGGTTGCCTCCGGCGGCTTCCCCGCTTGAGGGGTGCGGGGACGTCTGTTGGGGGTACCGGGAACGGACACCGGTGATGAGGGGCTTAGGTGCTGGGCCTTGCTGGGCTGCGCTTCAGTCGCGTGGTGGTGGGGCTGCTGCCGACCGCCCGTGCAGGGGTGTCGCACGGGCCCTGGGCATGGCGCGCCAGGGTGGGGAGCCGCGGCGCCGCGACCAGTGAGTAACAAGGTACTGGCACCCTGTGCCACCCGTAAAGACACTGCGTGCCACCAATATGGACTCAGGACACGTGAGCGTCATCACGTGGCAACACATACCCCAGGGCATGCGTCGGGCCCCTCCGGCACGCCGGGAGGGGCCTGACGATTCTGCTCTGACCTGCGGTTACGTCCCCTACTTGGCCCCGAGTGCGGCGCGGATGCTCTGCAGCACCTCGTCCAGCGGAGCGTCCGTACGGGCCACGGTGATCAGCACCTCGCCTGAGGGCGTGGCACTCACCGCGCTCTCCACGGCGCTGCTCAACGTCGCCGCGACGCCATTGGTGGCACTGGGTGCCAGCTGGGATGCCCCGGCTGAGGGTGCGTTCCCCCAGAAGGTCCGCCGGATCACCTCGAAGGCGTGGTCCAGCTGCGGTTCGACCTCGCCCCGGCCGCCGGAACGCAGCCAGCGCCGCAGCACGTGGTTGTGGGCCGCGACCACGGCCGCCGCCGACACCTCGGCCAGCATCGCGTCGTCGCCGACCCCCCGCTCCCAGCCCCCGGAGGCCTGCCCCGCCGTGTCGAAGCGCCCCAGCAGATACCGGGTGAACAGCCGCTCGTACCGGGCCACCACGGCGATCTCCCGCTCGCGCAGGGTCGGCACCTGCCGGATCAGCCGGTAGCGGGCCACCGAGACTCCAGGCGTCGCCGCGTACATCCGCAGCACCTCCTTGATGCCCCGGCAGACCACGTCCAGCGGATGCTCCGCCGGATCGGCGCCGGCCAGCAGGTCGGCGACCCGGACCAGGGTGTCGTCGTGGTCCGGGAAGATCGCCTCCTCCTTGGACCGGAAGTAGCGGAAGAAGGTGCGCCTGGCCACGCCGGCCGCGGCGGCGATCTGATCGACCGTCGTCTCCTCGTAGCCCTGGTTGGCGAACAGCTCCATGGCCGCCGCCGCCAGGTCCTGGCGCATCTGCTGCCGCTGTGCCGTCACCCGGCGCGGAGCGCCGTTGGCCTGGTCGACCGCCGTTACCGTCCCGCCGTTCTCTGCCCCGCTCATGACGGGAACGCTACACGCCGGCCCCGCCCGTACGGGCACCCTCGGCGGTCCGGCCGTGCGCGCCCGCAGCGGCGCCGTCACCGGCGCGCGTGGTCGCGGAAGCCACGCCCCGTCTTGCGGCCCAGGCATCCGGCCGCCACCAGATGCTCCAGCAGCGGCGCCGGAGCCAGTCCGGGCTCGCGGAACTCGCCGTGCAGCACCTTCTCGATCGTCAGCGAGACATCCAGGCCGACCACGTCCAGCAGCGCGAACGGGCCCATCGGGTAGCCGCAGCCCAGCTGCATCGCGGTGTCGACGTCGTCGACCGAGGCATAGTGCTCCTCGATCATCCGCACCGCGTCGTTGAGGTAGGGGAACAGCAGGGCGTTGACGATGAAGCCGGCCCGGTCGCCGCACTCCACCGGGTGCTTGCGCACCGCTGTGCAGAGCTCCAGCACCGTGGCGGTGACATCGGGCCCGGTCAGCACCGTGCTGACCACCTCGACCAGGCGCATCGCCGGGGCCGGGTTGAAGAAGTGCATCCCCACCACGTCCTGCGGGCGTCCGGTCGCCATCGCGCACTGGATCACCGGCAGGCTGGACGTGGTGGTCGCCAGCACCGCGCCGGGCCTGCAGATCTTGTCCAGGGTGGCGAACAGCTCCTGCTTCACCGCCAGGTCCTCGGCGACGGCCTCCAGCACCAGATCGGCGGAGGCCAGGTCCTCCAGCGAACCCGAGGCGGTGACCCGCGCCAGCGCCGCGTCCCGGTCGGCCTCGCCCAGGCGTCCCTTGGCCACCATCCGCTCCAGCGACTTCGCCAGCGCGGCCTTGGCCCGGTCCGCCTTCTCCTGGCTGCGAGCGACCAGGGTGACGTCGTAGCCGGCCTTGGCGAAGACCTCCGCGATACCGGTCGCCATCGTCCCCGACCCGCAGACGCCGACGCCGCGGACCTGCCGTCCGGCCACCGCCACGATGTCGCCGTGCGCATCCGGCTCGGCCACCGGCTGGGACGACCCTGGCGCGGCGTAGGTGTAGAAGCCGCGCCCGGTCTTCCGCCCCAGCAGCCCGGCCGCCACCAGCTGACCCAGCACCGGAGCAGGGGCATGCAGCCGGTCGTGCGACTGCGCGTACATCGCCTCCAGCACGGTCTTGGCCACGTCGACCCCGATCAGGTCGAGCAGCGCCAGCGGCCCCATCGGCAGCCCGCAGCCCAGCCGCATGGCCGCGTCGATGTCCTCCCGGGTGGCATAGCGCGACTCGTACATCGCGGCGGCCTGGTTGAGGTAGGCGAACAGCAGACCGTTGACGATGAAGCCCGGACGGTCGCCCGCGGCGACCGGGGACTTGCCCAGGCCCCGGGCGAACGCGGCAGCCGCCTCGGCCACATCAGCGCTGGTCAGCACCGTGCGGACGACCTCGACCAGTTGCATCACCGGGGCCGGGTTGAAGAAGTGCAGCCCGATCACCCGTTCGGGACGCTGGGTCGCCGCGGCGATCCGGGTGACCGACAGCGCGGTGGTGCCGGTCGCGAGCACCGTCCCGGCCGGGCAGATCCGGTCCAGCTCGGCGAACAGCTCGCGCTTCGCGTCCAACTGCTCGGGGATCTCCTCGATCACCAGCTGCGCCTCGGCCGCGGCGTTGAGGTCGTGCCCGACGCTGATCCGTCCGAGCAACTCGGCACGCTCCTCGGCGGTCATCCGCCCGCGTTCCACGGAGTGCGCCGTCGACTCCTCGATCCGCCGCAGCGCGGCTCCGGCAGCGGCGGCGTCCAGCTCGACGCCGACCACCCTGCGCCGGCTGCGCGCGGCGATCTCGGCGATTCCGGCCCCCATGGTGCCGAGTCCGACGACGGCGACGACGGGGAAGACATCCAGGGCGGGGGCAGGCTCAGGGGTGGGCTCAGTCAGGGTCATGGCTGGGTACTCCTCGGGGAGCGTTGCGCCCGTCACGTCGCTCGGACGGTCACGCAACAAATGATGAGGGGGGAGTGGTGCTGATGCACGGCGCGACTGAGGTCACCGTGAGAAGTGGCACTGCCGGATCCATAGATGTGACGGCATGCCAGAAAAGAACAACCAACCCGTCGCTGCGGCTCCCGACGCGGACTGGGGTGGTGCGGACACTGTAGCCGGGCTACCGGGAAGTAGGAAGGGGGTTACTTGGCAGCTTCGCCGTACCGAGGGAGCGCTGTGGTGTCGACAATCCAGTCACCC
The DNA here is from genome assembly GCF_041261405.1 of Streptacidiphilus sp. EB103A. NCBI lineage: Bacteria > Bacillati > Actinomycetota > Actinomycetes > Kitasatosporales > Streptomycetaceae > Streptacidiphilus > Streptacidiphilus sp. EB103A. Next base: position 71,835 of record NZ_JBGCAQ010000008.1, on the reverse strand, counting down.
ACGGGGATTTTGTCGCCGAAGACATACGGCACATGCGCGTCGTACCCGGGGCGCCCGTTCCGCTGGACGATCTGCCAGTAGTGCTGAGCCGTCCCGTCGCGCGGGTCGACGATCAGATAGTGGGGGATGCCCATCAGCGGGTACTCGGCGAGCTTGTCGACGTAGTCGTTGGCCGGATTGGAAGGCGAGACGACCTCGACGGCGAGAAGCAGGTCACGGGGGTTCAGCGCGCCGTCCGTCTGCATGGCGGCGTAGGGGACCACGATGGCGTCGGGGCGGCGCAGAATACCCAGTGCGGCATCCTCCACATCACCGCCGGTGTGAACGATGATCCCGGACGGCAACTGTGGCCGCAGCACGTCGGCGATGTTCCATGCGACGAGTTCATGGGTCCCCATCGGGGCCATTATCACGACGATGTGTCCTCCGCTGATCTCCACGTGGTCGGTGAAGGGCGCGGGCGGAGTGAGCTGGTCGGCGTAGTCACGCAGGTGCCTGTAGATCGTCTCCTGGACATCCATACAGAGAAGTTTACCGAGGCGGGGCCCCGCGCTCGAAAGGCTCAGGCGTGTGACGCTCCACGGTTGCAACGGCAGCGTGTGGTGGGGCGAGTTGCGCGCCGTCTCCCGGGCTCACGCCCGGAAGGAAGCGGCTTCCTCCCCAAGCACTTCGTGCAGGGGATACCCCATGCGCGACAAGGCCGGGGGTGGCCCGGGTCCGGCGCGGAGCGCTCGCGGGGGCGCGGGGCGGGGCGAGTGTGTCCCCCATATGGGTTACCTGGGGGGAGTTACAACCACGCTGGGGGGCGTAGCAACCATATATGGGTGTAATACACCCCAGCGTGGTTGTAACTCCCCCCAGCACGGGCAATCCGGCTAGAAGGAACGTTTCTGCAGCCCCGGCACCGGCGCGCACCCGGCAACGCACGCCCCGCTGACCGCCCCCGCTCCTCGTGGTTGCCGCGAGGCGGAGCCGAGCCACCCCAGCCAGGCACGGATCGGCGTGCCCCACGGAGGCGACGGCGAGTCAGCGGGAGCAATCGCGCACGTCGGACTCGGCCGCTGGAAGGGGGCTCGGCCGCGGTGGGGTATGCCCGGCACGAAGTGCTTGGGGAGGGACTCTGCACCCGCCTGCCCCGCCCCGCGAGGCCCTCGCCTCAGTCGGCGGGCCTTCCGCTGCGCCAGGCGGTCAGCCGACGCCAGGCTTCCAGACCGTCCGGGACCCACTCCCACGCGGTGAGGCGGGCGGCGAGTTCGGCCTCCGTGAGGAAGGCGTGCCAGGCGACCTCTTCCTGCTGGGGGGCGACCGCCGTCGGGGTCCTGGTCTCGTAGACGGCTGACCACCAGGTGTGTTCCGGGGACTCGTAGAGGAAGCGGAACAGCGGGACGGGGGAGAGGCCGGAGACGCCCAGTTCCTCCTCGGCCTCGCGCTTGGCCGCCTCGTCGTAGCTCTCGCCGGCGCCGACCACCCCGCCCACGAACATGTCGTGCATCGACGGGAAGACCAGCTTCTCGGCCGTGCGGCGGTGGACGAAGACTCGGTCGTCGGCGTCCCGGGCGAGGATGAAGACGCAGCGGTGGCGCAGCCGCTTCGCGGTGGCCTCGCCACGCAAAGCCTGGCCGATCACCTTGTCCTCGGCGTCGACGATGTCGAGGATCTCGTCGGCGCCGAGCGGTTGGCCCACCCCCTTGCGTCCTGCACCGAGTATCGCGACGGCGGGCAGCGTGACCAGGCCCGACGCCCCCTCCGCGTACGGTGCGACCAGGTCGTCGTAGCGGCGCTTGATCTCGGCGACCACCTCGCCCGACTGGCGCGCGATGAGTGAGCCGGTCAGCGGGGTGCCGCCGACGACGGCGGCCCACCAGTCGTCCCGGTCCACGGAGTGGGTCCAGCGCAGATGCCGGGCCGACTCGTCGGTGAATCCGGAGTCGGCGAGCAACGCACCGAATGCGGCGGCACGGTCGGTGGCCCCCGCGAGGAAGGGTCCCGACGACGGCAGGTCGGCCTGCTGGGGGATGCCCACCGCGGCGACGGCCTCGCCGAAGACCGCGGTGGCGCGCATCGCCTCCTTCTCCCAGCAGGTCAGCGCGATCCGGCCGCCGGGTCGAAGCACCCGGTGCAGCTCGGCCAGTCCGGCCGCCGCGTCGCCCAGGTGGTTGATCACGAAGTTGCCGACCACGGCGTCGAACGAACCGTCAGGGAAGGGGAGTTCGGGGAGGACGGCGAGACGCACATCCGCGCCCGGGCAGGCGGCGCCCGCCAGCGCGGTCATCTCCGGGGAGGCGTCCACCGCCGTGACGACCGCGCCGCGCGCCAGCGCCGCCGCCGCGACGATGCCGGGCCCGGTGCCGACGTCCAGCACTGCAGTGCCCGAGGTCACCCCCGCCGCGTCCAGCAGCGGATCGACGGTATGGGCGGTCAGCCGGGCGAAGCCGCTCCCGTATGCCGCGCCGCGTCCCGCCCAGCCCGACCGTTCGAAGGCGTCAAAAGCGGCCGCGTCCCAGGTGGTCGTCATGGCGGACATCATCGCAGGACGGTCGGTGACCGGGAGAGGGCTGCCCCCGGTTTGGACGGCGGCTCGCGCGGTGGTTGTCTTTCCACGTAAGCAGTGAGCAGGTACTGACAGTGAGCTTGAGGAGTACAACCATGGGCCAGGTCTACGCGGTTACCGAGCGGGTGCTGGACGCCTCGCCGGAGCGGGTCTTCGACGTGCTGGCCGACTACCAGTCGTCCCGAGGGGCGATCCTCCCGGCCCAGTTCAGTGAGTACGAGGTACGAGAGGGCGGCAAGGGCGCGGGCACGGTTGTGCACTGGAAGCTGCAGGCGACCGAGAAGCGGGTGCGCGACTGCCTGTTCACCGTCACCGAGCCCTCGCCGGGGCAGCTGGTGGAGACGGACGCCAACTCCACCATGGTGGTCACCTGGACGGTCACCCCGGCGGGCGAGGGCAAGGCCAAGGTGGTCGTCGAGACGGCCTGGGCCGGTGCCAGCGGCGTCGGCGGCTTCTTCGAGCGGACCTTCGCTCCCAAGGGCCTGAACCGGATCAACAACGAGGTCCTGGACCGCCTGGCGTCCTCCGTCGACTGAGCCAATGGCTGGAGCCCTGCTCCGGGGGCTCCAGCCACCCCGTCAGATCAGCAGGCTCAGCGGCAGGATCAGGGCTATCGCCATCACCGAGATCACCGTCTCCATCACCGACCAGGACTTGAGCGTCTGACCCACGCTCATCCCGAAGTACTCCTTCACCAGCCAGAAGCCGGCGTCGTTGACGTGCGAGAAGAACAGCGATCCGGCGCCGATGGCGAGCACCAGCAGCGAGGTGTGGGTGGTGCTCATCCCGGCCGCCAGCGGCGCGACGATGCCGGCGGCAGTGATGGTGGCGACCGTGGCGGAGCCGGTCGCGATCCGGATGAGCACCGCGATCAGCCAGCCGAGCAGCAACGCGGAGATGTGCAGGTGAGTCGCCCAGCTGCTGACGACATTGCCGACGCCCACGTCCACCAGGGTCTGCTTGAAGCCGCCGCCCGCGCCGACGATGAAGACGATCCCGGCGATCGGGCCGAGGGCGGCCGCCGCGGTGGCCGAGATCCGGCCCCGGTCGAAGCCGGCCGCGCGGCCCAGAGTGACCATCGCGACCAGCACCGCCAGCAGCAGCGCGATCAGCGGTGATCCGACGAAGTCGAGGATGCGCTGCGGGGTCGCGGTCGGCTTGTCGACCGTGATGTCCACCAGGGCCTTGCCCAGCATCAGCACGACCGGCAGCAGGATCGTGCCGAGAGTCGCGCCGAAGCCGGGCCTGTGGCGGGCAGCCGCCTCCGCTTCCGCCTCCGCCTCCGACTCCGCCTCCGCCTCCGACTGGTCCACCGCCGGCAGCTCCAGTGGTCCGACCCAGCGCTCGGCGACGCGGGCGAACAGGGGGCCTGCGACGACCAGGGTGGGTACGGCGACCAGCAGGCCGAGGCCCAGCGTGACGCCGAGGTTCGCGTGCAGCGCGGCCACGGCGACCAGCGGGCCCGGATGCGGCGGGATCAGTCCGTGCAGGACGGACAGCCCGGCCAGCGCGGGGATGCCGACACGCAGCAGCGGCAGGTTTCCGCGCCGGGCGACCAGCACCACGATCGGGACCAGCAGCACCACGCCGATCTCGAAGAACAGCGGCAGCCCGAGCACAGCCGCGATCAGCCCCATCGCCCAGGGCATCGAACGGGGCCCGGAACGGGCCAACACCGTGTCCGCGATGATGTCCGCGCCGCCCGAGTCGGCCAGCAGTTTGCCCAGCATCGCGCCGAGGCCGATGAGCAGGCCGACGCTGGTGACGGTCGCGCCGAAACCGGTCGAGAAGCCGGTCATCAGCTTGTCGAAGGGGACGCCGGCGACGGCCGCCAGGACCCCCGAGCCCAGGGTGAGGGCGAGGAAGGGATGCAGCTTCAGCCCGCTGATCAGGGCCACGATCACGGCGATGCCGAGCAGCATGGCGGTGACGAGTCTGGCGTCGCTGCCGCTGTGGGGGAGGGCCGCGTCAGCGGCCAGCAGGAGGGTCACGCGTTGTCTCCGTTGACAAGAGTGTGTTGACAAGAGTGTGTTGACGGCTCAGGGGGTGGTGAGCAGGCGGACGGCCGCGTCGACGAGCTCCTCGGGCGCCGGTCCCACGTCCAGGACGGCACCGCGCTCGTCCGCCCCGAGCGGTTCGAGCGTCGAGTACTGCGAGTCGAGCAGCGAGGGCGGCATGAAGTGGCCGGTGCGGTGGCCGATCCGGTCGGCGACCAGGTCGTGGGGGCCGGCCAGGTGCAGGAACCAGATGTCCGGGCAGGCGGCGCGCAGGGTGTCGCGGTAGCGGCGCTTGAGTGCGGAACAGGTCACCACGCCACCGACCCCGGCGTCGTTCTGCCGCTGCAGCCACGCCCCGATGGCTTCCAGCCAGGGTTGGCGGTCGGCGTCGTCGAGCGGCGTCCCGGCCGCCATCTTGGCGATGTTGGCGGGCGGGTGGAAGTCGTCGGCCTCCCCGTAGGGGAGGGCGAGTCGTTCGGAGAGCAGCCGGGCGACGGTGGTCTTGCCGACACCGGAGACGCCCATGACGACGACGTTGTGAGCCATGGGAGGACTATGACTCCAAAGGTATGACTTATTCAAGTGGATGAGATGCAATCATCATATGAGTTCGCTACCGCAGGCCCGGATACCCTGACCCCATGGACATCCAGGGCCTGCACGGGCGCCTTCTCGCGGACCTCGGGCCCGCCATCGCCTCCGGTGAGATCCCGGAGGGGACGGTGCTGCGCGGCGAGGAGCTGGAGGCCCGCTACGGGGTGTCCCGGACGGTGGTCCGCGAAGCGGTCCGGGTGCTGGAGGCGATGCGCCTGGTCGCCTCGCGCCGCCGGGTCGGGACGACGGTGCAGCCGCGCGAGGCCTGGGACGTATTCGACCCTTTGGTGATCCGCTGGCGGCTGGCCGGGGCCGACCGCGCGGCGCAGCTGAGCTCGCTCGGCGGCCTGCGGGTCGCGGTCGAGCCGGTGGCCGCGGCGCTCGCCGCCCAGCAGGCGACCGAGGACCACTGCCGCGAGCTCAGCGCCCTCGCGGTGGAGCTGACCGTCACCGCGCGCAGCGGAGACCTGCGGACCTTCCTGCGTCATGACATCGCCTTCCATGCGCTGGTCCTGCGCGCCTCGGGCAACGAGATGTTCGCCCACCTCGCCGACGCCGTGGGCGCGGTGCTCACCGGGCGCACCGAGCACAAGCTCATGCCGCACCACCCGGCCCCCTATGCCGTGGCACTGCACCGGGAGGTCGCTGAGGCGGTCTGCGTGCAGGACGCCGCGGCGGCGGAGCGGGCGATGCGGGCGATCGTGACGGGAGCGCTGGAGGAGCTGGCGCCGACGCTGGCGGACCAGAACTGACCGTTCGGCATCGGTCGCAGGGGAACACGGGGACGAGGGAACTCCCGCAGGAGTGAACCTGATCCAAATGTCGATGAAGCGAGTTTCGCAACTCGTCGACATGGCGTCACATTTCCGCTGGTAATCGCGCCCGGTCGACCATTTTCCGGCCTCGACCGTCCTCGAACTGATCGTATGACCAGTTCGAGGACGGTGCGTGGTCAATGCAATGATCCGTGCCATGTCCGTGACCCAGACCAGCCGTCCGGCCAAGAGCGCACCTGCCCCAGCATCGCCTGCCCGCAGTTCCGGAGCCGCCGCCGACGCAGCCGACTTGACGCCACGTCAACTTCGCCTGGTATTCGCCGGACTGATGATGGCACTGCTGCTCGCCGCGCTCGACCAGACCATCGTGGCCACCGCGCTGCCACGGATCGTCGGCGAACTGCACGGCCTGCAGCACATGTCCTGGGTGGTGACCGCCTATCTGCTGGCCTCCACCATCGGGTTGCCGGTCTACGGCAAACTCGGCGACCTGCTGGGCCGCAAGTCCGTGTTCCAGTTCGCCATCGCGGTCTTCCTGGTCGGCTCCGCGCTCGCCGGCTGGGCGCACAGCATGGACGAGTTGATCGCCTATCGGGCGGTCCAGGGCATCGGCGGCGGCGGGCTGATGATCGGCGTCCAGGCGATCATCGGCGATGTCGTCTCGCCGCGTGCCCGGGGGCGCTACATGGGCCTGATCAGCGCCGTGTTCGGACTTTCGTCCGTGGCGGGCCCGCTGCTCGGCGGTTGGTTCACCGACGGTCCGGGCTGGCGCTGGTGCTTCTACGTCAACCTGCCGCTGGGGCTGGCCGCCCTGGTCGTCACCTCCCTCGTGCTCAAGCCGAAGCGCAGCCGGGGCGAGGGCGAACGCCGCCCCAGGCTGGACGTGCTGGGCTCGCTGCTGCTCGCCGTCACCGGCACCTGCCTGGTCCTGGCGACGAGTTGGGGCGGCAGCCAGTACGCCTGGAGCTCGCCGGTGATCCTCGGTCTGATCGGCGGGGCGGTGCTGTCGCTGCTGCTCTTCCCGATGGCCGAACGCCGGGCCGTGGAGCCGGTGATCCCGCTGCGGCTGTTCCGTGACGGCGTCTTCAATGTCTCCGGCGCCATCGGCGTCGTGGTCGGGGTCGCCCTGTTCGGCGCGGCCAGCTATCTGCCCAGCTTCCTGCAGATGGTGGACGGCGCCAGCGCCACCGTCTCCGGACTGAAGATGCTGCCGATGATGGGCGGCATCGTCCTGGCCTCCATCGCTTCGGGCCAGTTGATCAGCCGCACCGGACGCTACAAGGTCTATCCGATCGTCGGCGGCGCCCTGTCCACGGCCGGGATGGCCATGCTCGGCCTGCTCCACGCCGACAGCTCCTACCTGCTGCAGAGCGCAGGGATGGCGGTGCTGGGCCTCGGCGTCGGGCTGGCGCTGCCGGTGATGGTGCTGGCGGTGCAGAACTCCGTGGCTCCGGGCGACCTGGGCGCCGCCACCTCCGCCAACAACTACCTGCGCCAGATCGGTGGTTCGGTCGGCGCGGCGGTCTTCGGCACCCTGTTCAACTCCCGGCTGACGGAGCAGCTCCGGGACCGGCTGCCGCATGTCGGCGTCGCCGCCGGGGCCGTCCCGCCGACCGACTCGATCACGCCTGAGCTGGTCCGGTCGCTGCCGACGCCGCTGCGGCTGGCCTATGTCGACTCCTTCGCGGCCGCGATGCCGCGGGTGTTCCTCTACCTGGTGCCGGTCCTGGCGCTGGGCTTCCTGCTCGCCTTCCTGCTCAAGGAGAAACCCTTGGTCACCCACGCGCCCTCGCAGGCCGGTACCGACGACGGCCTCCCCTATGAGGCAGCCTTCCCCCACGAGGCAGCACAGTCCGCCCAGCCGGCCGCCCAGGAGGTTCCCGTGCCGCACCAACCGTCCTCCCCGCTGGACACCGCAGGCGTCCCCGGCGCCCCCGGTACCCCGGTCAGCGGCGCGGTGCTGGAGCCCGACCGGACCGGAGTGCCCCGCGCCGTGCTGACGCTGATCGACATGGACGGGCGCCAGGTGGCCCGGGCCGGCAGCGGCCAGGACGGCCGCTGGACCCTGGCCGCGCCCCGGGGCGGCAACTACGTGCTGATCGCCGCCGCGCCCGGCCATCAGCCGCAGGCGGTCACCGTCACCGTGGGCAACCGACCGGTGGACCTCGATGTGGTGCTGGGCGGCACCGGGCGGCTCTCCGGCGCGGTCCGCAGCGCCGAGGGCGCGCCGGTCGCCGACGCCACGGTCACCCTCACCGACGCCCGCGGTGAGGTCGCCGCCACCACCCATGCCGACTCGGACGGCGCGTACCACTTCCGCGACCTGGTCTGCGGCCGCTACACCCTCGCCGTCAGCGCCCGCGCCTACCGCCCGACCGCGCTGGCCGTCGACGTCGCCCCCAGCGGGGAGACCCGCCAGGACGTCGCCATGGCCGGCAGCGGCACCCTGCGCGGGACGGTGCGCACCAACGCCGGGCACGCGGTCGAGGACGCCAGGGTCACCCTGCTGGACTCCACCGGCACCGTGGTCGCCGCCGCGACCACCGGCTCCGACGGCCAGTTCCGCTTCACCGACCTGGAGCCGGGGGAGTACACCGTGATCGCCAGCGGCTACCCGCCGGTGGCCACCGCGCTCCGGATCGAGGACGGCCACACCGAGCGGGACCTCCACCTCTCGCACCGGCTGGACGACTGAGGCGGGGCGCGGCGAGGCGCGGCGAGGCGCCCGGCGAACCGTCATTTCCAGCCGAAAGCAAAGCCCCGGTAATCCCTTCCGTAGATAGTTACGCGGCAATCCCGTGCATCACTCTCCCGGGTGGAGTTCCTCATTCCTGGGGGTGAGGGAATGCCGCACGCACGACTCACGGCCCGTAGGTTGCGCGTCGTGCCCCTGACCATTCTTCATGTCTCCCAGCCCGTCGACGGCGGTGTCGCCAGGGTCGTCGTCGACCTGCTCCGGGGGCAGGCCGAGGACGGCCACCGGGTGCTGCTGGCCTGCCCGCCGCAGAGCCCGCTCGCGGACGCGGCGGTGGCGGTGGGTGCGACGGTGCTGCCCTGGACGGCGGTGCGCGCCCCGGGCCCCGGCCTGCCGGGCGAGATCGCCTCGCTGCGGCGGCTGGTCGCCGAGTCCCGTCCCGACCTGGTGCATCTGCACAGCGCCAAGGCGGGTCTGGCGGGGCGGCTGGCGGTCCGGGGCGTGTTCCCGACCGTCTTCCAGCCGCACGCCTGGTCGTTCGCCGCGGTCGGCGGGCCGCTGGCGATCGGCTCCCGGGTCTGGGAGCGCTGGGCGGTCCGCTGGACCGACCGGCTGCTGTGCGTCAGCGAGCAGGAGCGTGCCGAGGGCGAGTCCGTCGGCGTGGGCGGGCGCTGGGCGCTGGCCCCGAACGGGGTGGACCTGGACCGTTTCGACCCGGTCCGGCTGCCGCCGCAGACCCGGGCCAGGGAGCTGCTGAGGCTGTCCCCGCCCCAGCAGGACAGGCCGGGGGACGTTGCCCCGCTGGTCGTCTGCGTCGGCAGGCTGTGCCGGCAGAAGGGGCAGGACGTGCTGCTGCGGGCCTGGTCCGCGATCCCGTCCCGGATCCCCGGAGCGCGGCTCGCGCTGGTCGGCGACGGCCCCGAGCGCGCCGCACTGCAGGCGCAGGCCGCCGGCCTGCCCGATCCCGACAGCGTGGTCTTCGCCGGCCGCACCGACGATCCCCGGGACTGGTACGCGGCGGCGGATCTGCTGGTGCTGCCCTCCCGTTGGGAGGGCATGGCGTTGGTTCCGCTGGAGGCCATGGCCTGCGGCTGCCCGGTCCTGCTGACCGAGGTGGCCGGAGCCCGGGAGTGCCTGGGGCCGGGCGAGAAGCTGCTGCCGGTGGACGATCCGGCCGCCCTGCGGGAGGCGCTGGTGGCGCGGCTGGCGGATCCGGTGGCCTGTCTGGCGGCCGGTGCCAGGGCGAGGGAACGGATGGTCGAACACCATGACGTGAGAACGACCCTCGCCGCCGTGATGACGGTGTATCAGGAAGTGGTCGCCGAGCGGCGCATTCCCGCGCCCGCTGCGGGTGGGACAGCTGCGCGAATTCCAGCCGGAAAATCTGACTAATGCTCATCGGTGTGAATGAGCACGTCGGCTGAGAAAACGACTGGAGACATTCTGTACTGTCGTATTTGCCTGCTTCATTCCTTTTGTCGCAATCGGGCCGAGTCGTCGATCGCGACGGCAGGTGCTACCTCGACCGAGCCCGGGCTTCGGGAGGGCCCCGTCCCCATGGGCACACAGCAGAGGAGTACGTGCGCGGATGACCACCATTGACAACGACGAACTGCCGCGTGCCACTGCGTCGACTCCGACCGCGCCCACTCTGACCGGACCGACTCTGACCGGACCGACTCTGACCGGGCCGACTCCCTCCGGGTTGGGCACGGCCCAACTCACCTACCCGTCAACCGCCGTGGAGCGCGGCGCGGCGGTCACCGGGCCCGCCGTGCGCCGTCGGCGGCGGCGCCCCGGTACCGGGATCCCGGCCGCCCTGCTCGCCGTGGACGCGCTCGCGCCGGTGCTGGCCCTGGCGCTGCTGGGTTCGGGCGAGCCGGACCGGGTGCTGTGGGCGGCCTGCGTCATCCTGCCGGTGCTGGTACTGCTCAACTCCTACGGCGGCCTCTACCGGTTGCGGCTGGCCCCCTCGGTCCTCGACGAGATCCCCTCGCTCGCGGCGCGGGCCGCCGTCGCCGTCTCCCTCGCGCTGACGCTCGACCGGGGCCTGCACGGGCTCTGGCTCGCCGTGGTCCCGGTGGACCTCCGGCTGCTGGTCGCGCTGGTGCTGTGCCAGCTCGGCCTGGACGTGCTGGGGCGGGGCGCCGCCTACGCGCTGCTCCGCCGCCACCGCCGGCGCCGTCCCCGGCCGACCCTGATCGCCGGCGCCGGGCACATCGGCCAGCGGATCGCCGCCGCCCTGCTCGACCACCCTGAGTACGGGCTGCGCCCGGTCGGGTTCATCGACCCCGAGCCGCTCTTCCTGCCGGTCGACTCCGCCGTCCCGGTGCTCGGCGGTCCCGCGGTGCTCGATCTGGCGATCCCCGCGCGGGGCATCCGCGACGTCATCCTCACCTCCGGCGGCGCCGACGACGCCGAGGTCGCGCAGACCATGCGCACCAGCTCCGGCCACGGCTGCGAGGTCTGGTTCGTGCCCGGCTTCCCGGAGTTCGGCGCCTTCGAGTACGGCAACCGCCGCACCGTGGTGGGCGACCACCTCTGGGGGTTCCCCTGTCTGCGGCTCGGGCCCACCGCGATGCGCCGACCGTCCTGGGCGGTCAAGCGCGCGGTCGACGCCGGTCTGGCCGGTCTCGGCCTGCTGCTGGCCGCCCCGATCCTGGCCGCCTGCGCGATCGCGGTACGGGTGGACGGCGGTCCGGGGGTGATCTTCCGTCAGGAGCGGATCGGCCTGGACGGCGAGAGCTTCACCGTGCTCAAGTTCCGCAGCCTGCGCCCGGCCGACGAGCAGGAGTCGGCCACCCGCTGGAACATCTCGCAGGACCAGCGGATGAGCGCGATCGGCCGCTTCCTGCGCCGTACCTCCCTGGACGAGCTTCCGCAGCTGTGGAACGTGCTGCGTGGCGAGATGAGCCTGGTCGGCCCCCGCCCCGAGCGCCCCTACTTCGTGACCCGCTTCGCCCAGGCCTACCCGCAGTACCGCGACCGGCACCGGGTGCCGGTCGGCATCACCGGATTCGCCCAGGTCAACGGCCTACGCGGGGACACCTCCATCGAGGACAGGACCCGCTTCGACAACTACTACATCGAGAGCTGGAGCCTCTGGCAGGACGTCAAGATCCTGCTGCGCACCATCTCCTCGGTGCTCCAGTCCGACGGGAGCTGACACCGCGGTGACCCTTCTCAGCGTGCCGCAGCCACGGCAGGCCAATCCACAGACCGGCGCACCGCCCGGACGGCGGGAGGCGCTGCTGGCGCTGCTGCGGCGTCCCAGCGCCCTGGCGGCGCTGACGGTGCTGCTCGTCTGCGTGCCCCTGGGCAACCAGGACGTCACCGCGGCCGTCCATGTGACCCCCGCCGATGTCGCCTCGGTCGGGCTGGTGGCGATCTGCGGACTGCGGGTTCTCTCCGCGTTCCGCGCCGGGCGGGCCCTGGCCCCGACCCGGGCCGCGGTGCTGTTCTGCGTGATCGCCGTCGCCGTGGCCGCCTCCACCATCGCCTCGCGGGACCCGTCCCAGAGCCTGTCCGGCTTCGTCCGGCTGATCCAGGTGTTCGTGCTGGTCCCGCTGGCCGTGCTGCTCGCCCTGCGCGAACGCCTGGACCTGGTGCTGGTGCTGGGCGCGATGGTGGGCGCCGCGGTGATCGAGGGTACGGTCGGCGCCGCGCAGTTCCTCACCGGCACCGGCGCCTCCTATGCCGGCGGCAGCGCCCGCGCGGTCGGCACCTTCGGGGCCCAGGACGTGATGGCCATGTCCGCCGTCGTCAGCTACGGACTGCTGGCCGCTCTGGGCTTGGCCCTGGAGGCCCGCCGGGCCGGGCGCCGCCGCGCCTCCTGGCTGCTCGGTCTGACCGCGGCCGGGCTGGTCTTCCCGCTGGCCGTCTCCTTCAGCCGGGGCAGCTGGATCGCCACCGGCTGCGCCGCCGTCGTCGCCCTGGTCCTCTCCGACGTCCGGCTGGCGCTGCGCGGCGCGCTGTTCGCCGCCGCTGCTGCCGTGGTCCTGGTCGGCGGGTTCGGCCTCGGCGGCGCCAGTGTCGCCGAGCGGCTCGGCAGCATCACCACCGTGGCCGGGGCCGCCCCCGACCACTCCGTGACGGACCGCTACGACCTCTGGACCACGGCGGGCCGGATCTGGCGGGACCACCCGGTGACCGGTGTCGGCCCCAAGGAGTTCCCCCAGTTCCGCGACGGCCACGCACCGCTGCGGCTGTCCTCGGGCAGCGACACCGGCGGCGCGGGCGCGGGCTTCTCCCGCGAGCCGCTGCTCTCCCCGCACAACATGTACCTGCTGCTGCTCAGCGAGGACGGACTGGTCGGCCTGACGGCCTTCGCCGCGCTCTTCCTCTCGCTGCTCCTGGGCACCGTCCGCCGCACCGCCCGCGAGCGGGGCGGCCTGGGGGCGGCGCTGCTCGGACTGCTGGTCTGGCAACTCGTCGACTTCCTCTACGCGGACATCGGCGGCACCACCACGGTGCTGGTCTCGGTGGTCGTCGGCCTCGCCGCGTTCGGGACCTTCGACGCGTCCGACCGGAAGGCCGCGACGTGACCCTGACCGCACCCCGCCCCACCGAGACCCGCGGCCGCGCCCGCTCCGTCCTGGCCCGAGCCTTCGGCATCACCGCCGTGATGAGCGCCGGCGGCTCCCTGCTCGGCCTGCTCCGCGACCTCCTGCTGGCCCGCTACTTCGGCGCGGGCCGAGGCACCGACGCCTTCCTCGTCTCCTGGACCGTCCCCGAGACCGCGGCCCCGCTGCTGATCGAGGACGCCATGGCCTTCCTCATGGTCCCCGCCTTCAGCCTCGCCCTCTCCGCCGACACCGAAACCGCTCAACAACCGCCCCAAGTCCCCACACCCCGCAGCAGGTTGGTCCGGGCCAGCGAGAACGTCCCCGCAGCGCCCAGCCATGCAGCACCCAAGGGGCGCGGGGAACTGCGCGACCAGCCCCCCACCCCCCGTACCCCGGCCCTCCCCCCCGCCGTAGCAGACCTGGTCGGAGCCACCCTCCCCCCACTCGCCCTGCTCCTGGCTGCAGTCTCAGCCGCAACCCTCCTGGGCGCCCCCTTCCTGGTCCACCTCCTCGCCCCCGGCCTCGCCGACCCCGCCCTCGCCGTGGTCTGCACCCGCCTCACCGCCCTCACCATCCTGCCGTTCGGCCTCACCGGTTACCTCAGCGCCGGCCTCCGCGCGCACCGCCGCTTCACCGCCCCCGGCGCGGTCTACATCGCGTACAACACCGGCATCCTGCTGCTGATGGTGCTGCTGCACGGCTCTCTCGGAGTCCGCGCCGCAGCAGCCGGCGTCGCCCTCGGCAGCGTCCTCATGACGGCCGTCCTGCTGCCGCCCTTCACCCGCCACTGCGCCCGCCTGACGCCCCGTCGGCGACCGCAGACCGCCGCCTCGCCCGCCCTGGTGCTGAGCCCGCTCGCGCTGCTCCCCATCGCCCTGTTCACCCTCACCCGCCAGTCCCAGGTCTTCGTCGAGCGGTATCTCGCCTCCTCGCTGGCCCCCGGAACCATCTCGCACCTCAACTACGCCGAGAAGGTCGCCCAGATGGCGATGACCCTCGGCGTGCTGGTGTGCACCGTGACCTTCCCGGTCATCGCCAGGGCCCTCGCCGACGGCGATCTGGAGGCGGCCCGGGAGCGGGTTCAGAAGGACCTCGCACTGATCGGCGCACTGGTCCTGGCCGGCACCGCCGTGCTGATGGCCTGCGCCCCGCAGATCGTCGCGCTGCTGTTCCAGCGGGGGGCCTTCACCGCCCAGGACACCGCCGCCACCGGCTCGGTGATGCGCGTCTACAGCCTGGGACTGCTCGGCCAGGCCATGGTCGGCGCGCTGGTCCGGCCGTTCTTCTCGACCCGTCCGGTGGTGGCCTTCGGCACCGCCCCGGCCAGGTCGGGGTCCCGCAGTGACTGGTTCCCGCTGGCCGCGATGGCCCTCGGACTCCTGGTCACCACCACGATCGGGCTGGCCGCCGTGGCACGCCACGGAGCGATCGGGCTGGCCGCCGCCAACGCCACCGGCATCACCCTGACCGCGGTGCTGCTGCTGGTGGGGATCAGGACCCGCGGGGTGGCCCTGCGGCTGCGCACGGTCCTGCTGGACCAGGCCCGGCTGCTGCTCGCCGCCGCCCTCGCCGCCGCGGCCGCCTACACCGCGGCCCAGCCCTTCGCCGCCCACGCGCTGCCCTCGGTGCTCCTGGGCGCCGCAGCCGGCGTCGCCGCCTTCGTACTCGCCGCCGCCGCGCTCAGGGCGCCGGTGGTGACCGGACCGCTGGCAGCACTGACGGCCCGGCTGTGGACCCGTGGCCGCAAGGACGAAGGGGAGGGACGCCATGGTGGCTGAGCCGCGGACCGACGGCGTCCGGTCCGACGGCGTCTTGTCGGATACTGCCCGGACCGACCCCGTTCCTGCGAACCCCTCGGGCACGGAACTCTTCCACGGCCCCAGGATCAAACCCGCCAAGTCACCCTGGACGCTGATGTACCACTCGGTGGACCACTACACCGAGGACCCCTACCGGGTCACCGTCACCCCCGAGCGCTTCGCCCGGCAGATGGCCTGGCTGCACGCCCACGGCCTGCGCGGGGTCGGCCTCGGCGAACTGCTCCGCGCGCACGCGCTGGGCCGGGCTGCCGACCTGGTCGGGCTGACCTTCGACGACGGCTACGCCGACCTGACCCGCGGGGTGCTGCCGGTGCTGCAGCGGTACGGGTTCAGCGCCACCGCCTTCGTCGTGGTCGGCCGCCTCGGCGGGCACAACATCTGGGACGAGGGGCCACGCAAGCCGCTGCTGACGGCGGATCAGATCTTCCGGCTGCACGACTGCGGGGTCGAGATCGGCTCGCACGGCATGTACCACCGCTCGCTGCCGGGGATCGCCGCCGCAACCCTGGCCGAGGAGACCCGGCACAGCCGTGAGCTGCTGCGCGACCTGCTCGGTGAGCCGGTCGGAGGATTCTGCTACCCCTACGGCGCGGTCGACGCCGCCGCGGCCGCCGCAGTCCGCGACAGTGGCTACCACTACGGCGCCGCCATCGCGCACGGACCGCTCACCGGCCGCTGGGCGCTGCCGCGCTCCTACGTCGGCGAACGCGACAACGGACTGCGGCTGCGCGCCAAGCGCGCCCGGCACCGGCTGCGCGGCCTGCGTGTCCGGGTCGACGGAGAGGATGCCCGATGAAGGTCCTGCATGTGATCACCGGCCTCGCGGCCGGCGGCGCCGAGCAGCAACTACGGCTGCTGCTTCGGCATCTGCCGGATCGTCACCGGTGTGACGTGGTGGCCCTGGAGAACCCGGGCACGGTGGCCCAGGGCCTGCGCGAGGACGGCGTCCGGGTGTTCGACCTGGGCATGCGGGGCAACCGCGACCCGGCCGCGCTGCCCCGGCTCACCGGTCTGATCCGGCACGGCCGTTACGACCTGGTGCACTGCCACCTCTACCGGGCCTGCGTCTACGGACGGCTGGCCGCCCGGCTGGCCGGGGTCGGCGCCGTGGTCGCCACCGAGCACTCACTGCTGCCCGGGGTCATCGAGGGACGCCGGATCACCCCCGGCGTGCGGGCCCTCTACCTGGCCGCGGAGCGGCTGGGGCAGTGCACCCTGGCGGTGTCAGAGTCGGTCGCCGAGCATCTGGCCGACTGGAAGGTGCCGGCGCACCGGGTGCTGACCATCCCCAACGGCGTGGACGCGGCCCGCTACGCGCAGCCCGCGCCGACCCGCGCCGCCACCCGCCGGTTCCTCCGGGCCGGCCTGGGCCTGCCGCAGGACGCGCTGGTGGTCGGCGGTCTCGGTCGGCTGGTTCCGGGCAAGCGGTTCGAGGTCCTGGTGGACGCCCTGGCCCTGATGCCCCAACGGGACGGCGGGGCCCGGCTGCTGCTGGTCGGCGACGGCGAGCAGCGTCCGGCGCTGGAGCGGCGCGCCCGCGCGGCCGGCGTCGCCGACCGGGTGGTGTTCGCCGGGGAGCGCGACGACGTCCCCGACCTGCTCACGGCGATGGACGTGCTGGCGGCCCCGTCCCGGAACGAGACCTTCGGCATGGCGCTGATCGAGGGACTGGCCGCCGGGCTCCCGGTGCGCTGGTCCTCCGGTCCGGCGCTGTCCGAACTCCCGCCGGAGGCGGCCCCGGGGGCCCGTCGGGTCCGCTCCGACCCGGCCGCCTATGCCGCCGAACTGGCGCTGCTGCGCCAGTGCCGTACGCCGCTGCCGCAGCCGGAGGCGGTCCGGCACTACGACATCGCCCGGCTCGCCCCCCTGGTGGCCGGGCTCTACGACCAGCTCGGCGGGGCCGGTACCGCCGTCCCCACCCCAGCCCCTGCCCGCACTGTTCCGCTTCCCCAGCACCCGCCCGCTGCCGCGGCGAAGACCTCTCGATAACCCAAGGAGCCCCGCAGCCATGTCCGACACTAGCCGCAACGCCGCGCGCAGCATCCTGCGCCGCTGCTGGCCCGTCCTCGCCGCCGTCCCGCTCGGCGCCGCCTGCGGTGGCGCCTACGCGCTGGCCGCGCCGGTGCAGTACCAGGCCAATGCCTATGTGATGGTGGTACCGCAGGCGGACGGCGACAGCGCCACCGCCGTCAACTTCGCCCAGGCCTACGGTCGGGTGATCGCCCAGCCGGAGATCCTGCTGGACGCGTCCGCCAGTACCGGTGTCCCGCTGGCGCAGCTGACCCCGCTGATCCAGGCGACCACCTCGCCGGACGCGCCGATGGTCCAGATCACCGGCAGCGCGCCGACGGCCGCACGCGCCGCCGCGGAGGCCAACGCGGTGGCGAGCTCGCTGGTGACCTTCGGCAACGACGCGTCCAAGCAGACCAGGGTCCACCTGATCACCTTCGCCGCCGCGGCCAGGCCGGCCGCCGCGAGTTCACCCTCCCGCAGCCTGGATGTGGCGGTGGGCGGCGCGGCCGGCCTGCTGGTCGGCGGTCTCGGCATGATGGCCCGGCAGTCGGGGACCGGCGGCGGCCCGGCCCCCTCCCCGCTCCCGCAGCCCCGCTCGGACGGTCTTTCCGACGACGCGTCGGCCGACGAACTGCCCGCCGAACCGGCCCCTGCTGAGACCCCGACCCCGGACTCCGCCTCCGCCCCCACCTCCACCGAGGCGGGTTCCAAGCGCCCCCGGCAGTCCGCGACCCAGGCCCGTCGATGACGGCATCTCAGCTCGCCGGCTCCGTCCCCGCAGGCGCCTCCCCGGTACCGGCATCGGCGCAGGCTCCGGCCCCGGTGACCGAGGTGCGCACGGTGCGGGAAGCCGCCGCTTTCGACGCCCTGGCAGCCGACTGGGACGCCCTGGTCGACCGCTGCCCCGTGGCCACCCCGTTCCAGAGCCACGCCTGGCTCTCCTCCTGGTGGCACAGCTACGGCAGGCCGGGACGGCTGCGGGTGGTGACGGTGCGTCGGGACGGCGTCCTGGTGGGCGCGGCCCCGCTGATGCTCCGTCGGCGGGCGCTGCCGCTGCTGACCGGGGTCGGCCAGGGGCTGACCGACTTCCTGGACGTGCTGCTGGACGACGCCGACGCCGAGCGGACCGCGGCGGTGCTGGCCCGGGCGCTGGCCGGGGAGCTCGGCCTGCGCCGTCCCTGGGTCGCGCTCGACCTGCGCGAGCTGCGCCCGGGATCGGCCGCGCACCGGATCGCCGAGCACTGGCCGGGGGCGGCCCGGCGGCTGCCCGACTCGCTGTGCCAGCATCTGCCCGGCGTGCCGATGGAGGAGCTGGTGTCCCGGCTGCCGGGACGCACCGCGCAGCGCAGCCGGGTCAAGCTGCGCAGACTGGAGGCCGCCGGGGTCGAGACCCGGACGGTGCCGCCCGAGGAGGTGCCCCGGGCCCTCCGCGAGCTGCTGGCCCTGCATGAGCTGCAGTGGCGCGGCCGCGGCGTCACCCCCGAGCATCTGCGTCCCCGGTTCGCCGAGCACCTGTCGCGGTCCGCCGAGCGGATGGCCGCCGCCGGCCGCGCGACCGTCCGCCGGTACCGCCTGGACGGCGAGCTGGTGGCCTGCGATCTGACGCTGCAGGTGCACGGACTGTCCGCGCTCTACCTCTACGGGGTGCGCCCGGAGCTGCGGGAGCGGGTGGACGTCGCCGGAATACTGCTCCGGGAGAGCGCGGCCCACGCCGTCGCCACCGGTCGCGGCGAGCTGAGCCTGCTGCGCGGTGACGAGCCCTACAAGCAGCGCTGGCGCCCCGAGCAGGCCCGGAACGAGCGGCTGCTGTTGGGCGGGGCGCCCGCGGTGGCCGTCCACGCGGCGGCGATCGCCCTGCGCGCCGGCGCGGTCCGCCGGCTGCGCGCCCGCGCCCCCTGGCTGGCCGCCGTCCGCACCAGGCTCAGGGAGCTAGGAGGCCGCTGAAGATCTGGGCCGGGCTCGCGACGCCCTGAGACTCCGCTGGCCGCGTTGTCTCCCCCACCCTTCGGGCGGGAGGTGCCCCCTGGTCACCCTTTACCAACCACGGTTGGCTCCCTCCTCCGCCTTGCCATCGAAGCCCCAGGACGCCGCTCCCTGATCCGGCCCAGATCTTCAGCGGCCTCCTGACCGCGCGCTGAGCGCCTCCCGGAACACCCGTCCGGAGCGGGGATTGTCGGTGCAGCGCCAGACCCCGTGCGGGCAGTAGTCGGTGATGGTCTGGTAGAGGGTGTCGTGGGTGCTCGCCCAGTCCAGCATCCCTCTGACGTACGCGGGGTCGTCGCCCCGGTGGTACATCCCCCACTCCGGGTACGACACCGGCTTGCGGTGCGCCGCCGCGAAGCGGACCTGGGCCAGCAGTCCGTAGGGCTCGTCCACATAGCTGGCGAACGGCGCGGTCCGCTCCGGGTCGGAGCCGGCCAGGTCGTAGCTGTCCATCCCGATGACGTCGGTCACGTCGTCGCCGGGGTAGCAGTCCGGCCAGGGGTGCGCGTCGGCGCCCCTGGTCGGCGCGAACTCGAAGCGGAAGCGCTGCCCGGGCACCGCGCGCATGGCGGTGACGATCCGGCGCCAGTACTGCTTCCAGGCGGCGGGGTCCGGACCGCAGCGGCCGGTGTAGCTGGTGCCGTTCATCTCCCAGCCGAGGGTGAGCACCGTGTCCGGCGCGCCGAGCGCGACCAGGGTACGGGCCAGGGTGGTGTAGTGGGCGTCGTTCCGTCCGGTGGCGCCCTGTTCCAGCAGCTGCCGGACCTGGTCGTCGGGGACTTGCCCCTCGTTGTCGGGGAGCATCGGCACCCCCAACACCAGCAGCCGGTCCGGCGCGGCGTCCCGCCAGGCCGCCCACGGGCCGAGCAGGGTGGTGCTGCCCTCGATGTCCGACCAGGAGGCGCCGGGGAGATAGGTGTGCCCGACCCGGACCGGCGCGCCGCCCAGCCAGGCCGAGAGCTGTGCCATCGCGTCGTCGGACTCGGTCGATCCCAGGAAGGCGCCGAAGGGCACCGGGTGGGCCGGCACCGCGGTCGCGTCGGCCCCCGGGCCACGCCCGCCGCCGTCGTCCCCGGACCACCCGTACAGCCCCAACCCGGCGGCGACCACCACCACCGCCGTGACCAGCAGCGTCACCGCACGGCGGCGCGACATCGGCATCCTCCCTCGACCGGTTCGGGCTCACGCTAGGTGCCCGATCCGTCCAGCGTGACGGGACACACCTGGGGCCGCCGGTGATTCACCGGTGATCCGTCATATCGTGCGGGGATGACCGTCACGCGTTCGATCCTGCTGTTCGTACTGGCGGCGTTCGCCGAGATCGGCGGCTGCTGGCTGGTCTGGCAGTCGGTGAAGGAGAACCGGGGGTGGCAGTACGCGGTCTGCGGGGTGCTGGCGCTCGGCGCCTACGGCTTTGTCGCCGCCCTGCAGCCGGACGCGTCCTTCGGCCGGGTGCTGGCCGCCTACGGCGGGGTGTTCGTCGCCGGGTCGCTGGCCTGGGGCGTGCTGGTGGACGGCTTCCGCCCCACCGGGTGGGACCTCTCCGGCGCCGCGGTCTGCCTGCTCGGCGCGGCGGTGATCATCTACCAGCCACGCGGCTGAGCTGCCGCAGAGGGCCCTGCGGGCAGCCCGAAGGAGAAACGTTACGCTCCTGGGACCGCCATTTTGCCGACCCTGCACCCCTTCCCCGCCCCCTCGACCTACGGTAGTGAACATGCGTACCGCGCTCGCAGCACTCATCGTGATCCTCGCCGCCGTCGGCGTGGGCGCCGCTGCGCGCGACCACCGGCCCGCCCCGTTCGGCGACTCGGTGGTGGTCCACAGCAACGACACGGTCTCCAAGGAGGACGGCGGGGCCTTCCGGATCGGCGCCGACGGCTCGGTCCAGCTGTACGCGACCAGGGGCAGCGACAGCGGGCACACCCTGTGGTCCTACAAGCGGCCCGGCAGCGAGCCGGTGAGCGTGGTGCCGCTGGCCGGGATCACCGTGGCGGTCTGGAGCGACGGGATGCTCACCGGCGTCCGCGCCGATCCGGCCGCCGTGGCCTGGCACCGCTTCGTCCCCGGCCTGGCCGACCGGCTCCGCCTGCACCCGGCCGACGTGGGCGTACTGGTCGCCTCGTTGGACCGCGGCAAGGTCTTCCTGGTCCCCACCGCGCAGGTGGTGATGGAGTACAACACCGCCGACGGCTCCATCCGCAGCGACACCCTGCCGCAGGCCGGCTGCTCCTACGCCCCGGCCCAGGCGCTGGCCCTCGACGACCTGCTGGTGCTGGCCCGCCCCTGCGACAGCTACAGCACCGTCGAGGCCTTCGACGGGACGGGCAGGGTCTGGCAGGTCCAGTCCACCCCGCTGGCCCGGCCGGTCGCCACCGGGACGACCACGGTGGGCATCCGCGACGTTCCGTGGCTCACGACCCAGGTGGTCCAGCGGCTCACCGGCAAGCCCGCGCCCGCCTTGCCGATCAGGACGCTGCCCGGCCCCCGGTAGACTGGGCCTCTCCGCCTCAAGCAGGGCCCCGCTCGACGGCCCGCGCCAGCGCTTCGCCGTCCCGGGAGTACCTTCGCCATGATTGCCGCCAACGCCATCGAACTGCGTGCCGGTGCCCGCATCCTGCTGGAGTCCGCCAGCTTCCGGGTAGCCCCCGGCGACCGGATCGGCCTGGTCGGCCGCAACGGGGCCGGCAAGACCACGCTCACCAAGGTGCTGGCCGGTGAGGGCGCCCCCGCCGCCGGCACGGTCACCCGCAGCGGCCAGGTCGGCTACCTGCCGCAGGACCCCCGCACCGGGGATCTGGACGTGCTGGCCAGCAACCGCATCCTGGGCGCCCGCGGCCTGGACGAGGTGCTGCGCAAGATGCGCATCGCCGAGGACAAGATGGCCAACGGCAAGGGCCAGACCCGCGACGACGCCATGAAGAAGTACTCGCGGCTGGAGACCGAGTTCGTCACCAAGGGCGGCTACGCCGCCGAGGCCGAGGCGGCCACCATCGCCGCCAGCCTCGGGCTGCCGGACCGCATCCTGGCCCAGCCGCTGCACACCCTCTCCGGCGGTCAGCGGCGCCGGGTCGAGCTGGCCCGGATCCTGTTCTCGGACTCCGACACCCTGCTCCTGGACGAGCCCACCAACCACCTGGACGCCGACTCCATCATCTGGCTCCGGGACTACCTGAAGACCTACCGCGGCGGCTTCATCGTCATCTCCCACGACATCAACCTGGTGGAGACGGTCGTCAACAAGGTGTTCTACCTGGACGCCAACCGCACCTGCATCGACGTCTACAACATGGGCTGGAAGCTCTACCAGCAGCAGCGCGAGGCCGACGAGAAGCGCCGCAAGCGCGAACGCGCCAACGCCGAGAAGAAGGCCTCCCAGCTGAACTCGCAGGCCGACAAGATGCGGGCCAAGGCCACCAAGACCGTGGCCGCCCAGAACATGGCCCGCCGCGCGGAGAAGCTGCTCTCCGGTCTTGAGGCGGTCCGGGTCAGCGACAAGGTCGCCAAGCTGCGCTTCCCCGACCCGGCCCCCTGCGGCAAGACCCCGCTGATGGCCGAGGGGCTCTCCAAGTCCTACGGTTCGCTGGAGATCTTCACCGATGTCGACCTGGCCATCGACAAGGGCTCCAAGGTGGTCGTGCTGGGCCTGAACGGCGCCGGCAAGACCACGCTGCTGCGGATGCTGGCCGGCGTGGAGGAGCCCGACACCGGCACGCTCATCCCCGGCCACGGGCTGAAGATCGGCTACTACGCCCAGGAGCACGAGACCCTGGACAACGACCGCACCATCCTGGAGAACATGCGCTCGGCCGCGCCGGACATGGACCTGGTGGAGGTCCGCAAGATCCTCGGCTCGTTCCTGTTCTCCGGCGACGACGTGGACAAGCCCGCCGGAGTGCTCTCCGGCGGCGAGAAGACCCGGCTGGCCCTGGCGACCCTGGTGGTGTCCAGCGCCAATGTGCTGCTCCTCGACGAGCCCACCAACAACCTCGACCCGGCCAGCCGGGAAGAGATCCTGGGCGCGCTGCGTTCCTTCAGCGGTGCCGTCGTCCTGGTCACCCACGACGAGGGGGCCGTCATGGCACTGGAGCCGGAGCGGATCATCCTGCTGCCGGACGGCATCGAGGACCTCTGGAACGAGGGCTACGCCGATCTGGTCTCCCTCGCCTGACCCCGCTCCGACCGGCCGGAGTAGTCGCTGGATCATGCATCTGGACCAGAAGAGTTCATATCGCACGGCCCACCACCTGTACGAGTGAACCGGCTCTGTTTCTGCTCATTCGGGAATCCCGTGCATTGCCCATTCACCGCTGCTGATCAGCATTTTCACGCCATGTCACGGTGACGTCCCCGGGCGTGCGACAGCAAACCGCGCGCTGGTCAGCCGCGCGGCCCGGCACTGCCCGCCGGGATTTTCGTTGCCGACCTTGCGGAATGGGTGGCCAGGAGGTCACCCATGGGTGATCATGGGATTCCGACAGAGCACTTGCTACGAGGAGGCACGGGTGGCCGAGACTCTGAAAAAGGGCAGCCGGGTAACGGGCCCCGCACGGGAGAAGCTCGCGACCGAGCTGAAGAAGAAGTACGACTCCGGTGCGAGTATCCGGGCGTTGGCGGAGGAGACGGGCCGGTCCTACGGATTCGTCCACCGCATGCTCAGCGAGTCCGGAGTTTCCCTCCGCGGTCGCGGTGGCGCCACGCGCGGTAAGGCCAAGGCGACCGCCGCGGCCACGTCCTGAAACGCATCCATCAGTACGACCCATCAGTACGTCAGATCCCTGACGCTTCGGCGGCTGGCGGAGTCCCGCACCATGGGCCTCCCACCCGGTCGCCGATCGTCGCGTCCGACAAGTTACTCTTCAGTAGCCCGCGCCCGAAGAGTTCGGAGCCGCACCGCTGCTGGAGGTCCCTGTGTCCCATTCCGCGCCCACCATGCACACCGGCCCCGGCGCCGACCCGTCCGAGTGGGCGGAGGCCGGTCTCCGGCTGGAGCTGGCCGAGGACGGCGCCGTCGCGACGGTGACGCTGTGCCGCCCCGAGCGGCGCAACGCCCAGTCGCCCGCGCTGTGGCGCTCCCTCGCCGCGGTCGGCCGCGGCCTGCCCGGGACGGTGCGGGCGGTGCTGCTGCTCGCCGAGGGCAAGTCCTTCTCGGCCGGTCTCGACCGGGCCGCCTTCACCCCGGAGGGGATCCCCGGCGAGCGCGGTCTGCTCGACCTGGCCAAGGGCGAGGAGGGCGACGCGGTCATCGCCGGCTACCAGCAGGCCTTCACCTGGTGGCGCCGTCCCGACCTGGTGAGCATCGCCGCGGTGCAGGGCCATGCGGTGGGCGCCGGATTCCAGCTCGCCCTGGCCTGCGACCTCAGACTGGTCGCCGCCGACGTCCAGTTCGCCATGCGTGAGACCGCCCTGGGCCTGGTGCCGGACCTGGGCGGGACCAAGCCGCTGGTGGACCTGGTGGGTCCGGCCCGCGCGCTGGAGATCTGCGGCACCGGCCGCTGGGTCGGCGCGGACGAGGCGGTGCGCATCGGCCTGGCCAACGCCGCCCTCCCCGTCGCCGAACTCCACGCCGCCGCCGCGGACCTGGCCGCGGCGCTGCTCGCCGCCCCCCGGGACGCACTGGTGGAGACCAAGGCACTGCTCCAGGGCGCCCCCGGCCGTGGCTACGACGAACAGCGTGCGGCTGAGCGCGCCGCGCAGCTGCGCCGGCTGCGTGACCTAGCGGGGCTGGGGGAGTAGCCGCCCGGCAGCGCCTCACCCGTTCGTCTTCACTGCGGTGTGCGTGTCGTGGGGCTCCCCTAAGGTCGAGGTGATATGCCCGGTATATGCAGATTGTGACTGCTGAGTCCGGGCACCCCGACCGGGAGCCCACACCATGACCGACGTGACCAAGCCCAGTGCCCGTCAGCACGAGACCGTTCAACTGGCGCCCAGCGGTGAGCGCGGACGTACCACCATCGCCGTGGGCGTGGTGGAGAAGGTCGCCGGGATGGCGGCCAGGGAGGTGCAGGGCATCCATGCCCTGGGCAGCGGATCCCGTGGCTTCGGCGCGGTGCGCGACCGGGTCCCCGGGAACAGGCCCAATGTCGGCAAGGGCGTCAAGGCCGAGGTCGGCGAGCGGCAGGCCGCCCTCGACATCGACCTGGTGGTCGAATACGGGGTCCCCATCGCGGAGTTGGCGACAGTGGTGCGGAAGAACGTGATCAGCTCGGTGGAGCGGATCACCGGTCTGCAGGTCGTCGAGGTCAATATCGCCGTCAACGACGTCCATCTGCCGGACGAGCAGGACGACGACGAACCCACCGAGAGCAGGGTCCAGTGAGCATGGCACTGATCGGCCTGGCCGTGGGCATGGCCCTCGGCTTCGCCGGATACTTCGGCGGCTTCGCCGCGTTCCTGCTGGTCGCAGCCCTGGGTGCGGTCGGCTTCGTGGCCGGGCGGCTTCTCGACGGTGACCTGGAGTTCGGCGACCTGATCCGCAGCAGCAAGGTCAGGGACCGGAGGAGCTGATGGCCTACGGCGCCGTCCCCGCCCCGTCCCTGCCCGCCCCGGGCGAGCGCGGCAGCCTCCGCCTCGCCGACAGGGTGCTCGCCCGGATCGCCGCCCGCGCGGCCGCCGAGGCCCTCGCCGACCAGCTGACCGGGCCTGGACGGATCGACTCCCCCCGGGCGACCGCCTCGCAGGGGCGGCGCGGCGTCAGCATCACGGTGGGCCTCGACCTGCCCTACCCCCTCGACATCGCCGCCGTCACCCGCGCGGTGCACCGCCGGGTCACCGAGCGCGTGGTCCAGCTGGCGGGCTCGGAGGACCCGAGGATCGACCTGGTGGTGGAACGCCTGGTCCCGGCAGCCCCCGGCGGAAGACTGCGATGAGCGTCGCTTCACCTGCCGGGACGGCGCCCGCCCCGGCCGCCCCCGCCGCACCGGAGCAGCCGGACTCCCCGCGCGGCCGCCGGTTCTGGTCGGCCCGCCGCAACGCCGCCGCCCTCACCGCCCTGGTCCTGACCGCCGCGGCCGGAGCGCTGCTCTACGAGGAGAGCTACATCCGCAGCGGGCACCGGGCCCATGCCTGGCGCATCCGGATCACCGACGAACTGGCGCAGCGTCACCTCGACGACGCCTGGGTGGTCACCGGCGCGGCCGTGGCCTGCGCGCTGGGCCTGTGGCTGCTGCTGCTCGCCGCCACCCCCGGCCTGCGCCGCCTGCTGCCGCTCGCCACGGACGGTACCGTCGGCCTGCGCGCCGGCCTGGACCGGCGTGCGGCGGCCGCGATGCTGCGCCGGGCCGCGCTGGAGACGCCGGGGGTGCGCGAGGCGCGGGTGCAGGTCGGGCGGCGCAGGGCGCGGGTGCGCGCGGTCGTCGGCTTCGGCGATCCCAGCGAGGTGAAGTCGGCGCTGGCCGAGCAGCTCACGGCGGAGCGCGCCCGGTTGGGCCTGGTCCGCCCGCCGATGGTCCATGTCAGGGTCGGCGCGGACGGCAAGCCCCGGGGGAAGTCGTGAGCCGGAGCGCGGTCAACCGCACCCTGCTGGCCCTGGTCGGCCTGGTGCTTCTCGCCGGGGGAGCGCTGCTGCTGGCCGGGGGGCTGAACCTGACCGACTGGACCTTCACGGACCCGCACCACGCGGTGCTGGCCCCGGCCGACCGGGTGCGCTGGCGCGGCGAGGGCTGGTGGTGGCCGTCTCTGTTCGCCGGGCTGGCGGTGGCCGCGCTGCTGTCGCTGAGCTGGCTCGTGGCCCAGCTCCGGACCGGCACGGCGGACCGGATCACCGTCCCGGACCTGGCCGACCTCCCGGTCCGCCTGCGTGGCGCGGCGCTGGCGCGGGCCGTCACCGACGAGGCCGAGCAGATGGCCGGAGTCTCCCGGGCCCGCGTACGGATCCTCGGCGGTCCGCGTGCGCGGATTGCTCTGACCCTCGCCCCGGGGGCGGCCCCGGGCCCCGTCCTTCGGGAGCTGTCGTCGGGCCCACTCGCCAACGCACGGCGCTCTTTGGGGGTGGCACTGTCGGCGGAGGTGCGGTTGCGGGTGGAATCAGGTGCGGTTCCGAGGGTTCAGTGAACGTTCGTGGGGGTTTCTGTTCGCGCAGTTCCCCGCGCCCCCAGGTTGTGCCACTGGCTCAGTTGCAATTGCTTAGGGGCGCGGGGAACTGCGCGAACAGAAACCATGCACCACCCGCAGACGCAATCCAACCCCGCTCAAATCCCCCGGAGCGCACCCCCGTCGACCGGCACCATGACACCAGTCAGATACGAAGCCGCCGGTGAAAGATAAAACGCCGCCACCCTCCCGAACTCCTCGGGCCTCCCGTATCGCCGCAGCGGAATCCCCGCCGCCGCGCTGGCCCGCGCGCCCTCCGGGTCACCGCCGAGCGAGTCGAGATGCTGGACCCTTTCGGTGTCGATCCGGGCCGGCAGCAGTCCGAAGACCCGGATGCCCCGCGGTCCCAGCTCCTCCGCGAGCGTCTTCGCCGCCATCGCGAGCCCCGGCCGCAGGCCGTTGGAGATCGCCAGCCCGCCGATCGGCTCCTGCACCGAGGTCGACAGCACAAACCCGATCGAGCCGCCGTCCCCCAGTTCACCCGCGAACTGTCGCGCGATGCGAACCGCCCCCAGGAACACCGACTCGAACGCCCCGACCCACTCCTCGTCCGTCGCGGAGAGCATCGACCCGGCCGGGGGGCCGCCCGCGCTGACGAGCACCCCGTCGATCCGGCCGAAGTGCTGCCTCGCCGCGGCGATCAGCCGCTCCCCGGTGTCCGCCGTGGCGTTGTCGGCGACCACGCCGACCGCCACGGCCGCACCGCCCAGCCGCTTGACGGCCTCGTCCACCGAGGCCTGGCCGCGCCCGGTCAGCACCACCCGGGCCCCGTCGGCCACCAGCGCCTCCGCGCTGGCGAAGCCGAGGCCGCGGGTGGCGGCGGTGACGGCGTAGACACGTCCCTCAAGTCCGAGATCCATGGATCAGAGCTCCTCCTGTCGTGCTTTCTTCGGCTCTTCCAGCGCGAAGGCGGTGTTGACCAGGGCGACATGGGTGAACGCCTGCGGGGTGTTGCCCAGTTGCCGCCCGGCCTTCGGGTCCCACTCCTCGGAGATCAGGCCCAGGTCGTTGGAGATGGCGGCGACCCGCTCGAACAGCTGCCGTCCCTCCTCCCTCCGCCCGATCGCGATCAGCGCGTCCGCCAGCCAGAACGAGCAGGCCAGGAACGCGCCTTCGGTGCCCTGCAGGCCGTCCACCTGGGCGTCCTCCGACTCCCCGGTGGAGTACCGCAGGACGAATCCGTCGTGGTCCAGCCCCTTCTGCACGGCGTCGACGGTGCCGACCACCCGTGGGTCGTCGGCCGGCAGAAAGCCGGTCTTGACCACGAAGAGGGTCGACGCGTCCAGTTCCTTGCTGCCGTAGTACTGGGTGAAACTGCCCAACTCCTGGTCGAAGCCCCGGGTGCAGACGTCCAGGTGGATCGCGTCGCGGACCTCGCGCCAGCGGTCCACCGGTGCGGGCATGCCGGTCATCTCGGCCATCTTCACGGCCCGGTCGAAGGCGACCCAGCACATCACCTTGGAGTGGACGAAGTGGCGGCGTCCGCCGCGCACCTCCCACAGGCCCTCGTCGGGGTCGCTCCAGTGGTCCGCCAGGAAGCGCATGAACGAGTTGATGAGCGCCCAGACATGACGCTCCATCGGTATTCCCGCCGTCAGCGCGAGGTACAGGGTGTCTATCACCTCCCCGTACACGTCCAGCTGCAGCTGGTCGACGGCGGCGTTGCCGAAGCGGACCGGCGCCGAGCCCTCGTACCCGGGGAGCCAGTCGGCGGTGATTTCGGTCAGTCTCCGCTCGCCGGCCACCCCGTACATGGTCTGCAGGTCGGCCGGGTCGCCGGCGATGGCGCGCAGCAGCCACTCGCGCCAGGCCGAGGCCTCCTCGACATAGCCGCTGCGCAGCAGCGCGGAGAGAGTCATGGTGGAGTCGCGGAGCCAGCAGAAGCGGTAGTCCCAGTTGCGCTCGCCGCCGATCTCCTCGGGCAGCGAGGCGGTGGCGGCTGCGACGATGCCGCCGGTGGGCTCGTAGGTCAGCGCCTTGAGCACGACCAGCGAGCGCATCACCGGATCCCGGTAGGGCCCGCGGTACTTGCTCACCGCCGCCCACTCCTGCCAGCCCCGCAGGGTCTCCTGGAGCGACTTCTCGGCGTCCTGGCGCGGCGGGCTGGAGTGGTGCGAGGGCAGCCAGCTCAGCACTATGGGGATCCGGTCGCCGGCGTTGACCTCGAACTGCCCGAAGGTGGTGAAGTTCTTGCCGAAGGTGCGGATCGCGGAGTGCCCGCGGATCCACACCGAGTCCGGGCCCGCCACCGCGACCCGGTGGTGGTCGGTGCGCCGCATCCACGGCACCACCCGGGCGTAGTCGAAGCGCAGCCGCATCTCGGCGTGCATCCGCACGCATCCCGAGATGCCCACGACGATCCGCATCACATCGGGGGTGTGGTCCCGTTGCGGCATGAAGTCGATCACCTTGACGGTGCCGGTGTCGGTCTCCCAGACGGTCTCCAGGACCAGGCTGTCACCGACGTAGGAGCGGCTGGTGCACTCCTCGGCGCCCTCGGGCGCGAGCCGCCAGCCGCCGTGCTCCTCGCCGCCGAGCAGGGCCGCGAAGCAGGTGGGGGAGTCGAACCGGGGCAGGCACAGCCAGTCGATGGAGCCGTCGCGGCCGACCAGGGCCGCTGTCTGCAGATCCCCGATCAGCGCGTAGTCCTCGATACGTCCGGGCATGTGCGTCCCCCTCACTCGGTAAGGCCGACGATTTCCTGGTCGGACGCTACTCCCCGGTCGCCCCGGCGGGGGCGCCAACCGACTCCTCGGGCGTGTCCCTCTCGGCCCTCTGCGCCTGCTGCGCGGCCAGGAAGGCAGCCTTCTTCTCGGCGACCACGGCCTTGCGTTCGCGGTCCCTGACCTCCCGGCGCAGCAGTGCGCCCCAGGCGATCGGGACCAGCAGCGCGAACAGCCACCACTGGATCGCGTACGGCAGGTGCACGCCCTTGCCGACCACCGCCATGCTGCTGCTGTCGCTGTTGTTCGGCAGGGGCACGAGTTCGGCGGAGTCGCCGGCCGGTGCGGTCGGGCTGGTGCCGACCAGCTGCAGATAGCCGGCCAGCACCGGTTCGGGCTGGTGCGCGGCCTGTTCGACGCTGTTGATCAGCATGAACTGCCGGTCGGGGAGCCCCTTGACGTCGCGGATGCCGCTGACCGCCGTGGTCTCGTCCGGCTGCAGCAGCCCGGTGACGGTGACCGTGCCGGACGGGGCGCCGGGCACCTTGGGGTACTGGTCGCCGGTGGTGTTGCCGGCGGTCACCCAGCCCCGGTTCACCAGCACCGCGTCGCCGTCGGCGGTGATCAGCGGGGTGACCACGTAGTAGCCGATGGTGTCCCCGGCCGCGTCGGTGCGGTGCCGCACCACGAACTGGTGCGCGGTGTCGTAGTGGCCGGTCGCCGTGACCTTCCGGTACCGCTCGCTGCCGGGCACGGTGGCCCCGGGCCGGGTCAGCGACCCGATCGGGACGGGCCCGGCCGAGAGGTTCTGCGAGATCAGCCGGTTGCCGACGTTGGTCTGCTGGTAGCGGTGGAACTGCCACATGCCCAGCAGGTACATCACCGGGATCAGCACGAAGAAGACCAGGGTCAGGATCACCCAGCGCCGGGTCAGCAGGATGCGGAGCACCCATTGAAGGTACCCCCGCCCGATCTGTCCGCTTACGGCGGGCCCCGGCCTCGGCCTGCGGGAGCGTCAGCCCTGGCGCTGCTGCGGCACGACGGCCTGCAGCAGGTGCAGGAACGCGGCCTCGTCGACCACCGGCGTGCCGACCTCGCGGGCGCGCCGCGCCTTGGTGGTCCAGCCGCCCGGCTCGTTGGTGACCAGCAGGCTGGTCCTGCTGCTGACCGAACTCGCCACATGCAGGCCGGCCTCGGTCAGCCGGTCCTCCAGCAGCTCGCGGTCGGTGGCGGTGTCGCCGCTGATCGCCACCCGCATCCCCTGCACCAGCGGCTGCTCCGGCGCCCAGCGTCCAGGATTCGGGTACGGGCAGGCCGGGCGCCGTCGCGCGGGGCGGTAGGGGCTCCAGCCGCCGGTCCGGACGGCAGTGCTCAGCACACCGCCGCGGTTCGAGGGCGCGGCGTCGGCGTCGTCCGCGAGGTGGTCCACCAGCGCGGGCGCCACGCACGGCTGGAACGGCAGCGGCAGCCCGGCCTCCACGGCCATCCGCAGGCTCGGCCGGAACACCTCGGCGAGCACCCGGGCGTCGTCCAGCGCGTGGTGCGCCTGACGGGGGATCACCCCGAAGTGTCCGGCCAGGGTGCCCAGCCGGTGGTTGGCCAGCGGCAGCCGCAGGTCCCGGGCCAGCACGATGGTGCACAGCCGCTGCTCGACCGGGGCCCGGCCACCCATCCGGGCGTACTCGCGGGAGATCATCGACCAGTCGAAGAGCGCGTTGTGCGCGACCAGCACCCGTCCGGACAGCCGCTCCGCCAGCGGCTCGGCGATCTCCGGGAAGGTGGGGGCGCCCTCCAGGTGTTCGCTGGTCAGACCATGGATCCAGACCGGTCCGGGATCGCGCTCGGGGTTGACCGGGGTGTACCAGTGGTCCAGCACCTCGCCCAGCGGGTCGAGCCGGTACACACCCACCGAGACGATGCGGTCGGTGCGGCCCAGGCCGGTCGTCTCGACGTCCACCACGGCCCAGCCGCCCGGGGGATAGGGGTGGACCGCGGGGCGGCCCGCGCGCTGCGCGTCGATGTCGTCCAGGCGGGTCGGTTCCATGGTCGTCCAGAATAGGGGCCCACTCTGACAGCTCCCGCCACGACCGCCGCACCCGTGCGGGCGGAATATCGTAGGCGGAGAACCAGCTGCAGCTTGTCGGCTTCTGTCACTCGAGAGATTGAGACCCCTCCATGCGTGCCACCGTGATCCACGGCCCCCACGACATCCGGATCGAGGAGGTCCCCGACGCCGCGATACAGAAGCCCACGGACGCCGTGGTACGCACCGTGCTGGCCTGTATCTGCGGCAGCGACCTGTGGGCCTACCGCGGGGTCTCGGCGCGCGAGCCGGGGCAGCGGATCGGCCACGAGTTCCTCGGCGTGGTCGAGGCCGTGGGCTCCGAGGTGCGCGGCTTCAGGCCCGGCGACCTGGTCGTCGCCCCGTTCGTCTGGTCCGACGGCGTCTGCGAGTTCTGCGTCGAGGGCCTGCAGACCTCCTGCCCGCACGGCGGTTTCTGGGGCAGCCCCGGTTCGGACGGCGGCCAGGGCGAGGCGGTCCGGGTCCCCTTCGCCGACGGCACACTGGTGCAGCTTCCCCAGGAGGCAGCCGCGGACCAGCACCTGCTGACCGCGCTGCTGGCGCTCTCCGACGTGATGGCGACCGGGCATCACGCCGCCGTCGCGGCCGGGGTGGGCCCGGGGTCGACGGTCGCCGTGGTCGGCGACGGCGCGGTGGGCCTGTGCGGGGTGCTGGCCGCCCGGCGCCTGGGCGCGGACCGGATCATCGCCCTGGGACGGCACGAGTCCCGCACCGCGATCGCCAGGACGTTCGGTGCCACCGACATCGTCGCGGAGCGCGGCGAGGCGGCCGTCGCCGCGGTGCAGGAGCTGACCGGCGGCGTCGGCGCGCACGCGGTGCTGGAGGCGGTGGGCACCGAGGAGTCGATGCGCACCGCGATCTCCATCACCCGCGACGGCGGGGCCGTCGGCTATGTCGGCGTGCCGCACGGCGGCAGCGCGGGCGTCGACATCGGCCAGATGTTCGACCGCAATGTCGCCCTGCGCGGCGGCGTCGCCCCGGCCCGCGCCTACATCCCCGAGCTGCTGGCCGACGTCCTCAACGGCACCATCGACCCCTCCCCGGTCTTCGACGCCACCGTCGGCCTGGACGGCGTCCCGATCGGCTACAAGTCCATGGACGAGCGCACCGCCCTCAAGGTCAAGATCACCTTCTGACCGGCACGCACGGACCGGCCGGCGGGCCCAGCCGTCCTAGGGCATCCGGCGCAGCGCCGCGAAACTCAGCACCGGCATCGGCACCGACGGCCCCAGTGGCAGCGCGTGCGGGTGCCGGACCGTGGCCGGCGGCGGCACCGGCGTGATCGCCCGCTCCAGCCGGACCGTCCCGAAGGGCGGCCGGACCGGACCGGGATCGGTACCCGGCTCGGGCTCGGGTTCGGAGCCACGGCTCCGGGATGTGGGGCGCCTGGGCATGGCAGACCTCCGCAGCTGTCCCGCAGGGACGGTGCGCACTCGAAGGGGTTCAGACTGGACAACGACGCACCCCTGCCTCCGGTAGCGGGCCGGCGGCTGCCATCGGTAGAGAAATTCATCGACAAAGCGTCCTGACAGAACTCCTGGGACCGGTGATCCGGTCCAGGTCATACCCTGGGAGGCAGTCAAGGGGAGCGGGCCGCCATGTTGATCGACACATTCGGACGCCGCGCAGTCGATCTGCGTGTGTCGCTGACCGATCGCTGCAACCTGCGTTGCACCTACTGCATGCCCGAGCAGGGCCTGCAGTGGCTGCCCAAGCCCCAGCTGCTGACCGACGCGGAGGTCGTGCGCCTGGTGCGGCTGGCCGTCACCGCGCTCGGGGTGACCGAGGTCCGCTTCACCGGCGGTGAGCCGCTGCTGCGGCCCGGCCTGGTCGGCATCGTCGCCGCCTGCGCGGCCCTGGAGCCGCGCCCCGAACTGTCGCTCACCACCAACGGCATCGGCCTGGGCCGTACCGCCGCCGCCCTGCGCGAGGCCGGTCTCGACCGGGTCAACGTCTCGCTGGACACCCTGGACCGGGAGACCTTCCACACCCTCACCCGCCGCGACCGCCTGGACGACGTGGTGGCCGGCCTGGCCGCCGCCGAAGCGGCGGGCCTGAGTCCGGTGAAGATCAATACCGTGCTGATGCGGGGCGTCAACGACCACGAGGCCGCCGACCTGCTCGACTGGTGCCTGGACCACGGCTATGAGCTGCGCTTCATCGAACAGATGCCGCTGGACGCCCAGCACGGCTGGGACCGCACCGACATGGTCACCGCCGAGGAGATCCTCGCCCGCCTCGGCGAGCGCTTCGCGCTGACCCCGGAACCGGACGGACGGCGCGGCGCGGCCCCCGCCGAGCGCTGGCTGGTCGACGGCCGGACCGGGCCGGACGGCCGCCCGGCCCGGGTCGGCGTGATCGCCAGTGTCACCCGCCCGTTCTGCCGGGCCTGCGACCGGACCCGGCTCACCGCCGACGGCCAGATCCGCAACTGCCTCTTCGCGACCGAGGAGACCGACCTGCGCGCCGCCCTGCGCGACGGCTCCGGCGACGAGGTCGTCGCCGAGCTGTGGCGCAAGGCCATGTGGGGCAAGAAGGCCGGCGCCGGCATCGACGACCCCTCGTTCCACCAGCCGGACCGCCCGATGTCCGCCATCGGCGGCTGAGCGGGCGATACTCCACCCATGAGCACCGAGGAGAACCCGCACTGTTCCGCGAAGGGCTGCCGTCAGACCGCCGTCTGGGTCCTGGCCTGGAACAACCCCAAGCTGCACACCCCCGAGCGCCGCAAGACCTGGCTCGCCTGCGACGAGCACAAGGAGCACCTGTCGCAGTTCCTGGACCTTCGGGGCTTCCTCAAGGACGTCGTCCCGTTCGCCGACTGGGCCGGGTGACGGCGTACCGCCGGTGACCACGGTGACCACATGGAGATGCCGGGCAGCCACGGGGGGAGCTGCCCGGCATCGGTCCGTCGGTTCCGGTGAAGGTCCGGAACGCGAGTGAAGTATTGCATGCGCAAACGGGGCCTGAGAGGGGGAAACGAGAAAATCTCAGCAGGCTGCAAAGAGCCTGGCAGAACCCTGTGAGTCAGCTCACCGGGGGTGCCGCGGTCGGGGTCGGCGCCGGCGCGGCGGCGCCCGGTTCCAGCATCGGCTGCGGCTGGTGGCCGATGAAGGTGTCCGGCATGCTGGGGGAGTTCTCACGGCCGGCGTTGGCGACCACCACGGCGAGGTACGGGATGAATATCCCGCCGACCAGTGCGATGATCGCGACGATCCGGGACTCCTTCCAGAGCACCACGGCCAGGATCACGCAGAGCGTGCGCACCGCCATGGCGATCATGTAGCGACGCTGCCGCCCGCGCACGTCCTCGGTGAGGCTCGAACGAGCCCCGGTGATCCGTACGACCTCGACCTTGCCCTTGGACTTCGCCATGCTCGTCACGGTACGCCGCGCCACGTGCCGCATCGTGGCCGGGGCACCCGGTTTCTGGAGGAGATTCCCAGGATTCCCCCCACCGGTAGCCCCGGCCGTCCCAGCGGTCCGTCAGGACGCCTGGCTCACCGAACTCATGTTGAAGTCGGCCACCCGGACCGGCGGCATCGCGGCCCGGGTGAACCAGTCGGACCACTCCCGCGGCAGGCAGCGCTCGGTCCGTCCGGCCTCGGTGATCCGGCCCAGCAGGTCCACCGGCGACTCGTTGAAGCGGAAGTTGTTGACCGCCCCGGTGACCTCGCCGTTCTCCACCAGGTAGACGCCGTCCCGGGTGAGCCCGGTGAGCAGCAGCGTGGCCGGGTCCACCTCGCGGATGTACCACAGGCAGGTCAGCAGCAGCCCGCGCTCGGTGCGGGCGACCATCTCCTCCATCGAGGCGGTGCCGCCCGCGTCGACGCTGTGACATTCAACGATCAGATTGTCGGGGCCCGGCCGCACCGGCAGCCCGGTCAGGCCCGCCGAGTGACGGGTCGTCAGCAGGTTGGCCAGCTCGCCGTCCCTGATCCAGTCCGTCGGCTCGATCGGCAGCCCGTTGTCGAAGGCCGAGGAGTCCCCGCCGGAGGAGTGGGTGATCACGAACGGGGCCGACTCCAGGCCCGGGTAGGCCGGGTCGCTGCGCAGCGTCAGCGGCAGCGCGGCCAGTCGCTCGCCGATCCGGGTTCCTCCGCCCGGCTTGGAGAAGACCGTACGGCCCTCCGCCGCGTCCCGGCCGCCGGCCGACCAGCTCAGATAGATCAGCAGATCGGCCAGCGCCGACGGCGGCAGCAGCGTTTCGTAGCGTCCGGCCGGCAGGTCGATCCTGCGCTCGCCCCAGACCAGCCGCTGGGCCAGCTGCTCCTCCAGCGCGGCCGGGTCCACATCGGTGAAGTCCCGGGTGGCCGCGCCGGCCCAGGCCGAGCCGGACAGGTCCGCGGTCTTGGCGTTGAGCTCGACCGTGCCGGTCGGCTGGTCGTGCCGCAGCCGCAGGCCGGTGGAGCTGCCCAGGTAGGTCGAGGTGACCGAGTGGTTGGCGAAGCCGTACAGCAGCCGGCCGCTCTTCCGCGCCCGCGCGAAGGCCTCGCCCAGCGCCGGGGCGAAGGCCGCGAAGACGTCCACACCGGTCTCGGCGGGCTCCGCGGTGAAGTCGGCCGAGGCCGGACCGCTTGGCCGCACCAGCGGCTGGGCGTCCTCGGCCGGGCCCGCCTCGCGGGCCGCCGCCTCGGCCGCCCGCACCAGCGACTCCAGCTCGTCCGCGGTCACCGCCTCGCGGGAGACCACCCCGGAGGCGGTGCCCTCGCTGCCGTCCACCGTGGCGATCACGGTCAGCGTCCGGCCCCGGGTCACCCCGTTGGTGGTCAGCGCGTTCCCGGCCCAGCGCAGATTGGCGTCGGACTCCTCGTCGGCGATGACGACGCAGCCGTCGGTGCGCGAGAGTTCGAGCGCCCGCTCGACCAGCTCCGAAGGAGAAGACATCAGCGACCCGCTTCCTGCTGCGTGTTGAGAATGTTGACGGAGCGGAACAGCGCCGAGGGGCAGCCGTGCGACACTGCCGCGACCTGGCCCGGCTGCGCCTTCCCGCAGTTGAAGGCGCCGCCCAGCCGGTAGGTCTGCGGCCCGCCGACGGCCTCCATCGAGCCCCAGAAGTCGGTGGTGGTGGCCTGGTAGGCGAAGTCCTTGACCTGCCCGGCCAGCCGTCCGCCGCGGATCCGGTAGGCCCGCTGCCCGGTGAACTGGAAGTTGTAGCGCTGCATGTCGATGGACCAGGAGCGGTCCCCGGCGATGTAGATGCCGTCCTCGACGCCGGCGATCAGCCCGGCGGTGTCCGGGCCGTCAGCGGCCGGCTGCAGCGACACGTTGGCCATCCGCTGCACCGGCACATGGCCGGGGGAGTCGGCGAAGGCGCAGCCGTTGGAGCGGCCCAGGCCCTTGAGCCTCGCCATCCGCCGGTCGAGCTGGTAGCCGACCAGGGTGCCGTCCTTCACCAGGTCCCAGGACTGCGTCCGCACGCCCTCGTCGTCGTAGCCGATGGTGGACAGGCCGTGCTCGGCGGTGCGGTCCCCGGTGACATGCATGATGTCGGAGCCGTAGCGCAGGCTGCCGAGCTTGTCGAAGGTGGCGAACGAGGTCCCGGCGTAGGCGGCCTCGTAGCCCAGCGCCCGGTCCAACTCGGTGGCGTGGCCGATCGACTCATGGATCGTCAGCCACAGGTTGGTCGGGTCGATCACCAGGTCGTAGCG
This sequence comes from Streptacidiphilus sp. EB103A, assembly GCF_041261405.1. Classification (NCBI taxonomy): domain Bacteria; kingdom Bacillati; phylum Actinomycetota; class Actinomycetes; order Kitasatosporales; family Streptomycetaceae; genus Streptacidiphilus; species Streptacidiphilus sp. EB103A. The sequence continues at coordinate 34,356 of NZ_JBGCAQ010000008.1, read as the reverse complement.
TCCGGCCTCGACGCTCGGAGCCTTCATCTTCTCGGCCAGCAGCACCGGCAGCTCCGCCAGCTCGGACTCCCAGTCCCAGCCCTTCCCGCCCAGGTACTCCCAGCCCCGCCCGACCGGCGGCGCCAGCGTCCGCATCGAGTCGAAGGCGCCGGTGGCGTCGTCCACCGAGACCGCCTCCAGCTCCGGGTTCAGCCGGATCCGCTGCTGGGTGGTGACCGTCCCGGCGCTGTCGGCGTAGAACTTGTTCTCCTGCACGGCCAGCAGTGACGCCGTCACATGGGACACGCCCTCGGCGCCCAGCAGCCGGCTGCTCCAGTCGGCGAGCAGCGCGGTCTTCTCCGCGTCGGAGACCTCGAAGGGGTTCACCTCGTACGAGGAGACCCAGGTCGCGTCCGGGTACACCGGCTCCTCGGCCAGCTCCACCAGGTCCTCGGTGCCGGAGGCGGCGCCGATGCCGGCCGAGAGCCTGGCCATCGCCACGGCCTGCTCGGCGACCCGCGCCGCAGCCGACGGGGTCAGGTCCACCCCGGCCGCGAAGCCCCAGGCGCCGCCCAGCACCACCCGCACGGCGAAGCCGAGCTGCAGCGTGTCCGAGGTCCCGGCGGGCCGCGCGTCCCGCAGCCGCCAGGACGCGCTGCGCACCCGCTCCAACCGGAAGTCGGCATGGCTCGCACCGAGCTCGCCGGCCCGCGCCAGCGCCGCGTCGGCCAGCGCGCGCAGCGGCAGCGCCAGGAAGGTGGGATCGAGGGACGGTGATGTGTCCGTCATCAAGCTCCTCCAGATGATGGGTCTCGCCTGGCATCCTGCCCTACCTCCGCCGATACCCATTCGCTTTTATCGGCGCGGCCGGGGTACGGTGTGGACACAACGACGCGGGGTGGAGCAGCTCGGTAGCTCGCTGGGCTCATAACCCAGAGGTCGCAGGTTCAAATCCTGTCCCCGCTACTCGCACGACGGAAGGTCCGGCACTCAGGTGCCGGGCCTTCTGCCATGTCCGGCTGCGATATCCGGACATGGCGTTCTCGTGCCTGCGCACCCCACTGTGGGAAACCCACAGCTGAGGACCGGTTCCACTGTCGGGCGCCGATTCGCCTGCCTGTGTCCTCTGCGGATAGCGTCGCCATGCGTAGGCCTGCGTACTCATGCGTTGGCTGTTTCTGCCAGTAGCTGTCACCCAGGAGAGAGAGGTGGACCGTTGAGCCGCTCGGTTCTCGTCACCGGAGGCAACCGGGGCATCGGCCTCGCGATCGCCCGAGCCTTCGCCGAGGCGGGCGACAAGGTCGCCGTCACCTACCGCTCCGGTGAGCCCCCGGAGGGCCTCTTCGGGGTCAAGTGCGACATCACCGACGCCGAGCAGGTCGACCAGGCGTTCAAGGAGGTCGAGGCGGAGCACGGCCCCGTCGAGGTCCTGATCGCCAACGCCGGCGTCACCAGGGACGTGCTGCTGCTGCGCATGACCGAGGAGGACTTCACCTCGGTCCTGGACACCAACCTGACCGGCACGTTCCGCGTCGTGAAGCGCGCCACCAAGCTGATGATGCGGGCGCGCACGGGCCGTGTCGTGCTGATCTCCTCGGTCGTCGGCCTGAGCGGGTCTCCGGGCCAGGCCAACTACGCCGCCTCCAAGGCCGGCCTGGTCGGCTTCGCCCGCTCGCTGGCGCGCGAGCTGGGCCCGCGCAACATCACCGTCAATGTGGTCGCCCCCGGGTTTGTCGACACCGACATGACCTCGGTGCTCAGCGACGAGCGCCGGGCCGAGATCGTCGCGGGCGTGCCGCTGGGCCGCTACGCGGATCCGTCCGAGATCGCGTCCACCGTCCGCTTCCTCTCCTCCGACGAGGCCGCGTACATCACCGGAGCCGTCATTCCCGTCGACGGCGGATTGGGCATGGGTCACTGACCGACATGAGTGGAATCCTCGAAGGCAAGCGCATCCTCGTCACCGGCGTGCTGTTGGAGACCTCCATCGCATTCCAGGTGGCCAAGCTGGCCCAGGAGCAGGGCGCGGAGATCATCCTCACCGCCTTCCCCCGCCCCAGCCTGACCGAGCGCATCGCCAAGAAGCTGCCCAAGCCCTGCAAGGTGCTGGAGCTGGACGTCACCAACGCGGAGCACCTGGCCGGGCTGGCCGAGAAGGTCCGCGAGGAGCTGGGCGGCCTGGACGGAGTGGTCCACTCCATCGGCTTCGCCCCGCAGGACGCCCTCGGCGGCAACTTCCTCAACACCCCGTGGGAGTCCGTGGCCACCGCCGTGCACGTCTCGGCGTTCTCGCTGAAGTCGCTGACCATGGCCTGCCTGCCGCTGATGGAGGAGGGCGGCTCGGTCGTCGGTCTGACCTTCGACGCCACCATCGCCTGGCCGCAGTACGACTGGATGGGCCCGGCGAAGGCCGCGCTGGAGGCCACCTCCCGCTACCTGGCCCGCGACCTCGGCAAGCAGAACGTGCGCTGCAACCTGGTCTCCGCCGGCCCGCTCAAGTCCATGGCCGCCAAGTCGATCCCCGGCTTCGACACCCTGGCCGACACCTGGAACGGCCGCTCCCCGCTGCCCTGGGACGTCACCGACCCCGAGCCGGCCGGCCGCGGCGTGGTCGCCCTGCTCTCGGACTGGTTCCCCAAGACCACCGGCGAGATCGTCCACGTAGACGGCGGCCTCCACGCCATCGGCGCCTGATTTTTTTTAGGGGCGCGGGGAACTGCGCGGCCAACCCACCACCCAGGTACACGGTTGCCCAAACAGCCCCCGCGCCCCCTCAGGTTCCCTCCTCAACGCTGCACCGCCCCACCACCCAAGCCGCCCGCTCCGCAGCCCTCGCCCCGTCCTGCACCCTGATCGCCTCGACGATGTCGGCATGCGGCACGTACCGCTCCGCGGCCAGCACCGGCCCCACATCGTTCCGCAGATGCGTCCGCAGCACCTCGCCCAGGTCCGCGTAGAGCGCGGCCAGCACCTCGTTGTGGCTGGCGGCCACCACCGCCTGGTGGAACGCGGCGTCGGCCTGGACGAAGGACTCGGCGTCCCCGCTCCTCCAGGCCTCCTCCCGCCGCTCGCTGGCGAGATCCAGCAGCTCCAGGTCCCGCTCGGTCCGCCGCCCCGCGGCCAACCGCGCCGCCGACGACTCCAGCGTCGCCCGCAGTTCGGCGACCTGCTCCTGCTCCGCGTCCGCGAACCGCCGGTGCATCACCCCGGCCAGCTCGCTCGTCGCCAGCACATAGGTGCCCGAGCCCTGCCGGATGTCCAGCAGCCCGTTGTGCGCCAGCGCCCGCACCGCCTCGCGGACGGTGTTGCGGGCCACGCCCAGCTGTTCGACCAGCTCGACCTCGGTGGGGATGCGGGAGCCCACCGGCCACTCGCCCGAGGTGATCTGGATCCGCAGCTGCGCGATCACCTGGTCGGCCAGCGGCTCACGCCGGGGCGAGGTCAGTGCCATGGACTCTCCTTGTCGAGGGATGTGCAGTGATCCCATCATCGCGCTCCCGAGCTGCGCAAAACTAAGTCATCCCATCATTCTATGATGGTGCCATGCCTGCCGCTGAGACCACCGCACCCACGCCGCCTTCCACCGCCCACCGGCCGCCGCCGATCCTCACTCCTCAGCGCGCCCGCCACCTGCTCGCCGTCGCCATCGCGGTGGCCGCCTTCAACCTGCGTCCCGCCGTCGCCGCCCTCGGCCCGATGCTCGACCAGGTCCGCAGCACGCTGGGGATGAGCGCGGCCGTCGCCGGCATCCTGACCGCGCTGCCCTCGCTCTGCTTCGCCCTGTTCGGCCTGCTGGCACCCACCCTGGCCCGCCGGATCGGTCCCGCCGCCACCGTCTGCGCGGGCATGGGCGCCATCACGCTCGGTCTGGCCGCCCGCTCGATCGCCCCGAACAGCGCGCTGTTCCTGCTGCTCAGCGCGCTGGCCCTGGGCGGCATCGCGGTCTCCAACGTACTGATGCCGGTGCTGGTGAAGCGCTACTTCCCGGACCGGGTGGGCCCGGTCACCGGGCTCTACTCGATGTCGCTGGCCCTCGGCACCTCCGCGGCGGCCGCCGTCGCCGTCCCGCTGACCAAGGCGCTGGGTGGCAGCTGGCGGGTCGGCCTCGGCGTCTGGTCGCTGACCGCGGCCGTCGCCCTGGCGGTCTGGCTGGCCCAGCTCGCGCTCATCCGCCGCGACCGCGTCGGCGCCGCCCCGGCCCTCGCCGCGCCCGCCCTGGCCAAGCTGAAGATCACCCGCAGCCGTACCGCCTGGGCCCTCGCCGTCTTCTTCGGTCTGCAGGCCACCGCCGCCTACGCCACCCTGGGCTGGCTGCCGCAGATCTTCCAGGACGCCGGGATCTCGGCCTCCGAGTCCGGGCTGCTGCTCGCGGTCTCCATGGCCGTCAGCGCCCCGCTGTCCTTCGTCATCCCGGCCTACGCCGTACGCCGCCCCGACCAGGGCGCCATCGTGGTCATCCTGTCCGCAGCCGGCCTTGCCGCCTACGCCGGGCTGGCGTTCGCCCCGGCTGCCGCTCCCTGGATCTGGGCGCTGCTCGCCGGCTTCGCCAACTGCGCCTTCCCGCTCACCCTGACCATGATCGGCCTGCGGGCCCGGGCCGGGGAGGGCGTGACCCGGCTCTCCTCCTTCACCCAGGGCGTCGGCTATCTGATCTCGGTGCCCGGACCGATCCTGATCGGCGTCCTCTACCAGCACGAGCACGGCTGGTACGGGCCGCTGGCCTTCCTCGCGGTGCTGATGTCGGTGCAGGCCCTGGTCGGCCGCCGGGCGGCCCGTCCGCGCCAGATCGAGGACGAGATCCAGGTCCGGCCGGGCCGCGGGTAAGAGGGACGACCCCGCCGGTTCTCATCGGAAAGCCGGTGGCAGACTCGTCGCATGCCCGTTCTCGAACCCAATCCCACCGGCGGCAACAAGAAGCTGCTGCAGATGTTCGGCCTGATCCTCGCCATCCTCGTGGTGATCGGCGTCATCGCCTCCTTCGCCACCACAATGGGCTGACTTGGTCCCGCTCCCAGTACCCGGTTCCGCGAATTCTGGGAAGCTGGCAGGTATGAGCGTCGATTCGTCCCGCAGGATCATCGTCCTCCGGCACGCCAAGGCCGACTGGCCCGCCGTGCCCGACCACGAGCGGCCGCTGGCCGACCGCGGCCGCAAGGACGCACCCGTCGCCGGACGCTGGCTCGCCGGCACCGGCATCACCCCCGACCTGGCCCTGTGCTCCACCTCCGAGCGCACCAGGGAGACCTGGAAGCTGTTCGCCCACGAGCTTCCGACCCGGCCCAGAACGGTCTACGAGGAGCGCCTCTACGAGGCGAGCCCGGGTCGGCTGATCGAGGTGATGCAGGAACTGGTCCCCGAGGAGGTCCGGACCGTCCTGCTGGTCGGCCACAACCCGGGCGTGCAGGGCCTGACCGAGGTCCTCACCGGCGGCTTCGAGGGCGACACCCTGACCCGGCTGCGCAGCAGCGGCTTCCCGACCTCCGCGGTCGCCGTGCTCACCCTCGACACGCCCTGGAAGGCCGTCGAGCCCGGGGTGGCCCACCTCACCACCTTCTGGTCCCCCAAGGACTGACCCAAGGACTGACCCGAAGACCCCTCCGGCCCAGGGGTGCGCGAGTCGACTCGCGCACCCCTGCGAGGTGCGCTGCGATCAGTGCGCCGCCAACGGCCCGTCCGCGTCCTCGACCTCTTCGCGGGAGATGCCCAGCAGGTAGAGCACGGTGTCCAGGAACGGGACGTTGACCGCGGTGTCGGCGGCCTCGCGGACCACCGGCTTGGCGTTGAAGGCGACGCCCAGGCCGGCCGCGTTGAGCATGTCCAGGTCGTTGGCGCCGTCGCCGATCGCGACGGTCTGCTCCAGCGGGACGCCGGCGGCCTCGGCGAAGCGGATCAGCATCCGGGCCTTGCCGGCCCGGTCCACGATCTCGCCGACCACCCGGCCGGTGAACTTTCCGTCCACCACCTCCAGGGTGTTGGCCGCGGCGAAGTCCAGGCCGAGCCGCTCCACCAGGTCGTCGGTGACCTGGGTGAAGCCGCCGGAGACGATGGCCACCTGGTACCCGAGCCGCTTCAGGGTGCGGATCAGGGTCCTGGCCCCCGGCGTCAGTCGGACCTCGGACCGGACCTTGGCGACCACGTCCGCGTCCAGGCCCGCCAGCAGCGCCACCCGGGCCCGCAGCGACTCGGCGAAGTCCAGCTCGCCGGCCATGGCCGCGGCGGTCACCGCCGCCACCTCGGCCTCGCAGCCCGCGTGCGCCGCGAAGAGCTCGATCACCTCGTCCTGGATCAGCGTCGAGTCGACGTCCATCACGATCAGCCGCTTCGCCCGCCGCTCCAGGCCCGAGCGGACCACCGCGACATCGACCCGCTGCACCGCGGCCTCGGCCGCGAGCTCGGCCCGCAGCCGCTCGGTGGGCACCCCGGAGACGGCCAGTTCCACCGCGGTGACGGGGTACTTGGCCAGCCGGAACACCCGGTCGATGTTGCCGCCGCAGTCGGTGATCCGGGCGCTGAGCGCCGCCACCGCCGCGGCGCTCAGCGGGTGGCCCAGGACGGTCACGTGCGAGCGGCCCTCGCCGCGCGGGCGGTTGTCGCCGGTCCCGGAGATGACCTCGGCCTGCAGATGCTGCCGGTCGGCCCACTGGTGCACGGTGGCACGCAGCTCGCCCTCCTGCGGCGGGGCCGTCACCAGGGCGCAGAGGACTATCCGGCCCCGGGTCACCACCTGCTCGAAGTCGACCACGTCGACCCCGTACTCGGCGAGGGTGGTGAAGAGGCCGGTGGTGATACCGGGGCGGTCCTTGCCGAACACCTTGACCAGCAGAGTCCGGGGTGCGGGAGCGGCCTCGGGGGCCGGGGACTGAGCGCTCATGATGCGGCCAACGCTACCTGGCCGCAGTGACCGCTCCGCGTACCGTCCCGCCCACCGGACAGTGGATTCGGGGCCGCTACCTCCCAGGTGGGGCCGTGGGCGGCGGTGGTGTCTGTGCGGGACCGCCCGAGTACGGGTTGTAGCCGCCGGGCGGGGGTCCCACCGGCGGCGGGGCCGGGGGGGCGGCCGGGGGAGTGGCGTACGGGTTGTCGGGCGCGGGGGCCGGTGGCGGCCCGCCGGGTGGAAGGTAGGGCTGCTGCGGCGGTTGCCGGTAGGGCAGCGGGTCCTGGCGCGTCGCCTGCTCCTGGTACGCGGACGGGTACGGCGAGGGGTAGCCGGCCGGGTACTCCGCCGTGCGGTCCCCGAGGTTCCCACGGTCGCCGGGGATGCCGCCCGGTGCCGACGGCGTCATGGCCACCCGCTTCGCGGAGGCGAACCGGCCCACCAGCAGCGCCCCGAGGAAGCCGAACACCGCCCCCTCGACCAGCCCCAGCACCACCCCCATCAGCAGGTTCCCGCTGATGCTCAGTCCGGCGCCGACCGCGTTGAAGCCGAACACCGACAGGTTGGCGTTCACCGACACGTCCGCCAGCACCAGCAGCACCGGGGTGACCACGGCCATGGCCACCCCCAGCCGCAGCGCGGCTCCGGCCGCCTCGCGCGCGCCGCTCTGCGGCAGCACCGGACGCGGGGTCCGTACCGCCGCCACCACGCCGACCGCCAGCAGCATCAGCGCCACGGCCACCGGCAGCAGCCACACCCGGCCGTCCAGCTGCGTCAGCTTCGTCAGGGTGATGCTCTGTCCGCTGCCGCCCTTGAGCAGTTGGTTCACCGGGGAGGGCAGGAACTGCGCCAGCGGACCGCTGGCCTTGCCGGTGAACGGGACGGCCATGCCGAGCACCACGGCGAGGAACACCCCGTTGGGCGTCGCCAGCAGCGCCGCACCCACCGTCTTCGCCCCGCCGTTGCCCATCAGCCCGACCACGATCCCGGACAGCGCGCCCACCAGCACGGTCCCGACCAGCATCGTCACCACGGCCGAGGCGACCGGGCGGACGGTGCGGTGCAGCGACTCCCAGCCGGCCGGCAGCGGGCAGCGCCTGGAGGCGAGCAGCGCGAGCGCCAGCACCACCAGCACCCAGAGCAGGCCCAGGGCGAGCGTCGGCGCCATGTTGACCTTGAAGCCCACGGTCGGGTTGGTGCCGCCGCCGAGGAGGCTCCCGATACCCCCGAGCAGGCCGCCGGTCCCGCCCGATCCCGAACCGGACCCGGATCCGGAGCTGTTGTTGCCGATCAGCCCGCCGAGTCCGCCGAGCGGATCGCCGCTCCCGGAGCCCGAGCCGCTCCCGCTGCCCGGCAGCGAGTTCAGCTTGATGGCCACGGTGCCGTTCCCGGACCAGGCCCCGACCGCCAGCAGCACCATGAAGGCGACCACCGCCCCGGCGACCCTGGACAGCAGCGGCCCGGGCCGCAGCACCGGGTGGCGCCGGAGCGGTCTGACGAACAGCCAACCCAGCACCACCGCACCCACCAGGGTGATTCCCAGCGGGATGATCCCGATGGCGCCCTGGGCGCCGGCCGCGTCGATGCCGAAGAACGAGACGTCACCCGAGGGGCTGATCCTGCCGCCGACGGCCATCGCGACCAGGGCCGCGGTGAGCGAACCCAGCTTCGCGTAGGTGTCCAGGCCCAGCAGGTGAATCCCCAGCGCGGCCACCCCCGCCATCGCGGCGAAGGCCCAACTCACGGCCACCGCCCCGGAGACCGCCGCGTACAGCGCGCCGTCGCGCAGTCCGCCGCCCGGCCCTGCCGTGCCCGCCGTCGGTCGCTGGTGCCCGTACACCGTCATCGTCTAACCGCCCCCAAGCGAACTGCTGCCCATCCGTCAGATTGCCACACGGTCACGGTAGTGGGGTCCGGTTCCCCGCACGTTGATCGAGCTGGAATGATTCCCCCCATCGTTCGGCATCCCTAAACTTCCCCTGTCAAGAGTGGGGACTATCTCGGGGGACTACATCGTGGGGCAGGCAACAGTGCCGCAGCTGGTACTTGAACTCAACGGACAACGCAGAACACTGGAACCCGGCCGGAGCTACTCGATCGGGCGCGATCCGCAGTCCGATGTGGCGGTGGACGACGCCAGGGTCTCCTGGCGCCACGCCACCATCGCCTACCACGGCAACGGCTGGGTCATGGAGGACCTGGGCAGCACCAACGGCACCTTCGCCAACGGCCAGAGGGCCAATCAGGTCCAGCTGGGCCAGGGCACCGTGGTGACCCTGGGCAACGCCGAGAGCGGTCCGAGGCTGAACTTCGCGGGCCTGCCCAGCCCGGTCGCCCCGGTCGGCGGCGAGGCCTGGCACGACCAGGGCACCGCCCGCTTCAACCCCGGGGCCCAGAACGCGGCCCAGGCCGGCTACGTCCAGCAGCCGCCGCAGCAGGCCCAGCAGACCCCGCAGTGGGAGCAGCAGTACGGAGGCGGCGCGGCGGTGCCCCCGCAGCAGGGCGGCGGCTTCGGCGGCTACGCCCAGCAGCCCTCGCAGCCCGCCCCCGAGCCGGTCTACGGCTCGCGCAACCCCACCATGGTCCGCAACCTGGCCGGCGGCCTGCGCACCATCAGGATCGGCCGCGGGCTGGACAACGAGCTGGTGGTCTCGGACCTCTCGGTCTCCCGGCACCACGCCGAACTGCGCCAGCTGCAGGACGGCCGCTACGAGATCGTCGACCTCGAGAGCCACAACGGCACCTACCTCAACGGCCAGCCGATCTCCCGTCAGCTGCTCGGCCCCACCGACATCGTCGGCGTCGGCCACTCGACCTTCCGGCTGGTCGGGGACCAGCTGGAGGAGTTCGTCGACACCGGTGAGGTGTCCTTCTCGGCCCGCCACCTGGTGGTCAAGGTCCAGCACAAGGGCGCCGAGAAGATCCTGCTGAACAACGTCAGCTTCGGGGTCCCGGAGAAGTCGCTGGTCGCGGTCATCGGCCCGTCCGGTTCCGGCAAGTCCACGCTGCTGCGGGCGCTCACCGGCTACCGCCCCGCCGACAACGGCGACGTGCTCTACGACGGCCGGAACCTCTACAAGCAGTTCGCCGAGCTGCGCCAGCGCATCGGCCTGGTGCCCCAGGACGACATCCTGCACTCCCAGCTGACGGTCCGTACGGCCCTGAAGTACGCGGCCGAGCTGCGGTTCCCCGGCGACACCGAGGCCTCCGAGCGCGAGCGCCGGGTGGACGAGGTGCTCACCGAGCTGCACCTGGAGAAGCGCGCCGACAACCGGATCACCGCGCTCTCCGGCGGCCAGCGCAAGCGCGTCTCGGTCGCCCTGGAGCTGCTCACCAAGCCGTCGCTGATCTTCCTGGACGAGCCCACCTCGGGCCTGGACCCGGGCATGGACCGCGACGTCATGAAGATGCTGCGCGGTCTGGCCGACGAGGGCCGCACGGTCCTGGTGGTGACCCACTCGGTGGCCGAACTCGCGCTCTGCGACCGGCTGCTGGTGATGGCGCCGGGCGGCTCGGTGGCCTACTTCGGCCCGCCGAAGGAGGCGCTGCACTTCTTCGGGTACGAGACCTGGGCCGACGTGTTCCAGGCCTTCGAGAACTACCCGGACCATGACTGGGCCGGACGCTTCCGCGGCTCGGTGCACTACCAGATGTACTCGGCCGACGTCGAAGCCGTGCAGGCCCAGTCCGTGCAGATACAGCACGAGCAGTCCAAGCCGCCGAAGCAGCAGAGCTGGGGCTCCCAGCTGTCCACCCTGATCCGCCGCTACGCCACGGTCATCGGCGCGGACAAGGGCTTCGTCGGCCTGCTGATCGCGCTACCGCTGATCATGGGTGCGATGAGCCTGGCCCTGGGCACCTCGGCCGGCCTGGTGGGCACGGGTGATCCGCAGAAGCCCAACTCGGACGCCGGTACCCTGCTGCTGGTGATCGCCGTGGGCGTGGTCCTCACCGGGGCGGCCAACTCGGTCCGGGAACTGATCAAAGAACGGGTGATCTACGAGCGCGAGCGCGCGGTCGGCCTGTCCCGCTCGGCGTACATGATGTCCAAGGTGGTCGTGCTGGGCCTGATCACCGCGCTGCAGTCGATCGTGCTCTCGGTGATCGGCATTCTGCCGAACAAGCTGCCGAAGAGCGGCCTGGTGTTCTCGTCCTCGCCGCTGCCCGAGATGGTGATCGTCTTCACCCTGCTCGGCATCGTCTCGATGATGCTCGGCCTGGTGGTGTCCGCCGTGGTCAAGACCGCCGAGAAGACCATGCCGTTGCTGGTGCTGCTGGCCATCCTCCAGGTGGTCTTCTGTGGCGTGCTGGTCAAGCTGACCCAGCCGGGCGTGGCCCAGCTGGTCTGGCTGGTGCCCTCACGCTGGGCGGTCGCCGCCGTGGCGTCCACCATCGACCTGGCCCACATCGGGGACCCGGCGCATGCCGACGACCCGCTGTGGAAGCACACGCTGGCCCAGTGGTCCATCGACACCGGCGCCCTGGTGCTGCTCGGGGTGGTCTGCGCGGTTCTGGTGGTCCGGCTGCTCCGTCGGCACGAGCCCGAGGTCATGCGGCAACGCTGACCCCGCCCGACCGACCGGGGCCGCCCGCCTGCTCGACAGGCGAGCGGCCCCTTGTCTTGTTCGACCGCATATCACAATCGGCATTACCGAGAAAGGATCTTTACGGGCTCATACCATTCACGCGTACCTCACAGGAATCACACGTTGACCACTGAACGGGGACAATGCGGATGGCGCACATGGATGGGTTCACCTACGGCTGGGTGAACCCCTTGCTGGCCTACATCGTCGCCGTGATCGGCGCGGCACTGGGTCTTCGCTGCACGGTACGGGCCCTGGACCTGCCTCCGGAGCGGCGCCGCGGCTGGCTGTTCCTGGCCGCCTGCTCCATCGGCTGCGGAATCTGGACCATGCACTTCATCGCGATGCTGGGCTTCTCCGTCAGCAGCGCCACCATCGTCTACAACATCCCGATGACCCTGGCCAGCCTGCTGCTGGCGATCGTCGTGGTCGGCGTCGGGGTCTTCTACGTCGGCCACCGCCCGCCCGACGCCACCACCCTGCTGGTCGGCGGAGTGCTGACCGGCGGCGGTGTCGCCGTGATGCACTACCTGGGCATGGCTGCCATGGAGCTCAACGGATCGGTCGACTACAACCCGCTCGTGGTGGTCCTCTCGGTCCTCATCGCCGTCTTCGCCGCCACCGCGGCGCTGTGGATGACGCTGAACATCAGGAAGCTGTGGGCGTCGCTGCTGTCCGCGCTGATCGCGGGGGTGGCGGTGACCGCGATGCACTACACGGCGATGCAGGCGGTCAGCGTCCGGCTCTCCGGGACGGAGCCGCGGAGCGGCGTCCCGGTCGGCCAGTTCATCCTTCCGGTGGCGGTGGGCATCGTGGTGTTCCTGACCGTGGCGGCGATCACCGTCGCGATGTCACCGCGGGAGGGCTGGCGGGAGGAGCGCGAGGCGGAACCCCAGGAGCGGATCCAGGTCGACCTGTTCGAGGGCAGGTTCCGCGGGAACTGAGCCACCGTCAGGCAGCCTCCTGCGTCGGGGCTGGCGCCCGGTCCATACAGCGGTCGAAGCCCGCCAGCGCCGGCCCCAGTGCGGCCCCCGCGGTGGTCAGCCGGTAGTGCACCAACGGCGGCGGCCCGGCCGCCAGTTCACGCACCAGCAGCCCGGCGTGGACCAGTTCGGACAGCCGGGACGACAGCATCCGTGCGTTCAACCGCGGCGCCGCGGCCCGCAGCTGGTCGAAGCGGTCGTCGCCGCGCAGCAACGCGCCCAGTACGGACAGCGTCCAGCGCTTCCCCAACAGCGCGAACAGCGCCGCCATCTCCTCGTTCACACCGTGATCATACGCTCCGTGTGCGTCCGGTCACCGGGAGAGGATGAGATGCAGGTCGCCGAACTCGTGCCAGAGGTACCGCTCGCGCAGCGCCTCGGCGTAGCTCAGGTCGAGCAGCGGTCGGCCGGCGATCGCCTCCAGCATCAACAGGTGTGAGGCGCGCGGCTCATGAAGGCCCGTCAGAATCCCGTCCACCACCCGCACCCCGCGCTGCGGTGTGATCACCAGCTCGGTCCAGCCCGACGACGCCCGCAGCACGCCGTCCGCACGGTCACCCCTGCCGTCGCCGCTGTCGGCGGCGGACTCCAGGGCCCGCACCGCGGTCGTCCCCACCGCCACCACCCGCGATCCGGCCCGTCTCGCCGCCCGCACCACCCGTACCGTCGGCTCCAGCACCTCGAACCACTCCGCGTAGGGCGGTTCGTGCGACTCCAGCGAGGCGACCCCGGTGTGCAGGGTGATCGGCACGATCTGCACCCCCCGGCTCACCAGCCGGGCCACCAGTTCGGCCGTGAACGGCCGCCCGGCACTGGGCATCTCCGCCGATCCGCCGCGCACCTCGGCCGGCGGCCGGGCGAACACCGTCTGGTAGGCGGCGATCGGCCGGTCGGCGTCGGTGTAGGCGTAGCGGATCGCCCGCCCGTGCGCCGCCAGGTAGGCCAAGGGATCGGGGACGGTGAACTCCGCCGCCCACAGCCGGGGGCCGACGCCCTCCAGCAGCCTCAGCGAGGCCCCGCCCGCCAGCCGTACCGTGACCGCGCCGTCCCGGTGGTCGCGCTGCCGGGTGCTGCCGTGCCCGTCCGGCGTACGCAGCTCCACCACCCAGCGCTGCCGGGACCGCCGGGTCGAGAAGTGGACGACGACCTGCTCTCCGCTGCCGGCCACCCGGCCGTCGACCGCGGCGGGCAGCGTGGCCGAGACGTTCACCACCAGCACGTCCCCGGGCTGCAGCAGCTGCGGCAGCTCCCGGAAGGCATGGTGACCGACCGTCAGTTCCCCGTGCGGGCCCCGGCCGCCGTACAGCAGCCGGACGTCGTCCCGGCCGGTGCGTCCTCGCTCCTCCGGCGGCGCGGTCGCCTCCAGCTCGTCCGGCAGTTCGAACTCGTCCAGGCCGAAGCCGTCCAGGGCCGCCACCGGATCGGGTGCGGGTGCGGCCAGGTGTCCGGCCCTGTCCCCGCGCTTCCCCAGCCGCTTGCGGTCCTGTCCGGGTGCCGGAAGCCTCCCGGGCAGCCGTGGCGCCCCGTTCCCTTGCACCATCACGTCCCCCGCCTTTTGCTTCACCCTCATCGTGTCCATTCCTTCGCCGTCCGCCCCGACACCACGTACCGTCCGCTCGCGGCCCCGCTGCCGATCAGCTCCAGCAGCGCCGGGACGGCGGCCTCCTCCGGCAGCGGCCGACCGCTGTCGTCGTCGCCGGGCACCGCCGCCGCGTACATCGCGGTGCGCATGTCCCCCGGGTCCACCGACCACACCCGCAGCGCGGGCTCCTCCTGGGCCAGCACCGCGGACCAGTGGTCCAGCGCGGCCTTGCTGGCCCCGTAGCCGCCCCAGGTCTCGTACGCCTCCACGGCGGCGTCCGAGCTGATGTTCAGCACCGCCCCGCCGGACTCCCGCAGCAGCGGCAGCGCGGCCTGCACCAGGCCCAGCGGCGCCACCGTGTTCACCGTCAGCGCCTCGGCGAAGCCCGTCAGCGACTGCTCGGCCAGCGGCACCAGCGGCTCCGCGCCCAGCACACTGGCATTGTTGACCAGCAGGTCGATCCCGCCCAACCCGTGTGCGGCCGAGACCAGTTCGGCCCGGTGCGCGGGGTCGGCGACATCCCCGGGCAGCGCCACCACCGGTCCGTCCAGCTCCGCCGCGACGGCGCCGAGCGCCTCCGCGCCCCGGGCGTCCAGCACCAAGGACCAGCCCTGCGCGGCGAGCGCCAGGGCGAGCGCCCGGCCCAGCCCCCGCGACGCTCCGGTCACCACTGCGACAGCCATGTCCACTCCTCGGGTGGTCGTGTCCTTCTGCCTCCGACGGTAGGCAGGAGCGGGGCCGCCGTACCTCGGTCGTCGGGGAGCGGTCCGGCGGGCCCTTGGTCCTAGTCCTTCCGTCCTGGTCCGCCACCCCCTGAGCCCGATGCCCGGCGATCACCCCGGCGGTACGGTGACGGCATGGCCAAACGTCCGAGCGCCGAGCAGCTGAGCACTGAGCAGCTGAGCACCGAGCAGCCGAGTGCCCAGGCAGCGTCCGACGAACCCTGCCTGGGCGGCATCGAGGCGATCAGCTCCGCCGTGCTGGCGATGAGCCGTCACCTGGAGGTGCGCGAGGTGCTGCAGCGCATCGTCGCCTCGGCCCGCACCCTGGTCGGCGCGGAGTACGCGGCCCTGGGCGTCCCTGACGATCACGGCGGCTTCGCCCAGTTCGTGGTGGACGGCATCAGCGACGCCCAGTGGCGGGCCATCGGCCCGCTGCCGCGCCAGCACGGCATCCTGGCCGCGATGCTCAAGGACACCGCCCCGCAGCGCCTCGCCGACGTCCGCGACGACCCCCGCTTCGGCGGCTGGCCGAGCGCCCACCCGGACATGAGCGCCTTCCTCGGCGTCCCGATCCTGGACGGCGACGACATCATCGGAGCGCTCTTTCTTGCAAACAAGCACAGTCTCGCCAACAAGCGCCGTCCCGGCGAGATCTTCACCGCCCACGACGAGCACCTGCTGCGCATCCTCGCCGCCCACGCCGCCATCGCCCTCACCAACGCCCGCCTCTACGAGCGCAGCCGAGAGCTGACCCTGGCCGGCGAGCGCGCCCGGATCGCCCACGATCTGCACGACGCGGTCTCGCAGAAGCTGTTCTCGCTGCGGCTGACCGCCCAGGCGGCCTCCGCCCTGGTCAGCCGGGATCCGGACCGGGCCCGCGCCGAGCTGGCCGAGGTCTCCCGGCTCGCCGCCGAGGCGGCCGAGGAACTGCGCGGCGTCGTGATCGAGCTGCGTCCGGCCGCCCTGGACGAGGACGGGCTGCTGCCGACCCTCAGCTCCCAGATCGAGGTCCTGGACCGGGCCCACGCCGCGCGCGTCAGCTTCACCCACACCCGCGTCCGCGCCCTGCCCTCGGCACAGGAGGCGGCACTGCTCCGGGTCGCCCAGGAGGCCCTGCACAACGCCCTGCGGCACTCGGGTGCGAAGGCGGTACGGGTGGAGCTGCACCCGGCCGGTGCGGGCCGCGGCGCGGTGCTGACCGTCACCGACGACGGCGCCGGCTTCGTCCCGGACGAGGTGCGCCGGGCCGGCCGGCACCTCGGCCTGGTGTCCATGCGCGACCGTGCCGCCGGAGTCGGCGGCACGCTGCGGATCGAGTCGGCCCCCGGCCAGGGGACCGTGGTCGTACTGGAGGTTCCCGGTGGCTGACAGCCCGAAGCGCATCACCGTCCTACTGGTGGACGACCACCAGGTGGTGCGCCGGGGGCTGCGCACCTTCCTGGAGGTCCAGGACGACATCGAGGTCGTCGGCGAGGCCGCGGACGGGGCCGAGGGCGTCGAGCGCGCCGAGGAGCTCCACCCCGACGTGGTGCTGATGGACGTGAAGATGCCGGGCACCGACGGCATCGAGGCGCTGCGCATCCTCAAGGAGCGCGGCAACCCGGCCCGGGTCCTGGTGGTGACCAGCTTCACCGAGCACCGCACGGTGGTCCCCGCGCTGCGGGCCGGCGCGGCCGGCTACGTGTACAAGGACGTCGACCCGGAGGCCCTGGCCGGCGCGATCCGCTCGGTGCACGCCGGACATGTGCTGCTGCAGCCGGAGCTGGCGGGGGCGCTGCTCGCGGACGAGTCCCCGCGAGGCGGCCCGCAGGGGCGCGGCGGCACCCTGACCGAGCGCGAGCAGGAGGTGCTGGGGCATATCGCGGACGGTCGTTCCAACCGCGAGATCGCCCGGGCTCTGCATCTGTCCGAGAAGACGGTGAAAACCCATGTCTCGAACATCCTGATGAAGCTTGACCTGGCCGATCGCACCCAGGCGGCGCTCTGGGCGGTCCGCAACGGAGCAACCCGGTAGGACTGTCGGACGAACGCCATGGCGCTAGGGGCGCGCAGGTGGCACAGGGGGGAGTGAAGAGCAGATCTGCGCAACAGTCACATCAACCCGAAAGAGTGTCAAAAGGTGAACTCACCGGTTGGTTCTCCCTAGCCTCCACGTCGAAGCCCGACGCCGAACTGCGGCGCCGGGCCCGCTCAAGGAGGACACAACACATGAACGTTCGCAAGGGTGCTCTCGTCGTCACCGCCGCGGGTGCCGCCGTCCTGGCCGGCGCCGGCGCCGCCTCGGCGCAGTCCGTCGCGGCGGGACACACCGAGGGCTCGCCCGGCGTCGTCTCCGGCAACACCGTCCAGGTGCCGGTCCACATCCCGGTGAACGTCTGCGGCAACAGCGTCAATGTGATCGGCCTGCTGAACCCGGCGTTCGGCAACTGCTGCCACAACGACTGACACAGCGCCGACACCCGCGCCCCCGCCGCAGGCCGAACCTCCGCGCGGGGGCGCGGACACCCGCAGCACCCACTCCCGCAGAACCTAGAACGGGTCCCGGGCCGGCTCGTCCACCATCGCGTTGTAGGCCGCCACCGCAGCCCGCCGGGCCGCCCGCTCCAGCGGGCGCATCGCGGCCTCCCGCGCCGCCATCTCCCCGGCGCTGACCGCCGCCCCGTCGGTGGTCGCGGCCAGCTCCAGCACCGCCCGCACCTGCCGGGCCGACTGCAGCACCCGTACCGCGCGCGGCTGGTAGCCGGGCGCCAGCAGCTCCGGCTGGCGCCGCCTGCGGTAGGCCTCCAGCGCCTGCTGCACCTCCGGGCCGCCCCCGGCCACGTCCAGGCGCAGCAGCAGCTCCGTCGCCTCCCGCAGTGTCTGCGCCAGCTCCCGCTCGGCGTCCCGCAGCTGGGGGACATCGGCGGGGACCCCGGTGTCCACGGGTGACGCATGCCACACCACCCGGACCAGCTGGTCGCCGACCGGCCCGTGCCGCACCACCTCCGGCACCAGTCCGACCGACAGCTCTCCCACGGTCAGCACCGCCTCCCCGGCCGGCAGCGCCCGCTCGTTGAACGACGCCGGACCGGTCAGCCCGACCGGATGCCCCGGCGCCGGCAGCGCCAGCCGAAACCCCGTCACCCCCTGGGCCCGCAACCGACCCAGAGCCAGGGTGAGTCCCGCCCCGGCCGCTCCCTCTATCCCGTCCACGGTATGCGCGTCGTCCCGGCCCCTGATTCCCTCGCCCGCATGGTCGGGTGAGGCGAACCCGCCCAGCCAGGCGTTGCCCCAGGCAACGAGGCGCCCCGACCGGGGCTCGTCGAATCGGTCATCGGGACGGCTTTCGCCGGTGTTCTGCGCCATGGGGCAAGCCTACGGAGAAGTCCCACACTTCCGTGGCGTAGGTTTTCCCTCGACGCATACACAGAGGCGCAAGAACAAGGCAGTGGGGAAGGCGTACGCATGAGCGACGTGCTCGAGCTGGTGGACGTATCCGTGGTCCGGGACGGACGCGCGCTGGTGGAGCAGGTGTCCTGGTCCGTCGCCGAAGGCGAGCGCTGGGTGATTCTCGGCCCCAACGGCGCGGGCAAGACCACGCTGCTCCAGATCGCCGCCTCCTACCTCTTCCCCTCCACCGGCACCGCCGCGATCCTCGGCGAGAAGCTCGGCAGCGTGGACGTCTTCGAACTGCGCCCCAGGATCGGCCTGGCCGGCGCGGCGATGATCGACAAGCTGCCGCGCCGGCAGACCGTGCTGGACACCGTCCTCACCGCCGCCTATGGCATGACCGCCACCTGGCGCGAGCAGTACGAGACCTCCGACGAGTCCCGGGCCAGGCTGCTGCTCGACCTGCTCGGCATGGCCGAGTTCACCGACCGCAAGTTCGGCACCCTCTCCGAGGGCGAGCGCAAGCGCACCCTGATCGCCCGCGCCCTGATGACCGACCCCGAACTGCTGCTGCTGGACGAGCCCGCAGCCGGCCTCGACCTCGGCGGCCGCGAGGACCTGGTCCGCCGCCTCGGCGCGCTGGCCCGCGACCCCAAGGCCCCCGCGATGGTGATGGTCACCCACCATGTCGAGGAGATCGCCCCGGGTTTCACCCATGTCCTGATGATCCGCCAGGGCACGGTGCTGGCGGCCGGCCCCATCGACGACACCCTCACCGCCCGCAACCTCTCGCTCTGCTTCGGCCTCCCGCTCACCCTGGAGCGCCACGGCGACCGCTGGTCCGCCCGCGGCCTCCCGATGGGCTGAGCCGCCCGTCCCCTCCGCGCCCGCCCCCTCCGCAACCGTCCCCCACACTCTTCCGTCACAACGTCAACATCCGGACTACCTGCGCAAAGCCCTCTCCCCGGACCCCTCTCCGCCCCTACCATGAGGCTGTGGAGAACTGGACGTGGTGGTTGATCGTCATGGCAGCCCTGGGCGTGCCGCTGGTGGTCACGGCCATGCCCGAATTCGCCATGTTCGCGATCGGCGCCGGCGCCGCCGCGCTCGCCTCCGTCCTCCGGGTCGGGACGGTCGCGCAGTTCGTCGTCTTCCTGGCCGTCTCGGTCCTGCTCGTGGTCTTCGTACGCCCGTTGGCGATGCGCAGCCTGCGCGGCCGGCCCCAGGTGCGGATGGGGATCGAGGCGCTCACCGGCGCCACCGCGCTGGTCCTTGAGCAGGTGGACGAGCACGGCGGCCGGATCAAGCTCCAGGGCGAGGTCTGGTCCGCGCGATCCCTGGATCCCGGCCAGGTCTTCGCACCGGGCCAGCAGGTGAACGTCGCCCAGATCGACGGCGCCACCGCAATCGTTCTTTAGCCCGCTTGTCCTCCTAGGTCCCCGGCAGTCTGGAAGTTCAGGAAGTGGAGTCCCCGTGAATGCCGTGATCATCGTCCTGATCATCCTGGTCGTGCTGGCGTTCGTCGCACTGATCAAGACGATCCAGGTGATCCCGCAGGCGAGCGCGGCCATCGTGGAGCGGTTCGGCCGCTACACCCGCACCCTCAACGCGGGCCTCAACATCGTGGTGCCGTTCATCGACACCATCCGCAACCGGATCGACCTGCGCGAGCAGGTCGTGCCGTTCCCCCCGCAGCCGGTGATCACCCAGGACAACCTGGTCGTCAACATCGACACCGTCATCTACTACCAGGTCACCGACGCCCGCGCGGCGACCTACGAGGTCGCCAGCTACATCCAGGCGATCGAGCAGCTCACCGTCACCACCCTGCGCAACATCATCGGCTCCATGGACCTGGAGTCCACCCTCACCTCCCGGGAGACCATCAACGCCGGCCTGCGCGGGGTCCTCGACGAGGCCACCGGCAAGTGGGGCATCCGCGTCAACCGCGTCGAGCTGAAGGCCATTGAGCCGCCCACCTCCATCCAGGACTCGATGGAGAAGCAGATGCGCGCGGACCGCGACAAGCGCGCCGCGATCCTCACCGCCGAGGGCGCCCGGCAGGCCCAGATCCTCACCGCCGAGGGCCAGAAGCAGGCCGAGGTGCTCCGCGCCGAGGGCGAGGCCCAGGCCGCCGTGCTGCGCGCCGACGGTGAGGCGGCCGCGATCCGCACCGTCTTCGAGGCCATCCACGAGGGCGACGCCGACCAGAAGCTGCTGGCCTACCAGTACCTGCAGACGCTGCCGGAGATCGCCAAGGGCGACTCCAACAAGCTGTGGATCATCCCCAGCGAGGTCGGCGACGCACTCAAGGGCCTCAGCGGCGCCTTCACCGGGCTCGCCCCCAAGGGCAGTGACGCCCCTTCGGACAGCAACGGCAGCGCCGTGCCGCCGCCGCGGATGGAGAAGCGCCGCGAATACCCCTCCATCGACCCGGAGTAGGGCCCGCAGCAGCGGACGCCGTCCCACATCGCAAACCCGCTCGCCCCTCCACTCCCCGCATCGTGCATGATCGGACCGGACACGAACCAGGAGTGAAGGGGCGCAGCCATGTCACCGTGGGAAGCGGTCGGCGTCTTCGCCGCCGGCATAGGCGCGGGGACGATCAACACGGTCGTCGGCTCGGGCACCCTGATCACCTTCCCGGTGCTGCTCGCCGTCGGCCTGCCGCCGATCACGGCCAATGTCTCCAACACCCTCGGGCTGGTCCCGGGTTCGCTCAGCGGCGCCCTCGGCTACCGCGCCGAGCTCAAGGGCCAGCGCTCCCGGCTGCTGCGGCTCGGCAGCGCCGCGCTGCTCGGTGGTCTGCTGGGCGCGATCCTGCTGCTGGTGCTCCCCTCCGGCGCGTTCCAGGCGATCGTCCCGGTGCTCATCGGCGTCGCACTGCTGCTGGTGATCCTGCAACCTCGGCTGGCCCGCTACCTCGCGGCCCGCGGCCACGGACCGGACCGCGCCGACGGCGGGGTGGCGCTGCTGGTCGGGGTCTTCGGCACCGGCATCTACGGCGGCTACTTCGGCGCGGCCCAGGGCGTGCTGCTGCTCGGGCTGATGGGCCTGCTGCTCGACGAGGACCTGCAGCGGATCAACGCCACCAAGAACATCCTGGCCGGGCTGGTCAACGGCATCGCCGCGGTGTTCTTCCTCTTCGCGGCCTCCATCGACTGGACCGCCGCCCTGCTGATCGCCGCGGGATCGGTCATCGGCGGCCAGATCGGCGCCCGGGTCGGCCGCCGGCTGCCACCGATCGCGCTGCGCGCTCTGATCGTCGTCGTCGGCCTGGCGGCCATGGCCAAGCTCCTTCTCTGACAGGCAGATCCACAGGCTGTTTCGCGCATATCCGGAGGCGCAGCGGGAACGGAACCTGAACCCCCCACTCGCCGACCAGGAGCAAGCTCATGAGCCCGTCCCGTGCCCGCCTCAGCGACGAACAAATCGCCGACGGTCTCAAGGCCGTCCCGCACTGGCACCGCGAAGGCGACGCCCTGCTGCGCACCCTCCAGGCGCCCGACTTCCCCACCGCCATCAGCATGGTCGTCGCTGTCGGTGAGGCCGCCGAGGCGATGGACCACCACCCCGACATCGACATTCGCTGGCGCACCCTGCACTTCTCGCTCAGCACTCACGACGCCGGCGGCATCACCGCCCTGGACCTGCGCCTGGCCGCTGTCATCGACAGCGCGATCGAATCCGTCCTCGCAAAAGCCGCCGGTACGCACGCCTGATTCCTCAGTCCCGCATGAGATGCTGGCGCACGCATCGTGAAGGCGGGAGCTGACGGAACCCATGGAACACGACCCAACCGGCACCGGCCAGAGCCCGGATTACGTCCATGACTACGGTCAGGGCTACGGCCAGGAACACGTTCCCGGCGACTTCACGGGGAGTGACCCTGCGTACCCGCAGGTGAACCCCGAGTGGCCGACGCCGGAAGGGCAGCAGCAGTACTGGCAGCCGGAGGGTTACGGATACCCCGCCGACGGTTACTCCCAGCAGCCGTACCCGCAGCAGGAATACGCGCCGCAGGGGTACGGGCAGCAGGAGTACGGGCAGCAGGATTTCTCCCAGCAGGCGTACCAGCAGCCGGAGTACTACCCCCAGCAGGGCTACTCCCAGGAGTACCAGCAGCAGGCATACCAGCCCTACACCGACCAGACCTACGGAGATCCGCAGGGCTACTACCAGCCGGTCGCGGAGCCGTACCCGTACCAGCCCTACACCGCCGAGCCCGCTGCGGACCAGCCGGAACCCGACGCCGCCGCCGAACCTGCTGCCCCCGAAGCCGAGGCTCTCGACCCCGAAGCTTCCGACCCCGAGGCTTCCGACCGCGACAAGGACCCCGGCGCCGAAGGCACCCTCTACTCCCGGCTGTTGGCCGCGGCGACGGGAAGGGCGCCGGGCACGGACCGTAAAACCTTCCTGCTGCGCGCGGCCGTCGGCGCCGTCGCCCTGATCGTCGTGGTGGCCGCCGGTGTCGTCGTCGCCGGGCAGGGCAGCGGCGGTACCAAGGCCGCGGCGAGCGGCGCCACCGCCAACCTGGCCGGCAGCCACTCCAAGGCCTGGGCGGCCGCAGCCGACACCGGTGCGGCCCAGGGCAACGACGGCCTGCTCGGCTCCTGGCTGCTGGCCAAGGCCCTGGTCCGCGGCGACGGCACGGGGGTCACCGCCTACGACTCCGCCAGCGGCAGCAAACTGTGGACGGTGGCTCCGCCCAGCGCCGGCGCCGTCCCCTGTGCGATGTCCGCCACCGTCAACGCCGCCGGGATCGGCGCCGTCCTCTTCCAGGCGAAGGCCGGCACCGGACAGGCCTGCACCCAGCTCGTCGCCGTCGACACCGCGACCGGGCAGCAGAAGTGGAAGGCGACCATCGCCAACGCCACCTCCGCCTACGGCGCCTCGGTGATGGTCAACGACACCAGGGCCGTCGCGGTCGGCGACTCCGCCGCGGTCGGCTACGACATCGCTACCGGAAAGCAGAGCTGGACCTACGCGGGTCCCGGCAAGTACTGCGGCGGCATCAGCGGCAGCGGCACCGGCAGCACCCTGCTGGTGCAGAGCACCTGCGCCGACAGCAGCCCCAAGCAGCAGGCGATCTCGCTGGACGCGGGCACCGGCAAGCTCACCTGGTGGCGCGGACTGCCCGCGAGCGCCTCCTCGTACACGGTGCTGTCGGCCACCCCCGCCGTCGTGGCCGTGCACATGTCCGACGCCACCAAGGACAGCATCATGTCCTTCAGCGCCAAGGGCGACACCCAGGCGACGATCTTCGTCTCGCAGACCGCCGGGACCCTGGACGCCATCCACGGCAGCTTCGATCCCGACCCGGCCCTGTACTTCACCAGCACCACCATGGTCGCCGAGCTGGCGGCGCCGAAGGCCAGCGCCGGTGCCGGGGGAGTCCTCACCGCCTTCACCCTCGCCGACGGCAAGCAGCTGTGGCAGTCGACGCCCCAGGAGAAGGGCAACATCGCGCTGGTCGGCATCGACGGCAACGACGCGGTGGTCGCGACCGAGGAGCGCATCGGCCAGGCCGCCCGGCTCAGCCACTTCGACCTGGCCACCGGCAAGGAGACCCCCGGCGGCGGCTTCCCGCAGAACACCGGCTCGCTGCTGACCTCGGGCCGGATCCTCTACCAGGGCAACCTGGTGGTCGCCCTGCCCGAGTTCACCAGCACCTACAGCACCGCCGCCACGGCCTTCACCACCACCGGCTGAGCCGACCCCACCGCCGACCCGGTCCCCCGCGCCGGGCCGACGGCAGTCCTCACCCCCTGTACTGCTGCCCCCGACCCGGTCAGGCCGGCAGCGGCAGCCACTCCGGCAGATCGTCCTGATCGGCCCCCAGCGCCAGCATCAGCGTGGCCTCGGGAGTCGGCTCGAACGGGGTCACCAGCAGCGCCATCCCGGCCTGCTCCGGTGTCCGGTCCGCCTTGCGGTGGTTGTCGGCGGCACAGGCCGCGACCGTGTTCAGCCAGGTGTCCCCGCCCCCGCGGGACCGCGGCAGCACATGGTCGACGGTGGTCGCCCGCCGCCCGCAGTAGGCGCAGCGGAACCCGTCCCGTACCAGTACTCCACGCCGTGACCACGGAGCCCGTTGTCGGAACGGCACCCGCACATAGCGCCGCAGCCGCACCACCCGGGGCACCGGCAGATCGACCGAGGCGGCCCGGACCCGGCGCAGCGGGTGCGCGTGCTCGACCACGGCCTTGTCCTGGAGCACCAGCACCACGGCACGCTGCAGCGATACCGTCGACAGCGGCTCGTAGCTCGCGTTCAGCACGAGTGTGTTGCGCATTCCGGCCACCTCCAGGCGGTACAGGATGTGCCCCGCCCGCACGGCGGCGCCGCGTACTCCGAGGGCTGTTCCCCTCGGAGTACGCGAGACCACTGTGCGGGCCGGACCGCCCCCGGAACAACGCAATTTCGGCTGCTCAGCCCTCCGGGGCGGCGTACTCGGCGATCACCTGTCCGCGCGCCAGCGCGTGGAAGCGGAGGTTGAAGCCGACCACGGCCGGCGAGACCTCCGCGTCGGGACCCAGTTTCTCCTGGTCCACGGCGTAGACGGTGAAGACGTAGCGGTGCGAGCCGTCGCCGGGCGGCGGCGCGGCGCCGCCGAAGTCCCGGGTGCCGTAGTCATTGCGGACCTGCACGGCGCCCTCGGGCAGCCCCTTGAAGTCGCCGCTGCCGGCGCCCCTGGGCAGTTCGGTCACGTTCGCCGGGATGTCGAACACCGTCCAGTGCCAGAACCCGCTGCCGGTCGGCGCGTCCGGGTCGTAGCAGGTGACCGCGTAGCTCTTGGTCCCGGCCGGCGCCCCGGCCCAGCTGAGCTGCGGCGACAGATTGCCTTCGCTGTAGACGTGGTCGTCCGGAAGGGTGCCGCCGTCGGCGATGTCCTCGCTGCTGACGGAGAGCTCCGGTACCGGCGGGTGGAAGTCGTGGGGGAGGGGCCGCCTTGCTGCAGACACGTGTTCAACCTCCTGCGTAGCGCTGGTTCGTCGGCCCCAACGCTACCCGTGCCGGACGCCGCCGGGCCCCCGCAGGGACCCCGCGGGCCACCCCGGACAGTACCCTCGACCCCATGCCCCGCCCCGCCCCCGCCGCCCTCGGCCGCAGCTTCTTCGACCGCCCGGCGGAGCTTGTCGCCCCCGACCTGCTCGGCCGGACGCTGGTCTCCGAGCTTCCCGAGGGAACGGTGGAGCTGCGGATCACCGAGGTCGAGGCATACAGCGGCGCCGCCGACCCCGCCGCTCACTCCTACCGGGGCAGGACCGCCCGCAACGCGGTCATGTTCGGGGAGCCCGGCCATGTCTACGTCTACTTCACCTACGGCATGCACTTCTGCGCCAATCTGGTGACAGGCCCCGGCACCACCGCCTCCGGCGTGCTGCTCCGCGCGGGTGAGATCCGCTCCGGCCACCTCCTGGCCCGTCGTCGCCGCCCCAGCTCCCGCAACGATGCCGACCTCGCCCGGGGCCCGGCCCGGTTGGCCTCCGCCCTCGGCCTCGACCGCGCCGTCAACGGCGTCGACGCCTGCTCGCCGGGCACCCCGGTCAGGATCCTGCCCGGAACGCCGCCGGGACCCGAAGCCGTCTCCACCGGCCCGCGTACCGGCGTCTCCTCGGCGGCCGACATCCCCTGGCGCTTCTGGATCACCGACGATCCCACCGTGAGCCCCTACCGCCGTCATGTCCCCAAGAAGCGGCGCACACAGACCGCCTGACCAACCGTCAGGCTCGCGGTGTCAGCAACTCCACCACCAGCCCGACGATCTCCTCGGTCTCGGCCTCCGCCAGCGCCGCGAAGGTCCCGCTGCTCCGCGACAGGCTCACCCCGATGAAGGCGGCCACGGCCAGTTCCGCCCGCAGCTGCGGCCGGTCCAGGCCCTCGCGGGTGAAGCGCTCGCACAGCGGGTCGACCAGCCGCCGGTGCAACTGCTCGGCGGCGGCGGCCTGCACCTCGGGATCCTCGTGCGGGGCGACCGCGGCCCGGTGGATCGGCCCCGGGCCGCGCTTCGTCGCGCCGTCGAGCAGGGCTCTGACCCGCTCGGGCTCCAACAGGTCGGCCGGGTTGGCGTTGAGCTGGTCCAACTGCAGTGTGGCCAGGTAGAGCTGGGCCTTGCCGCCGAAGTAGCGGGCGATCAGGGCCGGGTCCACCCCGGCCCGTTCGCCGATCTCCCGGATGGTGCTGCGGTCGAAGCCGCGCTCGGCGAAGAGGTCGGTCGCGGCCGCCAGCAGCAGTTCGCGACTGCGGGCCGAATCCCGTCGCCTGGGCGTGCTCACCGGCGGCCCGGTCCGGGCACAGCGGAGACGCTGTCCTCCGCCGTCTCGGCGTCGGCGATGCTCTCGTCCATCAGCAGCTCCTCGTCCACGGTCACCGTGCTCCGCACGCGGGCTCCCCGTCGCGGCAGGACGATGGTAACCACGGCGGTGACCACCCAGACCGCGCAACCCAGCCAGGCGGCGGCCTGGTATCCGCTGTTCTCGGGCAGCAGCCGCCCGGCGGGGGTGTGCGCCTCCAGGATCACCGCGCTCAGCACGCTGCCGGTGGAGTAGCCCACGGTCCGCAGCACCTGGTTGAAGCTGATGGCGCTGCCGGTCTCGTCCGCGGGGACCGAGGCGACGATCAGTCCGGGCATCACCGCGAAGGTGCAGCCGACGCCCAGCCCGGCGACGCCCATGATCACGAAGAGCTCCCACAGGCTGTTGCGGCCGAACAGGAACATCGCCATCGACAGCAGCGAGACCGCGCAGCCCACCGGCAGCACCAGCGCGGTGGAGGTGCGCCGGGCCAGCAGCGGCACCAGCTTGCTGGAGGCGACGCTGGCCACCGAGAACGGCAGCAGCACCAGGCCGGTGACCAGGACCGAGGTCCCGAATCCGTATCCGGCGGAGGAGGGCGTCTGGACGAAGCGGGTCACCATCGACATCAACATGTACATCGCGACGCCGGCAATCAGCCCGGACACATCGGCGGTGAGCACCACCCGGTTCCGCAGCGACCGCAGGTCCACCAGCGGGTGCGCGGTGCGCAGTTCGTGGAAGGTCCACCAGGCCAGCAGCACCAGCGCGGCAACGGTCAGGCCGAGCAGCCGGGCCGAGCCCCAGCCCCAGAGCCCGCCCTCGCTCAGCGCGAGCAGCAGCGCGGCCAACCCGACGGCCAGCAGCACCGCGCCGGGCGCGTCCAGCGGACGCTTCTCCCGTCCCCGCGCGTTCGGCACGACCAGAACGGCGGCGGTCAGCGCCAGCGCACTGATGATCGCCCCGAACCAGAAGCCGGCGTGCACGCCCCAGGACTCCGCTATCAGCCCGGTGAGCGGGTAGCCCAGGCCGACACCGGCCACCGTGGTGATGGAGAGCAGCGCGACGGCGGGGCGCGACCGCTCGGCCGGCAGCGCGTCCCGCGCCGTGGCGATGGCCAGCGGGGTGAGGCCCAGGCCGAGGCCCTGCATGCCCCGTCCGACGATCAGGAAGCCGAACCCGAGCGGCAGCGCCGCCAGCACGCTGCCCAGCAGCACCACCGTGATGGCGCCGATGATCACCCGTCGCCGGTGCGGCCCGTCGCCGAGCCGCCCCATCGTGGGCGTGGCGACGGCGCCGACCAGCAGGGTGATGGTCAGCGACCACTGCGCGTCGGACAGCGAGACATGGTCGACGGAGGCGATGGTGGGCACCAGCGGCGACCCCAGGCTGCTGATGACCGCGACCACCATGCCGAGGAACACCAGCACCGGCACCAGAGCGCGTTCACGAAGACCGCCGGGCGCAGCATGTGTGGCATCCATCGGCGTTCTCCCAGAGATTGTCATCAGTTGATGTCTTCAGATGATGACATAAAGACGCCAGGAAGCCCAAGGCCGTCGCCGCCAGGGTGACCACCGTCACTCCGGTGCGTGCCGCCCTCTCGCGCCACAGGGCCCCCACACGGCACCATGGGCTCCCATGGACGAAGAACGGTCAGCACAGTCCCATCTGACCCGGGCTCAACTCGCCGCCGAGGGCGTCGTCGGACTCGCGCTGAGCTGGGTGGACAACGCCGGGATCACCCGCACCAAGGCCATCCCGCTGCGCAGACTGGACGAGGCCGTCCGGGACGGCGTCGGCATGTCCCCGGTCTTCGACGTCTTCCTGGTCGACGACTCCACCACCACCAGCCGCTTCCTCGGCGGACCCGACGGCGACCTGCGGCTCTTCCCCGACCTGCAGCGCGCGGTCCCGCTCGCCGCCCAGCCGGGCTGGGCCTGGGCCCCCGCCGACCGCTACGCCCAGGACGGCACCCCGCACCCCGCCTGCCAGCGACTGTTCGCCCGCCGGATGACCGAGCAGGCCCGCGCCCGGGGGCTGAGCCTGCTGGCGGCCTACGAGGTCGAATGGGTCCTCCGCCGCCCCGACGGCACCGACCCGGCCGAGAACGGCCCCGCCTACGGCCTGCACCGCCTCACCGACCTCTCCGACTACCTCCGCGACCTGCTCCAGGCCCTGGAGGCCCAGGGCCTGGACCTCCAGCAGATCCACCCCGAGTACGCCGCAGGCCAGTTCGAGGTCTCGGTCGCCGCCGAGGAGCCCGTGGCCGCAGCCGACACCACCGTGCTGGTCCGCCAGACCATCCGAGGCGTCTCCGCCCGCCACGGCCTGCGGGCCTCCTTCGCCCCCTCCTTCGAACCCGGCACCGTCGGCAACGGCGCCCACCTCCACCTCAGCGCCTGGCGCGACGGCAGAAACCTGATGACCGGCGGCGAGGGCCGGCACCAGCTCACCAAGGAGGGCGAGTCCTTCCTGGCCGGAATCCTCGACGCCCTCCCCGCGCTGCTGGCGCTGGGCGCCCCCAGCCCGGCCAGCCACCTCCGCCTGGTCCCCTCGCATTGGGCCGGCGCCTACCAGTGCTGGGGCCTGGAGAACCGCGAGGCCGCACTGCGGCTGATCTCCGGCCGCTCCGCCAACGCCGAGATCAAGTGCTTCGACGCCGCCGCCAACCCCTACCTGGCCCTCGGCGGCACCATCGCCACCGCCCTGGCTGGCCTGGACACCGCAGCCACCCTCCCCGCCGAGGTCAACGGCGACCCGTCCCATCTCCCCACCCCACCACCCCGCCTCCCCGAAACCGCCCCCGAGGCCCTAGCCGCCTTCACCCGCTCCACCACCCTCCACGAAGCCCTGGGCGACCCCCTCTTCCACGCCATCCAGGCCGTCCGCCAAGCCGAAATCACCCTCTTCACCAACCAAACCCCCACCCAAATCGCCGAACAAACCCGCTGGCGCTACTAACCCCCAGCGGCGCGGGGCTGTGCTTGTTTCAACCGCCCGCGCCGCCAACCACCCCCAACCCGCACCCCCGCACCACCCCAACCCCGCTCCCACCTCAGGGGCGCGGGGAACTGCGCGACCAACCACCCCCAACCCGCACCCCCGCACCACCCCAACCCCGCACCTACCAAAGGGGCGCGGGGAACTGCGCGACCAACCACCCCCAACCCGCACAACCCGCAGCCCCCACCCCCGGAGGCCCCGTGCACCTGATCGACCACCACACCCACAGCATCGTCGCCCCCGACCCCCTCACCCCCCACCCCCTCACCCCCGAAGCCTTCGCCTCCCTCCTCACAGAGTCCGACCGCCCCCCACCCCCCGGCACCACCCCCTGGGACTCCGCCCTGGGCCTCGCCGTCCTCCGCACCTGCGGCCCCGTCCTCGACGCAGGTCGCCACCCCACCCCCGACACCTACCTCGCGGCCCGCGCGTCCCTGGGCCCCACCGAATCCGCCCGCCGCCTCCTCCACGCCGCCGCACTCGACTCCTGCTTCATCGACACCGGCCTCCAGACGGCCGCAGGCTCCCCCCTCCTCGACCTCCCCGCCTTCGCCGCCCTCTCCGGCACCCCCGTCCGCGAGGTCGTCCGCCTGGAACACGTCGCCCAACAGGCCGCCACCGCCGCCACCTCCACCGCCGCCCACTGGGGCGAGACCACCCGCACCGCCATCGCCGAGGCCGTCCGAGCCGCCGACGCCATCGCAGTGAAATCCGTCCTCGCCTACCGCCACGGCCTGGACATCGACCCGGCCCGCCCCGCCCCCGCCGAAGTCGCCCACGCCGCCGGCGAGCACCTCGCCGAGTCTGCCCGCAGCGGCAACCCCCGTCTCACCCACCCGACCCTGCTGCGCCACCTCCTCTGGACCGCCGTCGACCTGGGCCTCCCGATCCAGATCCACACCGGCTTCGGCGACCCCGATCTGACGCTCCATCGGTCGGACCCGTCCCTCCTCACCGACTTCATCAGGGCCGTGGAGCCGCACGGCACCCCGCTGGTGCTGCTGCACTGCTACCCGTACCACCGCCAGGCCGCCTGGCTCGCCCAGGCCTTCCCGCACGTCTACTGCGACGTCGGCCTGACCCTCTCCTACACCGGCCCGGCCGCCCCCCGCCTGCTCGCCGAAACCCTGGAGCTGGCCCCCTTCGGCAAGGTCCTGTTCTCCACCGACGCCTACGGCCTCCCCGAGCTCCACCTCGTCGGCGCCGGCGCCTTCCGCGACGCGATCACCAACTGGACCAGGGACGCCGGCCTGCGCCCCGCCGAGGCCGCCCGCATCGCCGGCCTCATCGGCGCCGACAACGCCACCAGGCTCTACACGTAGGCC
Organism: Streptacidiphilus sp. EB103A; assembly: GCF_041261405.1. Taxonomy (NCBI): domain Bacteria; kingdom Bacillati; phylum Actinomycetota; class Actinomycetes; order Kitasatosporales; family Streptomycetaceae; genus Streptacidiphilus; species Streptacidiphilus sp. EB103A. The sequence goes on along the minus strand of NZ_JBGCAQ010000008.1, from coordinate 3,636 downwards.
CCCTTACGCCCGTAACAAGCCGCGAGCACACTACGTACCGCGCGATGACGTGACGCTCGCCCCCGGCGGAAGGACCTGGCATGTCCGACTCCACCCTGACCACCCCCACCGACCGTCCCGCACAGCGGGGACTGCGCCCCAGCCTCAATGTCTGGCAGGCCGTGGGACTCTCCATGGCACTCATGGCACCCAGCATGGCCGTCAACATCAACCCCCAGGCCGCCGCGCCCAGCGTCGGCCGCGCCGTCCCCCTCGCCTTCCTGATCGCCGCCGTCGGCGTGCTGCTGGTGGCCTATGTCTTCGTCCGGCTGTGCCAGTACTACCAGCACGCCGGCTCGGTCTACGCCTTCGTCGGCGCCACCCTCGGCCCCCGCAGCGGCGTGGTCGCCGGCTGGGGCCTGGTCGGCACCTACCTGTTCTACGGCGTCACCACCTCCTCCGTGGTCGGCATCTTCGGCGTCTCCTTCCTGCAGCGCACCGGCGCCTGGTCGAACCCGCCGGTGGACGCCCCGTTCATCCTCACCGGCGTGGTGCTGCTGCTGGCCTGCTGGCTGACCATCGCCTCGGTCCGCCGCGGCACCAATGTGCTGCTCACCGTGGAGGGCGCGACCGTCGCGCTGATCCTGATCGTCACCGCCGTGGTCCTGGTCCGGCTGATCGCCGGCAACGCCCCGGCCGGACACGGCTTCACCATGTCCGTCTTCTCGGTGCCGCCCGGGACCGCCCCGTCCGCCCTCTTCCTCGGCGTGGTCTTCGGCTTCCTCTCCTTCGCCGGCTTCGAGGCCGCCTCCACCCTCGGCGAGGAGTCGCTCAACCCCCGCCGCGACATTCCCAGGGCGATCCTCGGCACCACCCTCTTCGGCGGCGCCTTCTTCGTCGTGGTCACCGCCGTCGAGATGATGGGCTTCGGGGCCGGCAAGACCGGCGTCGCCGCCTTCGGCTCCTCGTCCTCCCTGATCGGCGACCTCGGCGCGAGCTATCTCAGCTCGTGGGTCGGCAATCTGGTCACCCTCGGCGCCACCGTCAGCGCCTTCGGCTGCTGCCTCGCCTGCACCGTCGGCTCGGCCCGCCTGCTCTACGCGATGAGCAGGGACGGCTTCGGCGAACGCGGCCTGGGCCGGGTCTCCCGCTACGGCACCCCGGCCCGCGCCGCGGTCCTCGTCAGCGCGACGATGGCGCTGGTCCTGGGCCTGTGCATCGTCGCCTTCTCCGCCGTACCGGAGTCCACTTTCGTCTGGGGCGGCACCATCGGCACCCTGATCCTGCTGGTCGCCTACGCCCTCACCACCATCGGCGCGATCCGGCTGATCTTCGTCCAGCGCCGGATGCCGGTGCCGATGTGGCAGATCGTCATCCCCCTCGCCGCCCTGGCCCTGCTCGGCTACACCCTCTACCGCAACGTCGTCCCCTACCCGTCCTCGGGGCCGGGCCACTGGTTCCCCATCGTCGCCGGCGGCTGGCTGCTGGCCGCGGTCGTGGCCGTCATCGCCGCGCCCAGCACTGCCAGGCGCCTGGGCGAACGCCTCACCGAGTCGGAGCAGCTCCACGCCGAAGCCGAGAGGAATCGAGTGGCAGGAACCGCGTAGGCTCGGTCAGGCTGTGCGGACCACCGCCGGCACCGGACCGAAGGAGAAGCGACACCGTGACGGACATCGTCGACGAGCTGAAGTGGCGCGGGCTGATCGCCCTTTCCACCGACGAGGACGCACTGCGCAAGGCATTCGCGGACGGTCCGGTCACGTTCTATTGCGGCTTCGACCCGACGGCGCCCAGCCTGCACATCGGCAATCTGGTGCAGCTGATCACCATGCGGCACATCCAGAACGCGGGGAACTTCCCGCTGCCCCTGGTGGGCGGCGCCACCGGGCTCATCGGTGACCCCCGCCCCACCTCCGAGCGCACCCTCAACGACCCGGAGACGGTCGCCGCGTGGGTGCTCCGGCTCCGCGGCCAGGTCGAGCGGTTCCTCGACTTCGAGGGACCGCACGCGGCCCGGGTCGTCAACAACCTGGACTGGACCTCGGGGATGTCGGCGATCAGCCTGCTGCGCGACATCGGCAAGTACTTCCGGGTCAACACCATGATCGCCAAGGAGGCCGTCGCCCGACGGCTCAACTCCGACGCCGGCATCAGCTACACGGAGTTCAGCTACCAGGTCCTCCAGGGCATGGACTACCTGGAGCTGAACCGCCGCTACGGCTGCACCCTGCAGACCGGTGGCAGCGACCAGTGGGGCAACCTCACGGCCGGCACCGAACTGATCCGCAAGGCCGAGGGCAAGTCCGTTCACGCCCTCGGCACCCCGCTGATCACCAAGGCGGACGGCACCAAGTTCGGCAAGACCGAGGGCGGCGCCATCTGGCTGGACGCAGAGATGACCTCCCCGTACGCCTTCTACCAGTTCTGGCTGAACGCGGACGACCGCGACGTGGCCAACTTCCTTCGCATCTTCACCTTCCGCTCGCAGGAGGAGATCGAGGAGCTGGAGCGGCAGACCGTCGAGAAGCCGGCCGCCCGCACAGCACAGCGGGCCCTGGCCGAGGACGTCACCGTACTGGTGCACGGCCAGGAGCAGCTCGACCGAGCGATCGCCGCCTCCAGGGCCCTTTTCGGCCAGGGCGACCTCGCCGAGTTGGACGCCGCCACCCTGGACGCGGCCGTCGCGGAGCTCCCGCAGGCCCAGGTGGGTGAACTCGCCAGCGTCGTCGACCTGCTAGCCGCCACCGGCCTGGTCCCCAGCAAGTCGGCCGCCCGACGCGCAGTCAAGGAGGGCGGTGCCTACCTCAACAACGCCAAGGTGACTGACGAGGAGGCCGCCCCCACCACCGCCGACCTCCTGCACGGCCGCTGGCTCCTGCTCCGTCGCGGCAAGCGAAGCCTGGCCGCCGTGGAGCTCATTCCCACGGCCTGACCTGCGTCGACGGCATCGGGGGTGAGGATTCCAAAGGATCTTCACCCCCGATGTTTGACGTATCCCCCAGGGTCGTCTAGTGTTGGCCGAGTCGCCTGATTCGGGCCGGTACGTCGTACGGGGCTTCGCCTCGCCGCACCGGTCCTCACGTGACCAAAGTTGCCAAGCTTATCCGCCACTTCGAAACTGAACTTTTCGAGTCGACGCATGCGTCGGATTCGGACGGGTTCGCTTTGTCGTGCGAATTAGCAGCCGCGATTTCCGGACATCCGGAAAATGCGGTAACGTAACTCCGGTCGCCAAGCGACAGCCCAGCTCAGCAGGGTGCAGAAACGAAATTCGGACGGTTCGCCCGGACGAAACGAATCTGCTAAGGTGAGAACAGAACGAAGCGCCCGGAGAGTGCCGGTGAAACGGCCTCAAAGGAAGCGTCCGTACCTTGAGAACTCAACAGCGTGCCAAAAGTCAACGCCAAATGTTGATACCCCGTCCGCCTGCAATTCTGTGGGCGGTCGAGGTTCCTTTGGGAAAAAATAGTAGTAAACACTAGCGAGGACGCAGTGTACGAGGTCGGCTATTCCGCTGATCGTCGTGCCGCTCTTTCGCGGGTGCGATCGGGATATCCCGAGAACATTCACGGAGAGTTTGATCCTGGCTCAGGACGAACGCTGGCGGCGTGCTTAACACATGCAAGTCGAACGGTGAAGCCCTTCGGGGTGGATCAG